>MGTN01000167.1:43138-43319 GCA_001799475.1 Desulfovibrionales bacterium GWA2_65_9 | reverse complement strand
GTCCTTAACCAGGAGGCGCAGGTCGAGCGGGCGCGCGCCGACGTCGAGAATGCCCGTGCGGCCCTCGCCGAGGCCAGGGCGCAGACGGCCAAGGCGCAGGTGGCCGTGCTCGACGCCCAGCGCGATCGCGAGCGCAAGAGCGAGCTCTTCGCGCGCCAGCTGATCGCCAAGAGCGACATGG
>MGTN01000167.1:39151-43062 GCA_001799475.1 Desulfovibrionales bacterium GWA2_65_9 | reverse complement strand
TGCGGAAGAAGCAGCCGATGGCCTTGCCAGGGCCGTAGTTCGGCAGGATGAAGATGGACAGGATGCCTGCGCAGAGCACCGCAGTGCCGGGCGAGGACATCCAGTTGAACTTGTACATGGCCCCGTAGGCGGCTTCCTTGGCCACGATGGGGGCGGTCTTGATGACCAGGTTGTGCAGGCCGGGCCACTGCATCATCACGGTCACGGTGTTCAGCACGGCCTGGGTGCCCTTGAGGCCCCAGACAAAGACCGCAACGGCCAGCACGAGCCAAGGCGCCCAGGCGCGCAGGACCTCGCCCGAGCTGTAGGAGCAGGTGGCCGGGCCGGTGGTGGCGGGCTCATCCGCGAAGCGCCAAATGGCCTTGGGCTTCCAGACCTTGAGGAACAGGAACATGCCCACGATGGTCACGATGGCCGAGATGACGTCGGGCAGCATGGGGCCGACGTAGTTGGAGACAACGAACTGCGAGCCCGCGAAGCACACGCCGGCCACGATGATGGCGGGCAGGATCTCCATGGACCGCTTGAAGCCGCACATGGTGACGGACAGCCACAGGGGCACGATGATGGACAGGAAGGGCAGCTGGCGGCCGACGATGGAGCTGATCTTCATGAGATCGAGCTTGGTCAGCTCGGCCACGGCGATGATGGGGATGCCGAGCGCGCCGAAGGCCACGGGCGCGGTGTTGGCGATGAGGCACAGACCGGCCGCGTACAGCGGGTTGAACCCGAGGCCCACCAGCATGGCCGCGGTGATGGCCACCGGGGTGCCGAAGCCGGCCGTGCCCTCGATGAAGGAGCCGAAGGCAAAGGCGATGAGGATGGCCTGAAGGCGGCGGTCCTCGGTGACGCAGGCCAGCGAGGTCTTGATGACCTCGAACTGCCCGGATTCGACCGTCATGTTGTAGACCCAGATGGCCGTGATGACGATCCAGACGATGGGGAACAGGCCGATGGCCGCGCCGTAAAGCGTCGAGGAAATGGCCAGTTTGGCGGGCATGCCCCATACGGTGATGGCGACGCCAATGGCTGCCAATAGCGCCAGACCGGCGGCGAAGTGGCCCTTTGCGCGGCGCACCGCGAGCATGTAGAACAGAATGTAGAGAGGGATAGCTGCCACCAGTGCCGGAAGCACATAGCCGCCGTCGCCGATGGGCGTGTAGACCTGTTTCCAGGTTTCAACAACCTGAGCCACCATTGGGTCCATGAGAGTCCTCCTTGCGCTAAAGTTGTCCGTTGCTTCCCGCGACGGACAACCATCCGCACGGGGTCTCCGCCGATATTTCTTAGCGGGCCCGCAGCACCTCACCGGTCTGTCTGGCGATCTCCAACTCCTCGTTGGTCGGGATCACCATAACGCGCACCTGGGAGCCAGCAGCGCCGATGTCACGCGCGCCCCGCTCCGGGGACTGGTTGCGCTCATGGTCGAGCTCCACGCCCAGGGCAGTGAGCCCCCGGCAGGACAGCTCGCGCGAGACAGGATCGTTCTCGCCAATGCCGGCCGTGAACACGATGGCGTCCACGCGGCCAAGCACCGCCATGTAAGAACCGATGTACTTGCGGTTGCGGTAGCCGAACATGTCCAGGGCCAGCCTGGCCTGCACGTCACCCTCGGCCACGGCCTTGTGGATGTCGCGCATGTCGTTCATGCCGCAGATGCCTTTGAGCCCGCTCTTCTTGTTCAAAATGTCGTCGATCTCGCCGAGCGAGTACCCCTTGCGCTCCGCGAGGTAGAAGATGATGGCCGGGTCGATGTCGCCGCTTCTGGTGCCCATGATGACCCCGGCCAGGGGCGTCATGCCAAGGGACGTGTCCACGCTCTTGCCGCCCTTTACCGCGCAGATGCTCGAACCGTTGCCCAGATGCACGGTGATGAGATTGGTGTCCTCCGGGGCCTTGCCCAGCATCCTGGCCGCCTCGCCCGCGACAAAGCGGTGCGAGGTGCCGTGGAAGCCGTAGCGGCGCACGTTGAGCTCCGTGTACAGTTCGTATGGCAGGGCATAGAGGTAAGCCTTGGGCGGCATGGTCTGGTGGAAGGCCGTGTCGAACACGGCCACCTGCGGCACGCCCGGAAACAGGGCCTGGGCCGTCTCAAGGCCGATCAGGTTGGCCGGGTTGTGCAGCGGGGCCAGAGGCACGCAGGCCCGGATGGCGTCCATGACGTCCGCGTCCACCAGGGTCGAGGCGTGGAAGTGCTCGCCGCCGTGCACCACGCGGTGCCCCACGGCGTTGATTTCCGAGGTGTCCTTGATGACCCCGTGCTCCGGGTCGGTCAGGAGGGTGATGACCGCGCGCATGGCCGCGCCGTGGTCGGGCATGGCTTCCTCGCGGGTCAACGCGCCCTCGCCGTCCTGGCCGGGGCGCTTCTTGTGCATGAGCTTGGCCCGGCTCTCGCCGATGCGCTCCACCAGGCCCGAGGCCAGGACTGTCGGGCCGGCCATGTCGAAGAGCTGGTACTTGAGCGAGGAGCTGCCGGTGTTGATGACGAGTATGTTCATGGTACTTCCGCTAGCCCTTCTTCACGGCCTGGGCCTGGATGGCGGTGATGGCAACGGTGTTCACGATGTCCGGCACGGTGCAGCCGCGCGAGAGGTCGTTGATGGGCTTGTTCAGGCCCTGGAGAACGGGTCCGATGGCCACGGCCTGGGCGGAGCGCTGCACGGCCTTGTAGGTGTTGTTGCCGGTGTTCAGGTCCGGGAAGATGAACACGGTGGCGCGTCCGGCCACGGCGCTGTCGGGCATCTTGGTGTGGGCCACCTCAATGTCCACGGCGGCGTCGTACTGCAGCGGGCCTTCCAGCAGGAGGTGCGGGGCGCGCTCATGGGCGATCTTGGTGGCCTCAATGACCTTCTCGACATCCAGGCCCTTGCCCGAGTCGCCGGTGGAGTACGAGAGCATGGCGACGCGCGGCTCGATGCCGAAGAGTTGTGCGGTTTCGGCGCTACTGAGCGCGATCTCGGCCAGCTCCTCGGCCGTGGGGTTCGGGTTCACGGCGCAGTCGCCGTAGACCAGCACGCGGTCCTTCAGGCACATGAAGAACACGCTGGAGACGATGCTGGAGCCCGGCTTGGTCTTGATGATCTCAAAGGCCGGACGGATGGTCTGCTGGGTGGTGGTGATGGACCCGGAGACCATGCCGTCGGCATGGCCCTTGTGGACCATCATGGTCGAGTAGAAGGTCGGGTCGAGCATGCGGTCGCGGGCGTCCTCCTCGCGGATGCCCTTGTGCTTGCGCAGCTCGTAGTAGGTGTGGACATAGTCCTCGTAATTCGGGGACTTGAAGGGCTCGATGATTTCCACGCCCTCCAGCTCCAGGTTCAGCTGGCTCATCTTGGTGCGAATGTCGTGCTCCTTGCCGAGCAGGGTGATATCCACCACGCCCCGGCGCAGAAGGATGTCCGCCGCGCGCATGATGCGCTCGCCCGTGCCCTCGGGCAGGACGATGCGCTGCTTCTTGACCTTGGCCTTGAGGATCAGGCTGAATTCGAACATCTTGGGCGTCACGGTGGTGGGCTTGGCGGCCACGAGCTTGGTGCGGAGCTCGGCCATGTCCACATGCTCCTCGAACACGCGCAGGGCCGACTGGATCTTGTTCTGGTCGCCGGGCTCGATGCGCCCGTACAGGTCATACAAAATGCGCGCGGTCTTGTAGGTGTGACCCTCGGCCATCAGGATGGGGATGGGCGCGCCCACCCAGCCTTCGATGAGTCGTGTGACGGACTCTGATGGCTCCAGTCCTCCGGTGAGCAGGATGCCCGAGATGTCCGGATAGTTGGTGGAGAGCCGCGAGGCCAGGCTGCCCAGGATGATGTCTGAGCGGTCGCCCGGGGTGATGACCAGGGTGCCGCGCTCCAGGTAGTTCAAAAAGTTTCCCAGCTGCATGGCTGCGATGACGTAGGAGTCGACGAGGT
>MGTN01000167.1:36893-39144 GCA_001799475.1 Desulfovibrionales bacterium GWA2_65_9 | reverse complement strand
CAGCGGATCTTCTGGCGCAGTTCCTCGACCATGTTCTCGCCGTCCACATCCTCCACGCGGTTGATGACCGCAGCCAGGATGTCCAGCCCCTTGTCCTCGAAGGACTCAATGGTCAAGAGCGAGGAGGTCACGATCTCTTCCTGGGTCTTTTTCTGCGCGTTGCACACGAGCAGCACCGGGCAACCCAGGTTGGCGGCGATGTCGGCGTTGATGTCGAACTCGAACGCCGGGTCCGAGCCGAGGAAGTCCGTGCCCTCGCAGAGGATGAAGTCGAAACGGCCCTTGAGTGAGTTGAAGTCACTCAGAACCTTCTCAAGCAGGGCCTCGTGCTGGCCCTGGTTGATCATCTCGCGGGCCTTCTGCATGGTGTAGGAGAAGGTCTCGGAGTAGCGCATGTCCAGGTTGTACTGGTTCAGCACGAGGTTGATGTCGTGGTCCTTGGCCGTGGCCTCGGAGGAGTTGATGATGGGCCGGAAAAAGGCCACCTTCTGGATGTCGCGCAACAGCAGTTGCATGAGCCCCAGCACAATGGCGGACTTTCCGCTGCGCGGTTCCACTCCTGTGACGAATAAGGTGTCAGCCACGATACGCTCCCTTAAGTTTGTTGGGCTTCCATGGGGTCTCCCGGCGTCGGAGTGCTTGGGGGGTGGGGGGCGAGACCCCGGCGCCGGGAGAGGACCTTCCGCTAGAGTGACTCTGCGTAGATCTCCATGGGGTGCCTCACGGCAATTTGGTCGCCGGAGCGTGAGAGCATGTCGGAGATCTGCAGCATGCAGGCGGGACAGCCCGTGGCAACCACCTGAGCGTGGGAGCCCACGATGTTGTCCCGTTTCTGCATACCTATCTTGGCCGAGATCTCCGCGTGCTGCAAGGTGAAGCTGCCTCCACAACCGCAGCATGCGTCGGAAGCATCCATTTCCACGACCTTGTAGGCCGGGTTCATGCGCAGGACGGTGCGCGGCTGGACCGAGACGCCGAGCGACTTCTTGAGGTGGCAGGGGTCGTGCACGGTGACGCTCATCGCGCCGGCCTTGGGCTCCGGCGGGGTCAGGCTGAGGTGGTCGACCACAAAGGCGTTGACGTCCATGACCTTGGCCGAGAGTTCGCTGATGCGCTGCTGGTCCTTGGCGCTCATGCCCGCGGCCATGGTCGGCCAGATCTTCTTCATGGTCGAGGTGCAGGTGGCGCAGGGCGTCACCAGGGCGTCGAAATCGTGGCCGGAAAACACGTCCAGGTTGGCGCGCACGAGCTTTTCAAAGCTCTGCTTGTCGCCTGCGGACAGGGCCGGGATGCCGCAGCAGGCCTGGCCAGTCGGCAGGTACACGCCCACGCCGTGGTGCTGGAGTACCTTGAGTACCGCATGGCCCACGCGCGGGAAGATCTTGTCCGCCAGGCAGCCGGGGAAGAAGGCCACCTTGAGCCCGCTCTTGCCCGCCGGGGTGTTGAGGCTCGGCACGTCCTTGTGCAGCGGCCGCTTGTCCAGGAGCATCAGGTGCCGCTCGCCCAGCACCGGCTCCAGCCAGCGCGAGCAGGACGAACCGATGATGTCGTTCACCGGGCTGGTGACGAGGCCCTGGAACTTGGAGGCCACGCTGAGCAGGGCGTTGAACAGCCCGGGCTTGGTCAGCATGCCCCGGAAGATGAGCTGCTTGACCTTGGACAGGCCCAGATAGCCGGTGAGGATGACCCGCGCCTTGAGGAAGATGTCCAGGGCCTTGACGCCGCTGGGACAGTTGGCCGCGCAGGAGCCGCAGAGCAGGCAGCGCGTGACCTTGTCCTGCACGCCCTGGGGGTCCTTGACCAGCTCGTGGGCCAGCCCTTCCAGGAGCGCGATCTTGCCCCGCGCCACGTCGCCCTCACGGCCGGACTGGCCGTAGATTGGGCATACGGCCTGGCACATGCCGCAACGCATGCAGCTGACCAGCTGGTCGTCGAGCTCGCCGAGCAGGCGCAGGAGTTCGTGCATATCGGCCATGACAGCTCCCCTACTCCCCGATGATCTTGCCGGGATTCAGGATGCCCTTGGGATCAAGGGCCTTCTTGAGGCGACGGGAGTACAGGATGGTGGCGTGGCTGGTCTCCTTCTCCAGGTACTTGCTCTTGGCCAGGCCAATGCCGTGCTCGCCGGAGAGCGTGCCGCCGAGGCCGAGGGCGACCTCGAAGATCTCGTCGATGGCGGCCTCCACGCGGTGCCACTCTTCCTTGTTGCGGCGGTCGGTCAGGATGGTCGGGTGCAGGTTGCCGTCGCCCG
>MGTN01000167.1:35492-36834 GCA_001799475.1 Desulfovibrionales bacterium GWA2_65_9 | reverse complement strand
ACCTTGTTGCGCTCGGCGGCGTCCTTGGCCACCTGGATGCGCACGGCGCCCAGCTTCTTGCAGATGGCCTCGACCTTCTCGGCCTCGTCAGCCACCTGGCCGGGGTGGCCGTCCACCTCAATGAGCAGGAGCGCCTTGGCGTCCACCGGCAGGCCAGCGTGGGCGAAGTCCTCCACGGTGCGAATGGTGAAATTGTCCATGAACTCCAGGGTGGCGGGCACGATCTTGGCCGCGATGATGGCGGCCACGGTTTCGCAGGCCTTGTTCACGTCGTCAAAAATGGCCATCATGGCCTTGGCCGCCAGCGGCGGCGGGGTCAGCTTCAGGATGAGCTTCTCAAACACCCCGAGGGTGCCCTCGCTGCCGACCATCAGGCCCGCCAGATTGAGGCCGGTGACGCACTTCACCGTGCGCGAGCCGCTCTTGACGATCTCGCCGTCCACGTCGAAGAAGTCCACGCCCATGACGTAGTCCTTGGTCACGCCGTACTTGAGCCCGCGCAGGCCGCCCGCGTTCTCGGCCACGTTGCCGCCCAGGGTGCTGACGGCCTGGCTGCCGGGGTCCGGGGGGTAGAACAGGCCGCGCGCCGCAACCTCTGCGGCGAACTTGGCGGTGATGACGCCGGGCTCGACCACGGCGTAGAGGTCGGCCTCGTTGATCTCCAGGATCTTGTTCAGCGCGTTGGTCAAGACCACCACGCCGCCCTTGCTCGGGATCACGCCGCCGGAAAGATTGGTGCCGCTGCCGCGCACGGTGAGCGGCAGGCCGTTGTCGTTGCAAAGCTTGACCACACGGCCCAGATGCTCGCGCGAGGTCGGCCGGACCACGAGGCCGGGCATGACCGACTCCAGCACCGCCGCGTCGTAGGCATAGGAGAAGCGGTCAGCCTCGCTCTCCATGACGTTGTCCGGGCCGACCAGAGCCTGAAATTCTTTGAGCAGCGCGTCGTTCATGCTTGAAGTCTCCTGGGTGTGGCATGCGGACCCTGACTCGGGCCGTGTGTCTTCACGCAGGCTTAAGGCAACTTGTGTGCCAGCATGTAAAAACATCAATTCGCGCCAGGATGTTACGAAACTTCCACCGTTCCAAACCAGCCTTGCGGATAACTTCTGTCCACAATTTCAGACGAGAGGATCAGACCGCGGCAGGAGAACACCGGGCGAAATGCGGGCACTCACACCGGCTTCTCGGACGGGTGGTGGCAGGATGGGGGATACGCGGGCGGGAATGTTGTCCGAAGAATCAGACAGGATCGGCGGAACCGACGCCAGGGCCGTCCACCGAGAGGCCCCACTTCTTGAGCAGGGCGTAGAGATGCGAGCGGGACAGGCCAGAGGCCTCC
>MGTN01000167.1:33705-35403 GCA_001799475.1 Desulfovibrionales bacterium GWA2_65_9 | reverse complement strand
CCGCTGCCATGGGCCGCTGGCCGCCGCAGGGAGGCCTTGGCCACCTTGATGCGCACGTCCTGGGGCAGGTGCATGGCAAAGAGCGTGCGCGCCGAATTGGAGGCCACAAAGGCGCGCTCAAGCACGTTGAACAGCTCGCGCACGTTGCCGGGCCAGGCATAGCCTTCGAGCACGTGGAAGAAATCCTGGTCAAAGCCCTTGAGCGGCAGGTTGTACTGCTCGCACAGCTGGCCCACGCGAAACACGCACAGGGGCTTGATGTCCTCGGGCCGTTCGCGCAGGGGCGGCAGGCCGATGGGGATGGTCTTGATGCGGTACAGCAGATCGCTGCGGAAGCCGCCCTGCTCCACCATCTGGTCCAGGTCGCGGTTGGTGGCGGCCATGAGCCGGAAGTCGCTCTCCACCTCCTGGCTGGCGCCGACGGGCCGGAAGCGGCGCTCCTGCAATACGCGCAAAAAAGCTTTCTGGAGATTGAGCGGCATCTCGCCGACCTCGTCCAGGAACAGGGTGCCGCCGTCGGCCAGCTTGACCAGGCCCACGCGGTCGCTGTCCGCGCCGGTGAACGCGCCCTTTCTGTGGCCGAAGAGCGTGCTCTCCACCAAGGTCTCGGTCAGGGCCGCGCAGTCCACCACCACAAAGGGTTTGGCCGCGCGGGCGCTGTTCTGGTGGATGGTCCGGGCGAAGAGCTCCTTGCCCGTGCCAGTCTCGCCCGTGATGAGCACGCTGGAGACCGCGCCGGCCGCCCCGGCCACGGCGTCGAAACAGGCGCGCATGGCCCGGCTGCGGCCCACCACGTCCTCCATGACCAGGGCCACGGGGCCGCAGGCGTTGCGCTTGCCGTCACGGTATTTCAGCGCACGCTCAAGGGCGAGCATGGTCTCTTTGATGGGCGAGGGCTTGAGCAGATAGTCCCAGACGCCGCCCTGGATGGCCAACTCCGCGCCGTCCGGGTCGCCCCGGCCGGTGAGGATGATGACCTCAGGCGAGTCCGGCAGCGCCTTGATCTCAGAGAGGGCGTCCAGGCCGTTGCCGTCGGGCAGGCTCACATCCAGAAACGCCACGTCCACGCCGCCCAGGCGCAGCCGCGCCAGCCCGTCGGCGATGGAGCCCACGGCCTCGCCAGCGTGGCGCATGCGCCGCGTGAGGGAGAGCAGGGTCTCGCGGACCTCGGCGTCGTCGTCGATGATGAGAATATTGCCCATGCAGCACTCCGGTTGAAGGCATTGCGCATGCGATAGCAAACTGCGGGCCAAATATCCGGATGGGCCGCGCCAGAGGGGGAAAGTCTCCCCCTCCGGGCGGCTGGTATTCTGGACTAGGTCATGTGCGGCCCGGCGTCAATGGCAGGGCCATTGCCGGGGCAAAGGCAGAGGGTAAGGTCTAGCGGTTGCCGGAATTGTTGCCCTGGCCGCCCTGCGGACGGGCGCCCTGGGAGCGGTTGCCCTGGTAGCCGGTGCCCTGCGGACGCGCGCCCTGGGGGCGTGCACCCTGGGGACGGCCGTAGCCGGGACGGTCGCCACGCGGACGGTCGGCCGCGTAGATGTCGTCGCCAGGCTGGCTGGTGGGACGGTTGCTGTAGCCCACGGCCGGGCGGCTGTCCGAATTCCCGGACGAATTGCCGTAGGAGGTGTTGCCACCACCGCCGGACGAGTTGCCGTAGGAGTTGCCGGAGGCGCGGTACGGCGCACGGGACGGGGC
>MGTN01000167.1:26945-33695 GCA_001799475.1 Desulfovibrionales bacterium GWA2_65_9 | reverse complement strand
ACGTCCTCGCCGGTGACAAAGGTGTGGGCTTCGCCGGTGCGCGAGGCGCGGCCGGTGCGGCCAATGCGGTGCGTGTAGGTTTCCGGCGTGCTCGGCACGTCGTAGTTGACCACATGCTCGATCTGGCTGACGTCGATGCCGCGGGCGGCGATGTCCGTGGCCACGAGCACGCGGTAGCGGCCCGCGCGGAAGCCGTCCATGGCGAACTTGCGCTGGTTCTGCGACAGGTTGCCCTGGATGGACGTGGCCGAGTGACCAAACTTGGCCAGGGTCTCGGCCAGGCGCTTGGCGCGGTGCTTGGTGCGCGTGAACACGAGGACCGAACCGGTCTTGTGGCGCTCCAGCAGGGCCTGCAGCAGGCTGGTCTTGAGGTGCTGGCCAATGGGGTAGATGCCGTGGGTCACGGTCTCCACCGGGTTCGAGTTGCCCACGCGGACGACCTCGGGGTCGGTCAGGCACTCTGCGGCCAGGCCGCGGATGGCGTCGGGCATGGTGGCCGAGAAGAGCATGCTCTGGCGCTGCTTGGGCAGGGCCGCCAGGATCTTCTTGATGCCGGGCAGGAAGCCCATGTCGAACATCTGGTCGGCTTCGTCGAGGACCAGCATTTCCACGCCGGAGAGGTCAACGGTGCGCTGGCCCATGTGGTCGAGCAGGCGGCCCGGGCAGGCCACCACGATGTCCGTGCCCTGGCGCAGGGCCTGGAGCTGACGGCTCATGGCGCAGCCGCCGTAGATGGTGGTGCTGCGGATGCCGGTGGAGCGGGCGAGGTCCATGGCGGCCTCGTGGATCTGCTCGGCCAGCTCGCGGGTGGGGGCCAGGATGAGCGCGCGGATCTTGCGGCGCGGGCCAGCGGGCTTGTGGGCCATCAGGCGCGTGAGGATGGGCAGCAGGAAGGCGGCGGTCTTGCCGGTGCCTGTCTGGGCCAGGCCCATGAGGTCGCGGCCCTGCATCACTGTGGGCATGGCCTGGGTCTGAATGGGAGTGGGGGTGGTGTAGCCCAGGGCTTTGATGTTGGCCAGAATCAGGGACGGGAAACCGAAGGAATCAAAGGTCAAAATAGGTCCTTTGTAAGAGAGGGGCCGCGCGACGCAAAAATACGTCAGACGGCGGCGAAGAGCTTATCGAGTGGCGGTCGCTGCGGGCCGGGACAAGATGGCTCTATCGGGGCAGTGGTCGATTCGGCGTGGGAACTGAGGATTTTTGTGGCGGGCTGTGCAGCGTTGCCGCGCCTCTCAAGAACGTATGCCGTGCCGGGGATTGCCCCCGGACTCGGGGTAGATAGGCGCGATGGGAGGGGTTGTCAAGGGGAACACTGCCTGAACCCCCAAATAATCATGACTGTATCCATCATACCACCCCTGGAAATCTGAAAATCACTCTCACCTTACCGAATTAAAACTATTCTCTGTCTTTTTTGGAGCAAAAATCCTTAAAGGAGTTTGCTCTGAAAATAAAAGGAAGAAGCATGAAGCCATAACCGGCCGGATGCGCACCCATTGGTCCTCCAATTCGCTCTGCGAGAAGGCCACAGGAAGCGCTGGAGCCACAGGGTCACTATCAACCTCAAATTCATGCTGCTTAAGCTCAAGCAGCTTATACTCGTTGGAATAAACATGAATTTGCCGCACTTTTTCAGCCAAACTCGCGTTTAGAAAAGGCAAGAAAAATGCACCATCAAGATCTCGCAAAGTCAACATAGGCCAAAAAGTCATCAGGCTATCTCTGTTATATGAAATTGTTATTGTCTTGACCTCAGTCAGGCCGACAGAAGAAGAACTGCCTACTTGACGGTATTTGTTGTCTTCTTGTATATCACCTTCACGCGCATCTGTCTCTTGGTTCGAAACATGTTGTTCCCATTGCCCACCACTCATTCCATACTTAATTCCAGAAATTTGGTCCTTATCCTGAATATCGCTACGCATACGGTTGGATTTATCTGACGATCCAAACAATATGGCATATATATTATGTCTGGCCTCCTTGAGATGCAGATGACAAAAAGCACGAAAATGGCCTATTTCTTCAGCTGGATAAGACCTACCCAATTCTAAAACAATATTGATATACAGCAGAGAATGGGCAGCCTCTTGAAGGAATAACAACCGTTCAAGGGTATTCTCAATTCTTTGAAATCCCGTAGCTATCACCGACTGAATATCATCACCCCATCTGGCAAAGAATGTTGCTTGCTCTGCATCTGACAATGGAATGCCTAGATACTGAAAACGAATAGCCAAACCATCAGGACCATCCAAAGCAATGCGTAAACGCTCACGATCCATTATATCGCAACAACCAAAGCCCTTTGTCCGTGCTTCCGTTAAGAGGGCATCCTTTTCACCAGCTGTAAAATTGATGTTCGTGAGAAAAATAAATGCCGATGGAGTCGGTTTGGCATCCAGTGCACTTTGCAAATCATCCCTGAATTTTTTGGAAATCCTTTTCTTCTTCTCGTCAGAATTATCCGCTTGGTTTGCAAAACCGACTGCACAGTAGGCACGCTGGTCGCTACGAAAAGTTGCTTCAATGTCTCTACCGCCATCAGGTCCACCCCGGGGGTGCCGTGGCCTCACATCCGAAAACCTCTTATCAATAGACAAAATCGCGAGACACATCTGCTCACGGTGCAACTGATTTGTATCAAGATAGCTTTTCAGGCGTTCATCTGTATTATACGTCATCTAGCCTTCTCCTGCTAATCAAGTGCTACCTGTTCTGTGCAAGCTTACAGACTTGCCTGCCGTTCCCTCACTCCCCCAACTCCGCCCCCAACTCGCTCAGGTACCCCCGCATGACCTCCACCCGGCGCTCGGCCTCGGCCCGGCCCGCAGCAGTCTGCATGGTCGCGGCGGTCTTGAAGAGCTTGCGGTAGAAGTGGTCGATGGTGAACAGGCCATCGTCCGGTTCACGGGACGCGCAAAAGGGGTCGAAGGCGCTGTAAAAGGGCCGGTTCATGGTGCCGGAGCAGGCGAAGCAGCGCGCAATGCCGATGGCCCCGATGCCGTCCAGGCGGTCGGCGTCCTGCACCACCTTGGCCTCCAGCGTCTGCGGCGCGATGTTCGCGCTGAAGCTGTGGGCTTCAATGGCATGGGCGATGGCCTCCAGGATGTGACCGGAGCATCTGTTGGGGTAGCCGATGCCGGCGAGGTAGTGGGAAGCTGCAACAGCAGCCAGACGCGACGCCTGGTTCCGGCGCGGGTCGTCCTTGGCCACCACCACGTAGTCGTGCAGCCAGGCCGCCGGGACGACCACGGCCGGGTCCGCGCCCTCAAGGGCGCAAATGCGCTTGGCCGAGGCCACCACGCGCTCCAGGTGCAGAAGGTCGTGGGCCGGGTCGCAGGCCCCGGCAACGGACAAGCGCGCGGTCAGGTGCGCGCGCAGGGTCGCTTCCAGGGCGGTCAAGTCCGGGCCGAAACCGGGCGCGGGGCCGGGGTCAGGAGCACAGGCCATCACTTCCCCCCGTCCACCACCACCATCTTCCCCTTCTTCTCGCCCCGCTCAATCATGCGCTTCAGCTCGCGCTTCCACTTGGGGCCGCCGAGCTTTTCGGCTAGGTGCTCTGTGGTGTGCAGCACCTCGTTGGATCGATGCATCTGCATCAGGCAGCGCTTCACGCCGATCTTGCACGAAGGGCAACCCACGAGCACGGGCGTGTGGCGGTCGGGCCGTTTGGAGTCGGGCCGGGCGAGATCCAGCGCCAACTGCTCCTTCTTGCGGTCGCGGATGCGGTTGTAAATGGCCGGGCTGGTCAGCGCGCCCAGGCCGGACTCGCCGCAGCACCCGGGCGAGAGCCGGACCTTGGCCCCCAGGGCGTCGGCCAGGGCCTTGCGGTAGATCTCCGGGGCCTTGACCTTGGGCACATCCACCCACTCCGCGTGGCAGGCCGCATGGTAGAGGAGGGCTTCGCCCTCGGTTTTTGGAATGTCGAGCCTGCCCAGCAGGAACTGCACGATGTCCTGGTGCCCCAGCGGCTCGGAGAGCTCCTGCGAGAAGTCGTAGGTCTCGATGGCCTCGCGGCAGGTGCCGCAGCTTGTCACCAGCGTGGTGGCCTTCATGCCCGCGCGGCCCGTGCTGATGAGCGTGTCCAGGATGTCCTGGATGGTGCGGTGGCGGTTGGCGTTGTAGGCCTCGGTGCAGCCGCTGGACAGCAGCGGATAGCCGCAGCACAGGTGCCGGTCCGGCAGCACCACGTTCACCCCGGCCTTGAGCAGCAGGTACACCCCGGCCAGGCCGATGTCGTGGCTGAACAGCCCGGCCCCGCAGCCCGGAAAGTAGAGCACGGTGTCGTCAAAGGCGGCCTTGGGCGAGCGGAACAGCGAGTGTTCGGCCAGCCCCAGCTCCTGCGACAGGTTGCGCAGGTCGATGAGCGGCCCCGGACCCTGCATGGCCGGGCTTTCCAGCCGCCTGCGGAAGTGGCCAGGCACTAGGCCGAGGATGCTGTTGGCTGCGGCTTGGCCCAGGGACAAGAGCTTGGCCACCTTGGGCAGGCGGTTCGACGGGTCCTCGGCAAAATGCGTGAGCAGCGCCGTCTTGATGGGGTGCCCGCCCTTGCCCTTGTATTCCAGGAACGAGCGGATCTGCAGCGCCGCGCCTGCGGAGTCGATCTTCACCGGGCACACGCCCTGGCATTTGCCGCAGGCCGTGCAGTGGTCCATGATGCGCCGCAGTTCATCGAGCAGCTCCGGCGCGGGCTCGCCGCCCTGCACCTGGGAGTAGTAGATGGCCTCGGTCAGCGCGCCCAAGCTGATGTTCTTGTTGCGCGGGTGGAACAGCAGGCCGCGCGCGGGCGAGTACATGGGACAGACCTGCTTGCACTTGCCGCAACGCGTGCAGGTCTGCACGTTCTTCAAGAGCTCGATGAGGGTTTCCTTGTCCTTGAGCGCGGTCTTCTGCAAGTCGCCGATGAGCCGGTTGAAGGAGAAGGTGTAGGGCTCAACAGGCAGCGCGCGCCGGGTCAGCTTGCCGGGGTTGAGCACATCCTTGGGGTCCACGATGCGCTTGTAGGCCGCGAGCGCGTCGATCTTCTTCTGGCCCAGAAAGGCTATCTTGGTGATGCCGATGCCGTGCTCGCCGGAGATCTCGCCACCGAGGCGCAGGACCTCGGCAAAGACCTCTTCCACGGCCTCGTAGGCCTGGGCCAGCATCTCCGGGTCGTTGGAGTTCACGGGCACGTTGACGTGGCAGTTGCCGTCGCCCGCGTGCATGTGGTTGGCGATGATGATGCGCTTGGCCTGGGCGTCCTGGTAGCTGGCCTCGATGTCGCGCTCCAGGCGGGGGTACTTGTCGCCCAGTTCGTGGAACAGCAGGCGCATCTGGCTGGCCAGCTCCTCGTCCGAGAGCTCGGCTGCGGTGGTGCGCTTCTTCAGGATGAACAGGCAGCGCTCGATGCCGAACTCGATGTCCGCGTCGTCCACCGGGACTCCGGGCAGCTCACGGACGGCCACGAGAGCCTTGCGCGCCACCTTGGCCATATAGATGAGGTTCAGGTTCTCCAGGAACTCCGCGAAGCCGGGGATGGCCCGCATGGGGATGACCACGTCCTCATTGATCTTGAAGCCCGAGGTGCGCCGGGCAATGGCCGAGAGCTTGTGGCGGTCCTCCCAGAACGCTTCCGCCTCTTTTTCGTCGCGCGCGGCAAAGATGTCCACGCTCGGGTACGGGTGGGCAATGGCCAGCACCGCGTCCACGGCGTCCCCGAGCGCGGCCTCGTCGTCGGAATCGAGCTGCAGGATGAGCACGCTGATGGGGTCGCCCTCGTACTGGGTGGACTTCTTGCGGTACTCGATGGCCTGCACGTACTTGGTGCCGAACTCCTCCAGGGCCGAAATCTTGACCAGGTCGCCCTGGGCGCGGATGGTGTCGCGCAAGCCCACCACGTCGCCGATGACGTACATGGCGTTCTTCATGCTGCGGCCAAAGAACTCCAGCACCAGCACGCGGGAATATTTCGGCTTATGATGCAGGGTGAAGGCGCATTCGGTGATGATGCCGTCCACGCCCTCCTTCTGCACGCCCGGCAGCCCGCCCAGGTACTTGTTCGACACGTCCTTGCCGAGTCCTGCGCCGCGCACGTCGGTGCCGGCCAGGACCACGGCGTCCTTCAGGCCCCCGCGCTCGTCCAGAATCTCAAAGGAGGCGGTCTCGTCCTCGAAGATCTTGTGCCCGGGGTGGTCCTTGCGGCGCACGGTGATGACCTCGCCCTGGGGCGTGACCATGGTGAAGGAGGCGATGTTGTCGATGGTCGTGCCGTACTCAAAGGCGTACGGCCCGCCGGAATTCTCGGAGATGTTGCCGCCCAGGGTCGAGGCCGCCTTGGAGGCCGGGTCCACGGTGAACAGGAGGCCCTGCTCGTCCGCCGCCTTGATGGCGTCGAGCGTGATGACGCCCGCCTGGGCCGTGAGCAGCATGCGCTCCGGGTCAACATCAATGATCTTCTTGAACCGGGCCAGCGAGAGCACCACCGAGCGCGAGAACATGGGGATGGCCCCGCCGGTGAGCCCGGTGCCGCCGCCGCGCGGGATCACGCCAAAGGCCAGCTCCCCCGCCAGCTTGACGATCCGCTGCACCTGCTCCGTGGTCTCCGGGAAAAGCACGAACAGCGGCAGCTCCAGGCGCAGGTCCGTGGCGTCCGTGGCGCATTCGATGCGCGTGTTGGCGTGCTCGCCGATCAGCTCGTCCGGCAGGAACTCCTTGAGCCGGGCCTTGAGGTCCTGGGCAAAGGCCTGGTCCGCGTCGTAGCGCTCCCAG
>MGTN01000167.1:22967-26923 GCA_001799475.1 Desulfovibrionales bacterium GWA2_65_9 | reverse complement strand
GGCGGCCAGGCTGACGGCCAGCTCGCGCACGCCGTCCGGCCACTGGGCAAAACCGCCCTCCTCGGGCGAGGCCTCCAGGCCCAGCACGCGGGTCAGGATGCGTTCATCGGAAATGGAGATATGCGGACCGATCAGCGGCATGTGGTGTCAGCTCCGGGCGGCAGTACGTCTGTTGCGGTTGGTTGTGGGGGGTTGGCAAGCTCGCGAGGAAGCAACTATAGGTCCGGGCCAAGCGCTTGGCAAGTATGGCTGGCCCTGGTCTCCCGCAGCGCTTTACAGGCAGGGGCAGTCCGGGTATGGAACTGGTTTCGCGTGCCGCCCGGCGCGCGCCGAACATTCTTCTACCACGAGGTGATTCGCTCATGAGCACCCAGGATTTTGCCGAACTGCAACTGTTCATCACCGGCCCGACGTTCATTCGTCCCGAGGTCCGCGAGGCGGGCCTGCTGCCCGAATTCGGCCACCGCGACTCCGAGAACAACAAGCGCTTCAAGCCCATCATGGAGAACCTGAAGAAGCTTGCGGGCTGCGCAGACGACTACCACACCATCATCTTCAACGGCTCCGGTTCGAGCGCCATGGAGGCCACGGTGCGCTCGCTGGTGGCCGACGGCGAGACCGTGCTGAACGTGTCCGTGGGCGCCTTTGGCGACCTGTACCACAAGATGGCCGTGGTCAACGGCAAGAAGGCCGTGCAGCTCAAGTTCGCCGCTGGCGAGGCCATCGACTTGGGCCAGCTCGAGGCCGCGCTGACCGAACACAAGCCGGCCTGCGTCACCTTCACCCACAACGAGACCTCCACCGGCGTGACCAACGACATGCGCGCCGTGTGCGCGCTCATCCGCAAGCATGGGGCGCTGCCGCTCGTGGACGGCGTGAGCCTCTTCGGCGGCGCGGCCATCGACCTCACGGGCTCCGGCGCGGCCACCTACGCCACCAGCACCCAGAAGTCCCTGGCCCTGCCCGCAGGCTTCGGTCTGCTCTTCGTCACGCCGGAGGCCGTCGAGAAGGCCAAGACAGTCACCAACAAGGGCTTTGCCACGGACATCGTCGGCCAGCTGGGCCGGGCTTCCAAGAACCAGACCCTGACCACCCCCAACTGCACCCTGGCCAACCAGATGTGCGTGCAGCTGGACTACATCGTGCACACCGAGGGCGTGGACAAGCGCTTCGCCCGGCACCTGCAGATGCAGGGCATGGTGCACGACTTCGTGAACAGCCTGCCCGGCTTCGAGCTGCTCGCCCCGGAGGGCCACCGCTCGCCCACGGTCACTGCCGTGCGCGTGCCTGCGGGCGTCAGCGTGGCGGACCTGAAGAAGGTCAAGGAGGCCATGCGCGCCAAGGGCTACCTCTTCGATCCCGGCTACGGCAAGCTGAACACCGACCTTGAGGAAAAGGGCCAGCGCGTGCTCATCCGCATCGGCCACATGGGCGACATCACCCCTGAGATGCTCGCCGCGTACCTGGACGCACTCAAGCCTGAACTGGCCAAATAGGCCCGAACTGGCCCAATTAGGAGACCCACCATGCGTATTCTTGCCAATGACGGACTGAACGAAGAGGCCATCGCCTATCTCAAGAAGGAAGGCTTCACCGTTGAAACCGAAAAACGCAGCCCCGAGGACCTGGTCGGCGAGATCGGCGACTTCGACGCCCTGCTCGTGCGCAGCGCCACCAAGGTCACCCGCGCGATCATCGAGGCCGGCACCAAGAACGGCGGCAAGCTCAAGATCGTGGGCCGCGGCGGCGTGGGCACGGACAACATCGACCTGGAGGCCGCCAAAGAGTGCGGCGTCATCGTCAAGTTCGCGCCCAACGGCAACACCAACGCCACCGCCGAGCACGCGCTGGGCCTGATGTTCGCCGTGGCGCGCCGGGTGCCCATGGCCCACCACACCCTGAAGAGCGGCGTGTGGCACAAGAAGCGCTTCGCCGGCAGCGAGCTCATGGGCAAGACGCTGGGCATCATCGGCTGCGGCCGCATCGGCCAGGCGCTCGCCGCCAAGGCGCTGGGCATCGGCATGAAGGTCGTGGGCTATGACCTGTACCGCATGCAGGACTCCAACGTGGACTACCTGGACAGCATCGACGAGGTGCTCAAGGTGTCCGACTTCATCAGCCTGCACACCGGCGGCAAGAACGCCATCATCACCGAGCGCGAGTTCGCGCTGATGAAGCCCACGGCCTACCTCATCAACGCCTCGCGCGGCAGCAACGTCAGCGAGGCGGCGCTGTATGGCGCGCTGAAGAACGGCGTCATCGCGGGCGCGGCGCTGGACTGCTACGAGAAGGAGCCCAAACTCGAGGGCGAGACCTTTGCCTGCTCCCTGCACGAGCTGGACAACATCGTCATGAGCGCGCACCTGGGCGCCAGCACGCAGAACGCCGTGCGCAAGACCGGCATGGAGATCGCCGAGGTCGTGACCAAGTACCTGCGCCGCGGCGACTTCGGCAACTCGGTCAACGTGGGCGAGACGGTTGAGGAAGAGGGCAAGCGCATCTACTCGCTGTTCATCACCCACGAGGACAAGCCGGGCATGTTCGGCAAGTTCGGCACCGCCCTGGGCGATCTGGGCATCAACATCCGCGAGAACAACTCCCGCTTTTTGTCCGACTCCGTGCAGACCGTGTACGTGGTGCACCAGGAGCCCAACGAGGAAGTGCGCACCAAGCTCATGGCCATCCCGGGCGTGAAGCGCGTGACCTTCTAGGCTAGCCAAGACAGCGAGGCAACAAAGCCCCCGTCCGGTGAATAGCCCGGCGGGGGCCTTTTTGTTACGCTTCCGAGAAGTAATCAGAATTCATGGAATGGGCTAAAGTGTCTCAAAATGCCACAGGTGCAATTGCGCCGGTCAAGAGCTTTTCGTTGCGGCCTTGACCTTCCCGGTCTCAGGCGTATCTTAAGTGGTACAGATTTCTCTGCCACAAGGAGTCGCCATGACGCACACCCGCAGAGCCTTCCTCTCCCTGGCGGCCAAGGCCTCAGCCCTGGCGATCCTCGGAGCACCCCTGGCCGGACTGCTGCCCAGGCCAGCCAGCGCGGCTAAAACCGTCCCCGGCAGCCTCTACGGCTTTTTGCGGCCAGAAGGCCAACTCACCCTCACCGCCGCAGCAGTGCCAGGACTATTGCCCGCCACCGGGGCGCAGATGCTGGCCTACACCGCAGTCCAGGGCGGAAAGACTTGGCACAACCCCATCCTGGTGCTGCAAAAAGGCCAGGAGTTCCGCACAAGGCTAGTCAACGGCCTGGCTGAGCCGACCATCATCCACTGGCACGGCGTGGATGCGGACTGGCGGCAGGCCGGGCATCCCTCCTACGCCGTGGACCCCGGCCAAGCCTACGACTACGCCTTCCCGGTCACCAACCGCGCAGGCACGTACTGGTACCACCCGCACCCGCACGGCCTCACGGCCAGGCAGTCGTACCTGGGCCTGGCCTCGTTCTTCCTGGTGCGCGACGCCGAGGAGGTGTCCCTGTCGCGCGAGCTGGACCTGACCCTGGGCGTCACGGACCTGCCCATCGTGCTCCAGGACAAGCGCTTCGACGCCCACGGCGGTCTCGTCTATGCCCCCAGCCAGGACGAGCTGCTCATGGGCTACCTGGGCACCGAGGTGCTGGCCAACGGCGCGCGCCAGCCCACCCTCAAGGCCTCGACACGGCTCTATCGCCTGCGGCTACTGAACGGCTGCACGGCCCGGATCTTCAATCTGGCCTTCCTGCGCCAGGGCCGGAAGACGCCGTTTCTGCTCATCGGCAATGATGGCGGCTTGCTGGACGCCGCGCACCCCCTGGACGAGGTGTTCCTGGCCCCGGGCGAGCGCGTGGAGCTGCTTCTGGACCTGCGCGGCCTGAAGCCCGGCGAGGAGCTGACGCTCGCAAACGCGGCCTTTGACCCCATGCACAACGAAAGCATGGCGGGCATGGCGGGCATGGAAGGCATGGCCCATGACGGCGG
>MGTN01000167.1:22349-22937 GCA_001799475.1 Desulfovibrionales bacterium GWA2_65_9 | reverse complement strand
CCGGCACGCCCCGGCGCTTCGAATTGGCCCTGGACCACCACGCCAACCGTTGGACGATCAATGGGCTGACCTTTGATATGGCCGCAAGCCCGGTGAAGGTGGAGCGCCGCGCGCCCGAGGCCTGGGAGTTCGCAGGGGCCAAGGATGGCATGCCGCACCCCATGCATTTGCACGGCTACTTCTTCCGCGTGAACACCCGCCGTAGCAGCCCGGAGCAGGTGCGCCGCCGCTCCATGGACGCAACGGGCAGGCTGGCCACGGACCTGGGCCTCAAGGACACGGTGCTCGTCTGGCCTGGCGAGACCGTGGCCGTGACCCCGGACTTCGGCACGCCGAACTACCCAGGCGAGCAGACTTTTTTACTGCACTGCCATAACCTGGAACATGAGGACCAGGGGATGATGCTCAATGTGCGCGTGAAGTGACGCCAGCCCTATTGTGCCACATCTTGCACAAGTGCAACATATTTTCCGCTCAAAATGGTCGGATATCTGCACAGATCTGCACACCTCCTTTGAAGCAATGGTGCAACATACTGATACCAAAGTAAAAAGTAGTTGGCACAGCATATGCTTCAGTTGAGTCAAC
>MGTN01000167.1:15263-22310 GCA_001799475.1 Desulfovibrionales bacterium GWA2_65_9 | reverse complement strand
CCCCCCTGGCAGCAGCACATGGGGGTCAACCCCGGCCACATGGGCCAGAACGGTTCCGGGCACATGAGCGCTGAAGGCTACGGCCACATGGGTGGAAACGGTTACGGCCACATGAGCCAGGCCGACTTCGAGAGAATGCACCAGAACGGCTACGGCCACATGGGCGGAAACGGCTACGGCCACAGGGGCAACTCGGACCGCTCCTTCTAACCTTGAACACATACGAGAATCGACGGTGCCCACCCGGATGCCGCCGATTCTCGTTGCCTGGCATCAAGCCACACCGTGGGGATTACGAGTCGAACACTGCCCTGCCCGTGATTCCGGGCACAAACAATCAACCAAAGAGAGCCACACCTATGAAGCGTTTCCCGAAAGTCCTCGCCGCCACCTGCGCCGCCCTGATCCTGTCCTCCTCCCTGGCCCTGGCCGCCGAGGCCCCCAAGAAGGCCAAGGCCGCCCCGGCCAAGCCCGCGCCAGCTGCTGGCCAAATGGGCCAGATGGGTGGAATGTCCGGTGGAATGATGGGCGGAATGATGGGCGGAACGGCGGGCGGAAAAATGGGCCAGATGGGCCTGGCCCAGCTCTCGCCAGAAAAGCAGGAGATCGCCAAGGCCCTCATGAACGAGCACCGCGATGCCCTGTTCCCCCTGCACCAGATCGTGTACGCCAAGAACGCCGAGCTTGAGGCTCTCAATGCCGCCGGCACTGGCGACTCCGACAAGGCCAAGGCCGTCATCCACGAGATCGCCGATCTGAACGCCAAGATGCTCATTGAAAACGGCAAGTTCCGTGCACGCATGGTCAAGGAGACCGGCCTGCGCACCGCCCCCATGGGCCACGGCATGATGGCTGGCGGCATGATGGGCGGCGGCATGATGGGCGGCGGCATGATGGGCGGCGGCATGTCCTGCCCCATGATGGAGGGCATGAAAGGCGGAATGATGGGGGGCATGATGGGCGGCATGCAGCACGGCGCTGCTCCGGCCGCATCCGCTGACAAGACCCCGGCCAAGGACGCGGCGCACGACGCCCACGGCAAGTAACAAGCCGAAAGTCCACGCTGAAACAGGCGCGGGCGGTCCTTGCCGGGGCTGCCCGCGCTTTTTGTTGCCGCCCGGCGCTCACAGCGCCCCGGCAAGCTCCTGAAGCGGCACGCAGGCCACGCCCATGTTGGACAGATCAAAGATGTTGGCCTGGGCCACCTCATCGGTCTGGGCCGAGCAGGCGTCCGTGACCACGATGACCCGGTAGTCGCGACTCAAGGCGTCCACCGCCGTGGCCCGGATGCAGTTGGGGTACTGGGTGCCTGCCAGCACCAGGGTCTGCACGCCCAGGCGGCGCAGCACAAGCTCGAACTGCGTGCCCAGAAAGGCGCTGAACCGGCGCTTGACGATGTGGTGCTCGCCGGGCAGCGGAGCCAGCTCGGGCACGATGTCCGCGCCCGGCGTGCCGCTGCGGCAAAGGCCACGGCCCTGGCCGAAGAGCCCGCGGCGGAAGGCCTCGGCGTCGCTGCCGTCCGGGCGGTGCTCCCGGTACACATGAAACACCGGCCAGAGCGCGCACCGCCCCTGGTCCAGCAGCCGCCGGATCACCGGCACCGAGGGCAAGGCCCCGGCCACGCAGCCCGGCGCGCCGGGCAGCACGAAATCATTCTGCATGTCGATAATCGCCAGGGCGGTGGCCTGGACGATGGGCTGGACGATGGGCTGGACTTCTGCACTCAGCTTGCTCATCCCGGCGCTCCGATCCTGGGTTGGCGCAATGTTCCCCAGGTCACTGGCTGATGCCCGGCAAGCGCCAGGACGGCCCGTAGCGTTCAAGCTCCTGGCGCGGCAGCTGCGCCAGCACCGGGGCGCGGTCCGCATCCAGCCAGCGCAGCACGTCCAGCATGGCCTGCGGGTCCATGCTCGTGCAGCCGGACGTGCCCAGGCCCTGGCCCCGCCAGATATGCAGGAAGATGCAGGAGCCCGCGCCCGGCGCCACGGGGTCCATGTTGTGCCGCACCAGCAGACCCAGGCGGTACTGCTCGTCCGCACGGCGCATGTCCTCGGCGCTGTTCCAGTCCGGCGCGGACACGGCTGTCTTTTCGATGAACTGATTGTAGTGGCGCGACGCGACGTCATCCACGCAAAGCAGGTTCGCGTCCGCCCGGAGCAGGGGCAGGCGCACGGCCCCGGCCTCAACCGGGTCATAGGCGAAGCCCGTGCCCAGCTCAAACAGCCCGGCAGGCGCACGGCCGTCGCCCTCGCGCTTCACCGGACCAGGTCCGAGGGCCACGCCGTGCAGGCCCCGGCCCCAGCCCAGGCCGTGACGCCCCAGGTTCACCAGCACCGGAGCGCCCACAGCGGTCCACGCGCTCCCGGCCCCGGCGCGCTCGAACCGGCGCAGCTCGCCGCTGGTGGAGTCCCAGCCCTCGGCCGTGACGAGCAGCAACTGCCGCGAGGGCCCGGTCATGTCCGCGCCGCCAAAGGGCCGCGGCTGGCCGCCTGCGCAGCCCGCGCAGAAGAGCGTGAGCGCGACCAGGGTCAACGCTGCGAGGGAATATACGTGCGTGCCTTGTCTGGTCATGGTGTCTCCCCCTGAAAATGGTTCGGACTGGCTACTTGGGCAGGATGAGGTTCCCGGCTTCGCCGTGCTCGAAGAAGGGCACGTTGACGGCCTCCCAAAGGTGCCCGTCGGGGTCCTCGAAATATCCGGAATAGCCGCCCCAGAAAGCCTCCTGGGCGGGCTTGGCGATCCTCGCCCCGGCGGCTGCGGCCCGGGCCATGAGCTGATCCACGGCCTCGCGCGTGGCGCAGTTGCAGGCCAGGGTCACGCCGTCAAACAAGCCCGGCTCGCCCACCCGCCCACCTGCACGTTCGGGGGGCAGGCAGGCGTCGGCGGCCAGCTCATGGCGCGGATAGAGGGCCAGAACCATGTATCCGCACTGGTAGAAGCTGATCTGCTCGTTGCTGGCGCTGGAGGGAACGAGCCCCAGGCCCTGCTCGTAGAAGGTGCGGGACCGGGCCAGGTCGGCCACACCCAGGGTGACGGTGGACAGGGTAAGCTTCACGTGAACCTCCGGGGGTCATTTGGCGGACAGCACCATCTCGGCCAGGGCATTCACCGCGCTGGCGGCCAGGGCCGAACCGCCCTTGCGGCCCTCGATGGCGATGTAGGGGATCTTTGACTGGGCCAGAAGCAGGGCCTTGGACTCGGCCGCATTGACGAAGCCCACAGGCATGCCGATGATCAAGGACGGAGCGGCGCGCCCGGCGGCGATATGCTCCAAGAGGCGCAGCAGCGCCGTGGGCGCGTTGCCGATGACCCAAATGGCAGGCTTTATTTGCTCCACCGCGAAGTCCACGGCAGCGCGGGCCCGGGTGCAGCCCTGTTCCTTGGACAGCGCCAGGACCTCGGGGTCGCGCATGAGGCAGCGCACGGTGCAGGAGAGCGCATCCATGCGCCGGTCCGGGATGCCTGCGCGGGCCATCTCCGTGTCCGTGACCAGGGTGCAGCCGGCGGCCAGGGCGCGTCTGCCGGCCTCCACGGCCTTGGGGTGAAAGCGCACCAGCTCGAGCAGGCCGAAGTCCGCCGTGGTGTGGATCATGCGCCGCACGATGAGCCACTCGTCGCCCGCAAAGACCCTGGGCTCCGGCACCTCGGACTCGATGATGCGCATGCTTTCCGCCTCGATGTCCTGGCCCCGGCGGATGTCCAAAAGCTCTGGTCCGCTCACGCGTCACCCCCTGGAAGCATTTGAGAAAGCATCTGCACCGAGGCCGAGGCCCCGATCCTGTCGGCTCCGGCGGCCAGCATGCGCAGGGCGTCGTCCAGGGTCTTGATGCCGCCGCTGGCTTTGACGCCGACGTTTAGCCCGACAACACTGCGAAGCAGACGCACGTCGGCCTCGGTAGCCCCGCCCACGGCGAAGCCGGTGCCGGACTTGACGAAAGCAAAGCCGGTGCTCGTCTTGACGAAGGCCGCGCCCGCGTCCACGGCCAGGCGGCAGGCCAGCTCCTTCTCGGCGTCGGACAAGAGGCAGGTCTCCAGGATGACCTTGACCGGGGCTTGCCCGCAGGCCTGCACCACCTCAAAAACATCCTGGCGCACCAGGGCCAGGTCCCCGGCCTTAAGCGCGCCGATGTTGAGCACCATGTCCACCTCGGCCGCGCCCTGCTCCACGGACAAAGCAGCCTCGCGGGCCTTGATACAGGTCTGCGAGGCGCCCAGCGGGAATCCGGCCACGGTGATGGGCAGCGGCCCGGACCGCAGGACTTGGCCGCGCAGGCAGCGCACAGCCAGGGGCAGATGCCAGGGGTTCACGCACACGGCCTTGAAGCCGTGGCGCACGGCCTGGGCGCAGAGCCGCTCGATGTCTGCGGGCGTAGCGTCGGCTTTGAGCAGGGTGTGGTCGATGCAGGCGGCCAGGGCGGCCGGGCTCGCCGGGCGCGGCGGGCGGCCTGTCCGCAGATCCGACTGCCCGGTGAGCGGCCCGGCAAGCGGCTCGTCCGGCTGGGCGGACATCAGCGGCCCCGGGCCTGGTAGCGCGCCAGGTGGCGCTCCATGCGCCGACTAAAGGCCGTGAGCACCCAGCAGATGAGGAAATAGAGCACGGCGATGGCCAGGAAGATCTCGGCCGGGGCCACCACCTCGCGGTTGTTGATCTGCGTGGCGGCCTTGGTCAGCTCGTTCACGCCGATGATGTAGGCCAGCGAGGTGTCCTTGGTCAGGCTCACAAACTGGTTCACAAAGGACGGGATCATGTTGCGCAGGGCCTGGGGCAGGATGACAAAGCGCATGGCCTGGAAGCGGGTCAGCCCGGCGCCGCGCGCGGCCTCCATCTGCCCGCCGGGCAGGGCGATGACCCCGGCGCGCACGATCTCGGCCACATAGGCCCCGGTGAAGACCACAAAGGCCATGAGCGCGCTGTGGAATTCCGGCAGGTTGTAGTCAAAGACCACCGGCCCGAGGAAATAGAACCAGAAGATGACCATCAAAAGCGGCGTGCCGCGAATGACCTCGACGTAGACCATGGCCAGTCCGCGCAGGATGCGGCTCCTGGACAGGCGCATGAGCCCGAAGCCCAGGCCGAGCCAGAAGGCCCCGAAGATGCCCAGGACGGCCAGCATGATGCTCGCGGCGATGCCGCCCAGCGGCCCGTCCGGGTAGCTGCCCCAGAGCAGGTAGTCCAGATTGTTGTAAACGATATCCCAACGCACGACGGCCTTCCTAATACCTGAGCTGACGCAGGAAATGCTTGTTGTACATGGTGATGGCAAAGGACACGGTGAGGGACACGGCCAGATACAGCAGGGTCGCCACGGTGAAGGCCTCGAACCCGTGGAAGGTGAAGCTCTCCACCTGCCTGGCCTGGTAGGTCAGCTCCATGACGCCGATGGTCATGACCAAAGACGAGTTCTTGAGCAGGTTCAACAGCTGTGAGATGAGCGGCGGGATGACGATGCGGAAGGCCTGGGGCAGGATCACGAAGCGGTAGCTTTGCAAAAAGCTCAGGCCCGTGGCCCGCGAGGCCTCCAGCTGGTTCTTGGGGATGGAGAACACGCCCGAGCGCAGCTCCTCGGCGATGAAGGCCGAGGAGTACACCGTGAGCGCGATGGTGCCTGCCGCGAACTCGAAGTCCTGCTCGTAGAGCCATTCGTTGACGGATTGGGGCAGAAAGGCCTCGGACCCGAAGTACCAGAAAAAAATCTGCACCAAGAGCGGGGTGTTGCGGAAGAACTCGGTGAAGGCCAGGCTGGACCATTCCAGCGGCTTCACGCGGGACAGGCGCATGACCGCCACCAGCGTGCCCAGGGCCATGGCGCAGACGCCCGCCACTGCGGAAATCTTCAGCGTCAGGACAAAGCCGTCCAGCAGCCAATCCCTGTACTCACCCGTGAGCACCAGGCTCCAGTCGAATTGATAACCCACTCAGGTCTCCGCGATTCTAGGCGCGGGGCGCGGCAAGCCGCGCCCCGCGAGGTGCATCAGCTCAGGACGGAAGGCAAAGATCCGGCCTTAGGGCCAGATGTCCATCTTCCAGCGCAGGGGGATGGAGTACTTGGTCTTGGGCCCCATCCACTTCTCGTAAATCTTGGCGTACTCGCCGCTGCGCCACAGGTCGATCAGCGCTGCGTTGACGAAGTTGCGGAACTTGGAGTCGTTCTGGGGCAGGCCCATGGCGTAGGGTTCCTCGGTGAAGGTGCCGCCCACGATCTCCCAGTTCTCCGGCTTCTCGTCCTTGTTCTTCAGGCCCACCAGGATGGAGGAGTCGGTGGTAACGGCCACGACCTTACCCTGCTTGAGGGCCAGGAAGGCCGGAGGATAGTCCTCGAAGGACAGCACCTGGGCCTTGCGGTTGGCGGCCATGGCATTCTTCTCGGAGGTGGAGCCCTTGGCCGTGCCGACCTTCTTGCCGGTTAAGTCCTTGACGCTCTTCACCGGGCTGCCCTTCTTCACGAGCAGGGACTGGCCGTCCATGAAATAGGTGATGGAAAAGTCCACCTGGCTTTCGCGCTCAATCTTGTGGGTCATGGTGGCGGCCACGATGTCCACCGAGCCCTGGGTCAGCATGGGGATGCGCGTGGAGGAGGTCACGGGCTTGAGCTCAAGCTTGACGCCCAGCTTGGCCGCGATGGCCTTGAGCAGGTCGATCTCGAAACCGACGAGCTGCTTGCTCTCGTCGATGAAACCAAAGGGCGGGGTGGCATCCTTGACGCCGGCCACGAGCACGCCGCGCTTCTTCACGTCGTCAAGCTTGCTGGCCTGGGCGGCGCCGACGCCCAGGGCCAGGACCAGGGCCAGGGCCATGAACACGCTGACTCTTTTCACATCTGTCTCCTTGGTTCGCGGGTTGATTCCATCTACAGGATTTCCTTCAGGAACATCCTTGTGCGTTCGTGGGTCGGGTTGGTGAAGAACTCCGAGGGCGGCGCCTGCTCCAGCACCTCGCCCGCGTCCATGAAGATGACGCGGTCGGCCACCTCGCGGGCAAAGCCCATCTCGTGGGTCACGCAGAGCATGGTCATGCCGTCACGCGCCAAGTCCTTCATGACGTTCAGC
>MGTN01000167.1:10284-15253 GCA_001799475.1 Desulfovibrionales bacterium GWA2_65_9 | reverse complement strand
TCATCTCCGGGTCGAGCGCGCTGGTGGGCTCGTCAAAGAGCATGGCCTTGGGCTTCATGGCCAGGGCCCGGGCGATGGCCACGCGCTGCTGCTGGCCGCCGGAGAGCTCCGCCGGGTACTTGTGGGCCTGGTCGTGGATGCCCACGCGCTCCAAAAGCGCCAGGCCGTTCTCCTCGGCCTCGGCCCGGGGCACGCCCCGGACCTTGGTGGGCGCCAGGGTGATGTTCTTCAGCACCGACAGGTGCGGATACAGATTGAACTGCTGGAACACGATGCCGATCTCCGCGCGCAGGCTGTTCACGTCCAGGCCCTTGTCGTGGATGTCGCGGCCGTCGAAGTGGATCGTGCCCTTCTGGTATTCCTCCAGCCGGTTGACGCAACGGATGAGCGTGCTCTTGCCCGAGCCGCTGGGGCCGCAGATGACCAGCACCTCGCCCTGCTCCACCTGCTCAGTGATGCCTTTTAAAACATGGAAGCTGCCATACCACTTGTGCAGCCCCTTGATCTCGATGAACGCCATGCTTGCTCCAGAAGCGCCCGGCGGCAAAAAATCAGGCCGGGGCACAGGTGTCGCCGGGAACTCCGACGCAATATGCTCGGTACTTGTAGCCTCACAGCAAACTCCGGGTCAAGGAGGCTCTACGACGAGCACGCATCCGAACTCGGACACTTGCCTTGCACAAGAGCGCATGTTAAACACGTGTTTCAATCCCGTACCGCTGGAGCCATGTCATGCGTAATCCGCTGCATTTATTATTTATATCCATATTCCTGGGCACCACTCTGCTCGTTTCCGGCTGTGGCCGGGCCAAGAAAGAAGCCCAACGGCCCGCGCCTGTGGTCACGGCCAAGGCCGAGGTCAGGGACGCGCCGTATGTGCTCGCAACCGTCGGCACCATCAAGGCCGCCGTGTCGGTGAACATCAAGTCCAGGTTCGCTGCGAACATCAAGAAGGTGCATTTCGTGGAGGGCAGCCTGGTCAAGGCCGGGCAGGTGCTGTTCACCATCGACCCCGCGGTGAACGTATACGCCGAGCAGCAGGCCGGGGCCACCTATTCGCGCGACAGGGCCGACTACGAGCAGCAGGTGCGCGACCTGGAGCGCTACAAGATCCTGGCCGACCAGGGCGTCATCAGCCGCGAGCAGTACGAGGAGAAGCACACCGCCACGGCCCGCGCCAAGGGCGCCATGCGCGCCAGCGGGGCCGGAGCCTCCATGGCCCGCCAGACCTTGTCCTACAACACCATCACCACGCCCATCGACGGGCGCATCGGCGCGGCCCTGTTCAACGAGGGCAGCTTCATCAAGGACAAGGACGACCTCCTGGCCGTGGTCAACACCACCACGCCGCTGGATGTGAGCTTCTCCCTGCCGGAGCGCTACTTGGCGGAGCTGCGCAGGCAGTACACCCAGGGCACTCTCGTCGTGGAAGCAGCGCCGCCGGGCCTGGAGGCCCACCCCGAAGTCGGCCAGCTGACCTTCATGGACAACCAGGTGGAGCCCGGCACCGGAGCCATCCGCCTCAAGGCCCGCTTCGAGAACCCCGAGGGGCGCCTCTGGCCCGGCCAGTTCGTCACCGTGGGCCTGGTGCTCAAGACCATCAAGGACGCCGTGCTGGTACCGTCCAATGCCGTGCAGAACGGCCCCGAAGGCACCTACGTGTTCGTGGTCAAGGACGGCCATGCGCAGATGCAGCCCGTCAGCGCGAGCGTGCGCGTGCATGAGTCCATAATCATCGACAAGGGCCTGAGCGGCGGCGAGGTCGTGGTCACGGAAGGACACCTGCGCCTGTTCCCCGGCGCGCTCGTGGTCGAGGCCGACGACAAGGGCAAGAAGCCCGGCAAGGAATCAGGCCAGCAGGCAGACAAGAAGCCCGTCGCTGAGCCCGCCCCGGCGGCCAGAACCGGCAACGGAACCGAGAGCAGCGCCAAATGAACACCAAGCTCTTCATCACCCGCCCGGTGATGACCACGCTGGTCATGCTGGGCCTGCTCTTCTTCGGCGTCGCCAGCTACACGAACCTGCCGGTCAGCTATCTGCCGACGGTGGACTTCCCCGTCATCCAGGTCACGGCCACCCTGCCCGGCGCAAGCCCCAAGACCATGTCCTCCAGCGTGGCCTCGCCCATGGAGCGCCAGTTCTCGGCCATTTCCGGGCTCGCGGCCATGAGCTCCACCAGCAGCCAGAGCCTGACCACGGTCACGCTCATGTTCGACCTGGACAAGGACATCGACAAGGCGGCCATGGACGTTCAGGCGGCCATCACCAAGGCGCGCGGCAGCCTGCCCAACACCATGACCGACGAGCCGACCTACGACAAGGTCAACCCGGCGGACTCGCCCATCCTGTATCTGGCCATCAAGTCCAAGACGCTCCCCCTGTCCACGGTCAACGACTACGCCACCACCTTCGTCACCCAGACCCTGTCCATGGTGCCCGGCGTGGCCCAGGTGCTCATCTACGGCGAGCAGAAATACGCCGTGCGCATCCAGGTGGACCCGCGCAAGCTGGCCGCCATGGGCATCGGTCTGGACCAAGTGGCCGGGGCCGTGTCGGCGGAGAACGTCAACCTGCCCATGGGCACGCTCGACGGGCCGCACAAGAGCATCACCATCGACGCCGACGGCCAGCTCAAGCGCGCCGAGCGCTACAGCCCCATCATCATCGACTACAAAAACGAAATGCCCGTCCGCCTGCAGGACTTGGGGACGGTCAAGGACAGCACCCTGTCCGTGAAGAGCGCTTCCTGGCTCAATGACGAACGCACCCTGGTGCTGGCCATCAAGCGCCAGCCGGGCTCCAACACCATCGAGGTGGTGGACCGCATCAACCAGCTGCTGCCGACCATCCGCAAGCAGCTCCCGGCCAGCATCGAACTGCAGGAACTCTTCGACCGGAGCAAACCCATCCGCCAGTCCGTGGAGGACGTGAAGTTCACCCTGGCCCTGGCCGTGGCCCTGGTGGTGCTCGTGGTCTTCCTGTTTTTGCGCAACATCCCCGGCACGGTCATCACCGCCGTGGCCATCCCCTTCTCCATCATCTCCACCTTCGCGGTGATGCACTTCATGGGCTTCACCCTGGACAACTTCTCGCTCATGGCCCTGACGCTGGCCGTGGGCTTCGTGGTGGACGACGCCATCGTCATGCTGGAGAACGTGGTGCGCCACATGGAGATGGGCAAGACGCCCATGGAGGCGTCCCTGGACGGGGCCAAGGAGATCGGCTCCACCATCATCACCATGACCCTGTCCTTGGCCGTGGTGTTCATCCCCATCCTGTTCATGCCCGGCATCATCGGCCGCATCCTGAACGAGTTCGCGGTGGTCATCACCGCCGCCATCCTCGTCTCCGGCGTGGTCTCCTTAAGCCTCACGCCCATGCTCTGCTCGCGCTGGCTCAAGGCGGGATCACACCTGGAGCATTCCGATCCCATCTTCGACCGGGTCCTGGCCTTCTACCGCCGCACCCTGCACTATGCCCTGGAGCACCGCCGGGCGACCATGATCGCCTCGGGCCTGCTCTTCCTGTTGACCATCGGGCTGTTCATCATCGTGCCCAAGGGCTTCTTACCCTCGGACGACATGGGGCTGCTCTTCGGCATCGTGCAGGGTCCTGAGGGCAACTCGTTTGACGACCAGGCCAAGTCGCAGAACGCACTGACGCCGCTTTTGCTCTCCGACAAGGACATCCGGGACGCCATTCAGGTGGTGGGCACAGGCACCACCAACCAGGGCTACACCGTCGTTTTCCTGAATGAGAACCGCAAGTCCACCACCAATGAGGTTCTGGCCCGCATACAGCCCAAGCTGCAATCCCAGCCGGGCCTCTTGGCCTTTGTCCAGAACCCGCCCATGATCCGCATGGGCGGCAAACCCACCAAGGGCGACTATCAGTTCACCCTGCTCTGCCCGGACACCAGCATCCTCTACCAGGCCTCCGGCGAAATGGTGACGGCCCTGAACAAGATCCCGGGACTCCTGCGCGTCTCCACGGACCTGCAGGTGAACGCGCCCCAGGTGGACCTGAAGATCAACCGCGACCTGGCCGCCAGCCTGGGCGTCAGCGCCGAGGCCATCGAGACGGCCATGTACACGGCCTACGGCTCGCGGCAGATCTCCACCATCTACGCCGAGAACGACTCCTACAAGGTCATCCTGGAGCTCCTGCCGCAGTACCGCAGCGACCCGCTGGCCCTGTCCATGCTCTACGTGCGCTCCAAATCCGGCAAGCTCGTGCGCCTGGACACCCTGGTGGACGTGACCGAGGGCACCGGGCCCATGACCGTGAACCACTCGGGCCAGCTGCCCTCGGTGACCATCTCCTTTGACCTCGCGCCCGGCGTGGCCCTGGACCAGGCCATGGCCAACGTGCAAAAGACCGCGCACCAGACGCTCCCGGACACGGTGAACGCCAACTTCGAGGGCACCGCCAGCTCCTTCAAGGACTCCATGGGCACGGCCGGCTTCCTGCTGATCATCGCCATCGTGGTCATCTACATCATTCTGGGCTGCCTGTACGAGAGCTACATCCACCCGCTGACCATCCTTTCGGGCCTGCCCTCGGCGGCCATGGGCGGGCTGCTCTCGCTGCTCATCTTCCGCCAGGAGCTGCACCTGTACGGCTTTGTGGGCATCATCATGCTCATCGGCATCGTCAAGAAAAACGCCATCATGGTCGTGGACTTCGCCATCGAGGCCGAGAAGAACGGCATGACCCCGGCCGAGGCCGCCTTTGAAGGCTGCATCGTGCGCTTCCGGCCCATCATGATGACCACCGTGGCGGCCATCATGGGCGCGCTGCCCATCGCCCTGGGCTTTGGCGTGGGCGCGGAGGCCAGACGGCCCCTGGGCCTGGTGGTTGTGGGCGGGCTGGTGCTCTCCCAGGTGGTCACACTCTACCTGACGCCGGTCTATTACACCTACATGGACGACTTCCAGCACTTCATGCGCCACCGGGGCGTTGTCGGCCT
>MGTN01000167.1:3309-10260 GCA_001799475.1 Desulfovibrionales bacterium GWA2_65_9 | reverse complement strand
TGCTGGGCGCCGCGCAAGCCCGCCACAACATCCGCGAGCGCATGCGCAGATTGCGGCCTTCCCACATCGCCGACCAGACCAACATGGCGCAAGAGCTGCGCGATGTGGTCATGAAGGACCGCAAGGACCAGGGCGGGGACAAGAACGGTCCAAAGGACGGCCCAAAATCCGGCGCGACGGACGATACGAAGGACGATACGGACGTTTAGTCGCCCGGCGTTTAAGCCCCGACAAAGAGAGACGCACCGCACCTTGACGCGGCCACTGGCACAAAAGCTGGTGGCCGCGCTCTTTTTGCGCGCCCGGAACGCGCCGCCGGCAGTGTTTTGCGCAGCACATGCTGCCCTCCAACAGCGCGGGGCAGCGTTACACCAACGTCAGGCAATCAGCCGGGAGGCGATCGCGGTGTTGCCTCCACGCGGCGCGCTGGCCCTGAGGGGCGCGCAGACGTGCAAAGGAATCGCGGTGGGCTGGCGACCGACCTGTTCAGGGCGTTCGCTGAGGGGGGCGTATTCTGGGGGGAACGGTTTACTCGAGGCCGGGTTCCTGGAAGCTGGGATCGCTGGGGCGGCGGGCAATTGGAAGGGCAAACGCCGGAAGCTCAGACGCCAAGAAGGCCATACATTGGAAGGCCAGCCCCTGGAAGGCAGCCGGGAAGCTTCAGGCACAGCTGCCAGCAGCCAGCGTTTCCAGCCGCCCCTTCGCACAGAGCAGGGCATAGACGCAGGGCGCAGGACAAAAAAAGAGCCCGGCCTTGCGGCCGGGCTCCCTCAATCTTACGCGGGCGTCTGGCTACTTGTTCATTCCGCGTTCCTGGGGGAACACAGGCAGATAGCGGTAGGACAGACTCATGACCAGAACGCCGTAGGCCACGATCATGCCCGAGGTGGCCCACTCAGCCCAGTTGGGCGCGTAGATCTGCCAGGTGTCGAAGGGCAGAATGGGCATGGCGATGCTTTGAACCGTGAACAGGTAGCGGTTCAGGGACACGCCGATGCAGTCCAGGATGCCCGCAGTGTACAGCAGGGTCGGGTTGTTGCGGATGCTCGGGGTGATGAGCATGATGGCCGGGACCAGGCCACAGAGGATGATCTCCGTGAACATAAGCCACTTGCCGTAGACCAGACCGTAGAACATCTGGTCAAAGGTCATGCCGATGCTCGGCAGGTAGTTGTTGGCCCAGGCGTAGGTGTCCAGGATCTTGAAGAAGATGTACACGGTCAGCATGGTGCCGGCGATCTTGCCCATGAGGGCCTTGGTCTTGAAGTCCACCAGCTTGCGGCCGGTCATCTTCTCCATCAGGGTGCAGCAGAGCACCGTGAAGATGGGTCCGCAACCGACGGCAGACAGGACGAACAGGAAGAACGTCCAGGGCCAGATGAAGAAGCCTTCGCGGAAGGCGTAGGGACGTCCGATGAGCACGCCGTACATGCCGCCCAGAGAACCCTGGTGGAACGTGGACAGGAACGCGCCGATACCGGCGAAGAGGGCCATGTTCACGTGCATGTTGTGCGCCAGGTGGTGCAGAAAGGGGATCTTGTTCAGCTGCTTCTGCTCCAGGACCAGGGGCACGAACTCGATGACGAGCACCAGGCAGTAGCAGGTGATGCAGAAGATGACTTCCGTCAGCATGGAGTGGACGTTCGGGTGCCAGTAGCCGAACCAGGCGCGGATCGGCTGGCCGATGTCCATGGTCAGGACCAGCATGGCGCCCGAGTAGCAGATGAACCCGACGATGACCGTCAGGTTGATGATGTTTTTAAGCTGGTCGATCTTCAGGATGTACTTCAAAAAGCCCGTGAAGAATGCGCCCGCGCCCAGGGCGATGACCGCCAGGTCGAAGGTGATCCACAGGCCGAATCCGAAGTAGTTGTCCAGTCCGGTGACCACGATGCCCTTCGCGAAGATGAGCAGCATGGCGTACAGGCCGAACAGGAAGAATGCCGAGACAAAACCCATCCACAATACGAATTTGCCAAAGGAGCAACGCTCCAGGCCATCGGGAAAGAGTGCTCTATCCATTTGCGCCCCCTAGGAATGCTTCTTGGCGGCACCGGGCTTGCCGGTGGCGGCGTAGTTGTCGCCCAGTTTGCGCACCCACTCGCGCTTGCTCACGTAGTAGACCTGAGGATTCAGGCCAAGCTTCTCAAGCAGGCGGAAGGCGTCTTTGCCCTGAGCCAAATCGAACACCTTGTGTTCCTTGTTCTTCACATCGCCGAAGCTGATGGCGCCCGTGGGGCAGATCTCAGCGCAGGCGGGCATGTACGCGCCGTCGGCCAGACCTTCTGGGTTGCCACCATCCTGGCGGGCCTTGTCCTTGGCCTGCATGAACCGGGTGTGGCAGAAGTTGCACTTCTCGACCACACCGCGCGGACGCGCGGAGGTGCTCGGGGAAAGTGCCTTCTCCATGCCCTTCGGGAAAATGGGATCTTCCCAGTTGAAGTAACGGGCATGGTACGGGCAGGCGGCCATGCAGTACCGGCAGCCGATACAACGCGGGTAGACCTGGCTGACGATGCCGCCTTCCTCGTTCTTCTCCGTGGCGATGACCGGGCAAACCGGCACGCAGGCGGGGTTGCCGCACTGCATGCAGGGACGCGGCAGATAGGCCACTTCAGCCTCGGCGCCAGACTTCTTGTTGGACAGCTCGAACACCAGCATCCAGCTCAAGGTGCGCATCTTGTTGGACGCATCCACCATGGGGGCGATGTTGTTCTCGACCTGGCAGGCGGTCATGCACGCGCCGCAGCCCGTACACTTGTCCAGGTCGATGACCATTCCCCACGTGACTTTGAATTCTTTGGTAGCTCCGTGTGCCATGTTGTAATTCCCCCTAGACCTTGGCGACGGTGACGGTGGAGCCAGCCCACACCTTCAGGCCCGTGCCTGCTTCGTCGCTCACCGTGAGGATCTTGTAGACGTTATCGCCCTTGCCCTTGGTGAACTCGTCCCAAGCGCTACGGCCAAAGCCCAGGAGCACGGCGACCGTGCCGGGGGCCACACCCTCGTTCAGGTGGACGCGGGCCTTCAGTTCGCCCTTGCCAGCGCTGAGCTTGACCTTGTTACCCTCGGCAACACCGGCCTTCTTGGCGGTGGCCGCGTTCATCTGGACAATGAGGTCCTTGCCGGAGAGTTCGGTCTCGCGCACGGTCAGCAGGTTGGCGGGCGGCGTGGCCAGGGTGGCGCTGCCGTTTGCCTGATTGCTCACCGGGGCCACGGCCAGGGTCTTGTCGTCCGTCTTGGCCACAGCGACCTTGGCCAGGGCGCTTGCGCCCAGGTTCAAGGAACCGCCCTTGGCCTCGCCAGTCCAGATGCCGCCAGCGGCCAGGGCGTCGAAGTCCGCGCCCAGGGCCTTGGCCTTGGCCTGGATGACGTCGGCGTAAGTGTCAAAACCCAGGGACAGGCCAAGCTTGCTGGCCGCGCCCAGGAGCACATCGACCGGGTCCTTGCAGTCCTGAACGGGCTTCTTCACCACCGGCTTGCCGGCGAGGTACGTGGGCTTGGCGACTCCGTAAGGATTCAGGGCGTCGTCGAAGCGCTCGTACGGGTGCGGGGCAGGCAGGATGAGGTCGCACAGGGCTGCGGTCTCGTCCATGTAGGTGCTAAACGAGACCTTGAAGGCGATGTTGCCCAGGGTCTTGGCCATGTCGTCGGCCTGGGGCAGGGCGTAGGCCGGGTTGGCCTCGTACACGATGAGCGCGCCCGGAGCGGCCTTGCCCGTGGCCACCTCGGCCAGGAAGCTTGCAGCGTCCTTGTCGGAGGAGGTCGCACCGGCCACAGCCTTGGGAGCGGCAGGCAGAAGCGTCATGCCGCTGCCGACACGGCCGAGCAGCACGTTCAGGGAGGCGCCAGCCACGAAGTCCAGAGCGCCAGCGCCCTGGCCGAAGGAGGCTCCGGCGATGACCACCGGGGACTTGGCGGCCTTGATCAGGTCGACCAGTGCCTTCATGGATTCAGCTTTGAGGCCGGTGGCCTTCTCCACTTCCTCGACCGTGTATTTGGCAGCCAGGGCCTTGTACTCGGCAAAGTCAGAAGCGGAGGACACGGCGCCGGCATTGATGAGCAGGTTCGCCAGGCCCAGCGCGAAGGCCGCGGTGGCCTGCGGCGGAACCGGCAGGAACTTGTCGCTGACGGCGGCCGAGTGGTTCAGCACCGGACCGGCGTAGACGAACTTGGCAGTGGCCGCCGCGCCCGTGGGGCGAGTGGCGGCAAAGGCCTTCTGGTTGGCCACGGTGGTGCCCCAGGAATCCAGGGCGTCCGCGCCGATCATGAGCACCAGGTCGGCGCCCGCGATGTCGAAGCCGGGCTGGCCGGAGCCACCCATAAGCTTCACACCCTTCTCGGCCACGAACTTCTCGCCGGGCATCATGTAGTAGCCGGAATTGCCCAGGCCGGCCAGCAGGCCGGAGATGACCTCGCCAGCGCTGCCGGTCTCGTCGCCGTTGATGGCGGCGATCTTGCCGTTCTGGCCCTTGAGCGCGGTGAGCTTCTCAACCAGGAGCGCCTCAGCGTCCTCCCATTTGATGGCCTCGAACTTGCCCTCGCCGACCTTCTTCAAGGGCGACTTGACGCGAGCCGGGCTGTACATGAGCTGGGCGCCGGCCGCGCACACGGGGCACACGCCGCCCTTGCTCATGGGATTGGCGGTGTTTCCCACCACTGCAAAAGGCAACCCGCCAACGGTCTTGACCTTGACGGCGCAACCGGCGGGGCAAAGTTTGCTCAGAGCGGCCTTGGCTTTCACCTCACCCTTGTTCAGGCGGGGAATCCACGGCCAGTTCTGGGACCAGATGGACACATCGTCCAGGCTCTGCCAGATGACAGGCGTGAACAGGGTGCCTGCAACGCCCCCCACGACGATTTTGACGAATCCTCTACGATCCAAACCCATCTTAAGCACCCCTCTTTTACTTGTGGCAGACGTGACAGGCGTTGCTGACGCCGTTCTCTGCATGGCAGCGCTCGCACTGCCACATCTTCATGGTCTGCTTGCTGTACCCGGACAGCCTGTTCTCATAGTAGACCGGCGGAGTGTCCATCTTGCCAACTTCGAGGTGGCATTCCTTGCACTCGAACGACTCGTGAGCCTTGTGGCTGAAGAAGACGTTGTCCGGCTGGTTCTGGTAGATGAGCCAGGGAACTTCCTTGCCCTTCTGCGCATACTGCTCGACATAGATCTTCTCAGCCGGGTCGCTGCCAACAACATCGGCATGGCATTCCATGCACTTATCGTTGTTCGGCAGGCCAGCGTACGATCCATCATCCCGGAAGACATGGCAGCTTGCGCATTCCATGCCCTGTTCCTGGTGGACTTTGTGGCTGAAACGGACGGGTTGAACCTTCTTGCTGTAGAGCAAGTTAGGGAAAAGCACCCAGCCCGCGATCACTGCTGCCACGAAGCCGATCAAGAAGGGAAGAGCCCCTCCACACCCCTTGCACTGTTTCTTTTCCTCCATAACCTCGCCCCATAGCTCCTGTAGTTTCTGGTCCATATTTCGCCACGGAAAACTGCGTTCTCATACTTGACTGCGCTTTTGCGTGTCAAGAGCTTAAGAAAAAATTCACGAGTTCTCCTTCTTCACCCTGCCGTAGACATCGTCAAACCGGACGATGTCGTCTTCCTCAAGATACGGTCCACTCTGAATCTCAATAATTTCAAGCGGTACCTTGCCAGGATTGGCCAGACGGTGCGTTGTCGCTTTGGCAATATCGACAGCCTGATTCTCCACCAAAAGGCGCTCCTCTCCGCCAATCTCCACCAGGGCCGTGCCCCCAATGACCACCCAATGCTCACTTCTGTGGTGGTGCATCTGCAGGCTCAAACGCGCTCCAGGCAACACCTCAATGCGCTTGATCTTGTAAAACTGGCCTTCCTCCAGCACTGAGTAGCTGCCCCAGGGCCGCTTCACGGTGAGGTGGTTCTCCACCAACTGGCTGCCCTGAGCTTTCAGCATGGCCACGATCTCCTTGACCCGCTGCACCCCCTCATGCGGGCAGGCCAGGGTGGCGTCACGGGTCTGGACCATGATCATGCTGGACATGCCCACCGCTGCGAGCTTGCCGCCCTTGGAGATGAGCAGGCAGTCGCGGCAGTCCAGCGCCAGCACATCACCCTGGATGACGTTGCCGCGCGCGTCCTTCTTGCCCAGCCGGTACACGGCCTCCCAGTTGCCCAGGTCGTCCCAGTCAAAACCGGCCTGAACCACGGCGATGCCTGAAATCTTTTCCACAATACCGTAATCGACTGAAATATTTTGCAAGACAGCGTAGCCCTCGACCATGGGCCGCTCAGTCCGATCCGCCCACCAGTCCCAGAGCCTTGGAACAAAATTTTCCACGGCGGCCAGAAACTCGCGGGCGCGAAACACAAACATGCCGCTATTCCAATAGTGGCGTCCGCTTTGGACGAACTCCAGGGCCTTCTCCAGGCGGGGCTTCTCGATGAACCGCAGCACGTCGAAGGCGCCCCCGCCCAGGGCCTCGCCCCGCTCGATGTAGCCGTAGCCGGTTTCGGGCTTGTCCGGGGTCACGCCAAAGGTGACGAAACGCCCCCCCGCAGCCAGGTCCATGCCCTGCTCCACGGAGCGCACCCAGGCCTCCTGGTCCGCAATCAGATGGTCCGAGGGGAACACGCCCACAAGGGCTTCCAGGGCCGCCGCACCGCCCGCCACCTCACCCGAAGGCACAATGCGGTCCAGCGCCAGCAGGATGGCGGGCAGGGTGTTCCTGGCCGTGGGTTCGGCCAGCACGTGCGCGTCCAGGTCGGGGTTGATGGCCCGGATCTGGCTGCGCACCTCGTAAACATGCTCCTCGTTGGTCACCACCCAGATGTTCTCCGGCGCATAGGCCCCAAGCACGCGGGTCACGGTCTGCTGCAAGAGGGTCAGTTCGCCGTTCAAGGCCAGAAGCTGCTTGGGGAAGAGCGTGCGCGAAAGCGGCCACAGCCGCGTG
>MGTN01000167.1:0-3296 GCA_001799475.1 Desulfovibrionales bacterium GWA2_65_9 | reverse complement strand
AAGGGTGTGGCGAAATCCTTCAGTTGCGGCAGGGCGAGGTCCTTGGCCGAGAGAACCGGCGTACAGTCGGGCCAGGGCACGGCCAGGTCCGGATCGTTCCAGAGGATGCCTGCGTCGCTGGCTGCGTTGTACGGGGCATCGACCTTGTAGAGAAACTCCGTGTCCGGCTCAAGGGTGACATAGCCGTGGGCAAACCCGCGTGGGAGGAACAGACGCAAAAAATTGTCGGCAGAAAGCTCCACACAAAAGTTCTGCCCGAAGGTCGGCGAGCCCTGGCGCAGGTCCACGGCCACGTCCAGCACCCGCCCGCGCACCACCCAGACGAGCTTGGCCTGGGCATAAGGCGGCTTTTGGAAATGCAGCCCCCGCAGCACCCAGGGCAGCGCAGAATAGGCGTGATTATCCTGGGCAAAAGCCGCCTGAATGCCCAGGCTGGCGAACGTCGCCGTGCTGTATGTCTCCAGAAAAAAGCCGCGCTCGTCCCGAAAGAGCTTCGGCTCAAGCAGCACCAGTCCAGGCAAGCCAGTCTCGATCAGCCGCATCCCGTCTCTCGCCCCCAGCGTGAATTCGCGTAGCCCTACCCGAAATCCCAGGCCAGCACAACAGCCACGTGCTCCGCCAAGACCAACTGCCGAGGCTTCCCTTTCTCGTCTCCCTCTGCTACTGCTGCGCGCAGACGGGCCTTTCAGCAGGGCCCAGTCCGGAGCGGACCACGGGAACGTTGAGGTGCCATGAACTCCCTGGACATCATAATCATCGCCATCATCTGCCTGGTGGGCTTCCGGGGCTACAACCGGGGCCTGATCAAGGAGGCCGTGTCGCTGTGCTCGGTGTTCGTCGGCCTGTTCATGGCCGCGCACCTGCACACCATCTTCGTGCCGCACCTCAAGGTCTACTTCGCCAATCCGGGCACGGTGCTGGCCTTAAGCTACCTCATCACCTTCCTGGGCACCCTGGTGGCCCTGTGGTTTCTGGTGCAATTCCTCCAGGGCGTGCTCAAGCTGGCCATGCTCACGGTTGTGGACAAGGCCGCTGGCGCCGCCTTCGGGGTTGTGGAGGGCGCGCTGCTGGGCCTGGTGCTGCTGCTGCTGCTCAAGGCCATGCTGCCCGGCACTGCGGCGGTGAAGCATTCCGTCTTCGCCCAGAAGACCGAGCCCATGCTGGTGCTCCTGGCCAACTTCACGCCCACGCCCATCCGCGAGACGCTGGAGGAGGGCGGCTTCACTCTGCCCAAGCCGGCCGATTTGCCCCCGCCCAGGCCCAAGCAACAGCAGCGCGCCAAAAATGGCCCCCAGACGATCTGACCTGGGCGATCTAGCCCGGACGATTTGAGCCGGGCAATTTGAGCCGGGCGATTGAGTCCAAGCAATTCGAGCCGGTTTTTCTGGCCGGGCTTGCACCGCAATCAATTCCCAATGACAGGAGACATGCCTTCGTGAGCACGGACAGCCTTTCCCTTGCGCGAATACAAGAGGTCATCGACGCTTTGCTTGGGCCTGACGGCTGCCCCTGGGACCGCAAGCAGACGCCGCTTTCGCTCTGCGACTACATCATCGAGGAGGCCTTCGAGCTGGTTTCGGCCATCCGCGCGGGCGACCACGCCGAGACGGCCGAGGAACTGGGCGACGTGCTCTTCCTGCTGCTCTTTGAGACCACCCTCGCCGCCCGGGCCGGGCAGTTCGACCTGACGGACGTGGTGGCCACCAACGCCGCCAAGATGATCCGCCGCCACCCCCATGTCTTCGGCGACACGGTTGTGGCCGACCAGGAAGAGCTCTTGCGCAACTGGGAGCGCATCAAGCGCGGGGAAAAGGCAGACAAGGCCGAGGACGGCAAGCAGAACGGGGCTTTCGACTCGCTGCCGGGGGGCCTGCCGCCGCTGCTCAAGGCCTACCGCATCCACTCCAAGGCCGCGCGCCTGGGCTTCACCTGGGCCTCGGACGAGGACGCCCGCGCGCAGTATGACGCGGAGTGGCAGGAATACGAAGAGGCCTGCACACGCGGCAGCCAGGAGCAGATGGAGGAGGAGTTCGGGGACGCGCTGTTCACGCTGGTTGAGCTGGGGCGGCGCCAGGGCATCAAGGCCAATGCGGCCCTGGACCGGGCCAACCTGAAGTTCTTGTCCCGCTACGAGCGCATGGAGGCCCTGGCCCGCGAGCGCGGCCTGGACTTTGTGGACATGCCCATGGAGGACAAAGACCGCCTCTGGACCGAGGTCAAGACCGAAGCCAAGGCCGAGGTCAAAACCGGGGCCAAGACCGGAGGCTAGGGTCTGTTTCCAAAAGATGGATTTGGTTCCCTGGCGAGGAGAGAGCCTATTTTGGGGCCAGGGATGGTACTCATGCGGTACAGCCCTGGACCCAAATCGGTTCGCGACGACATCCAGGGGGCAAAAGACACTTTTAGAGACAGGCCCTAGCCCTCCTCGCGCTCCGTTGGGGCCAGCTCCACCCGATTCACCGAATTGCGCAGCTCGCGGATGATCTCCGCGTCGCGGACCGGTTCGCTGAGGATGATGGTGCCCTGCTGCCGGTAGCGCGGGGACAGGTTGTTCAGGGTCAAGGCGTAGATGTCCTGGATGTCCAGGTAGCTTGGGTGGTAGTCCAGGTGCTCGGCCAAAACCTGCGGCATGAGCTTGATGACCCGCAGCTCGTTGCGGTTGCGGATGTTTTCCAGCGGAACACCAGCCACTTCATATTTCTTCTGCGCCATGCCGCGCCCTCCGTGGGGTTGGGTTGCGCCAAGGCCCGGCCCGCGAGATGCAGGCCAGGCACAACTGACTTGAATCTAGCCCATGCGCCTCAGGCGCGCAAGCCCTAGGCTCCGCTGCTGATGAAGCTGGCCGGGAATTCCATCCGCAGGATGCGCAGGGCCTCCTCGGCCTTCTCGCGCTGCTCGAAGGAACCGGCCTGCACCGTCGAGAGCTCCTTGCCGCCGCGCACCACACGGGTGATCCTGGCGTTGTCGTACCCGGACTGCACGAGCTTCTTCTGCACCCGGCGGGCGTTGTCGTCCTGCGAGAAGGCGCCCACCTGCACAGCGTACCTGCCGCTCTCGGCCCTGAGGTCGGCCTTGGGCGCTGGCTCACGCCTGGCAGCGGCAGAAGTGTTCGCCACCGGGCGCGGTGCGGCGGCCTCGGCCACGAGCACCTGGCGGTCGGTCTTGGCCTGGGGCTTGGCCTGGGACTTGGCCTGGGGCCTGGCGGGCTCTTCGACGATATTCCGCTCAATGACCTGCTGCTGCGGACGGCGTGGGGCTTCGGCCGAAGCCAGGGCCGTGGACTTTGCCCCGCCCTT
>MGTN01000166.1:2613-5169 GCA_001799475.1 Desulfovibrionales bacterium GWA2_65_9 | reverse complement strand
GCGGGCGTACCTCAGTCCCTGTCATCCACCCCCACGTTCCCGGAGGCCCCATGCGCGCGAAATCAGCCCCCCTGCTGTCGCCGTTGCTGTTTGTCTTGCTGCTGCTTGCGCTAGGCTGCCAGGCCATGACTGGCGCGGTCTGCCAGGCCGCCCCCCTGAAGCGCTCCGGTAGCGTCAAGGCTCCGGTCACCATACGCCAGCTGGCCAGCCCGGACCTCTCCCCGCCCGCTCGGCAGTCGCCGCGAACCCCGCAGCCCGCCCTGCCCGACAGGCTCCACGGCCTCATCCGCCGGGTGGCCCTGCCCGCAGGCGACCGCCGCCTGGCCCTGACCTTCGACCTCTGTGAGCGCTCGGTGCACGTCACCGGCTATGATGCCGCCCTGGTGAAGGCCCTGCGCCAGGGCAACGCGCGCGCCACCTTCTTCGCGGGTGGCAAGTGGATGCGCTCACACCCCGAGGCGACGCAAAGCCTCATGGCCGACGAGCGCTTCGAGCTCGGCAACCACTCCTGGACCCACGCCAACATGGCCGTCATGGGCGGGCAGAAGCGCGTCGACCAGGTGCTCTGGACCAGCGCCCAGGCCGAGCTGCTGCGCGAGGAGCTGGACGCCCGACGCGTCAGGGCGGGTAAGCAGCCGACGACTTCACAGCCTACAGGTCCGCAGCCGCTGACGCTGTTCCGCCTGCCCTATGGCCGGGGCGGGGCCGAGGCTGTGGCGGCCATCAACGGGCTGGGCCTGGCGGTGGTCCAGTGGGATGTCCTCGGCGAGGGCGGCGGCGGCAGCGTGGCGGCCCGGGCGCGGGCCATTGCCGAGGCCGTGCGGCCGGGCTCCATCGTCCTGCTGCACGCCAACCAGGTGCCCAAGGACACAGCCGCCGTGGTCAAGGCCTTGCTGCCCCTGCTGCGCCAGCGCGGCTACGCCACGGCCACGGTCAGCGAACTCCTGGCCGCAGGCGCGCCAGAGACCGTGGACGATGGCTACTTCAGCATCCCCGGCGACAACCGCATCTATGACGACCGGTTTGAGGACCAGGGCACCGGAGGCCTGGCCATCCCTGGGCGCGGCGAACGCGCCCAGGGATGGCCAGGGCGGGCGTTAGCCTTCGAGACGCCGACTGTCGGGCCAGGGCTTTCGGGCGGGGAATTTGGGACGAAGGACTTCGGGCGGGTCCGCACACAAGGCAGGCGCGGAGCGGTTTCTCCAGACCCACCGCGCCTCTGCCGCTGCCTGCCCGCCTTCAAACGAAAGAGCCAGCGAGTTGCCCCGCTGGCCCGATGAATGCAATCTTTATCGGAATCACATGGTGTTACAAGGAAAAACAGCCCGGAGCAGAATCGACGGGGCAATGAACAAGGCCTTGCAAACCAACAGCTAGTCGGCGGCGGCGAAGGCCGGGCCGTGGAACTCGATGAGCAGCACCTCGTACTCCACACGGCCGCGCGGGACCATGATCACGACCTCGTCGCCCACGGTCTTGCCCAGGATGGCCTGGCCCACAGGGGAGAGCACGGACACGCTGCCCTTGCAGAAGCCGGTCTCGTCGGGCCCAAGCACGGTGTAGCGCTTCTTGTCGCCGCTCTCCACGTCCTCCAGTTCCACAGTAGCGCCGAAGCAGACCTTTTCGCCGCCCACGGAGCGCATGTCGATGACGTTGTACCGGGCGATGCGGCCCTCGATGAAGCCGATGCGCGCCTCCATCATGCCCTGGCGCTCGCGCGCGGCGTGGTAGCCGCCGTTCTCGCGCAGGTCGCCCTCTTCACGGGCCAGGCGGATGGCTTCGGAGACCTCTGGACGCTGCCTCTTCAGGCTCTCCAGCTCCTTTTTCATGAGCGTGTAGCCTTCCTGGGAAATGGGGATGCTGGACATGTTCAACCCGCTCGCTTGAGTCTCTCGCGGCCAAAGCGCCGCTGCCTTCGCAGGCAATAGAACAGGAAGCCTGCGGGACTTCCCGCAGGCCGCCTGACGAAGACACCCCTAAAATAGAACATCACCCAGCCCTGGTCAAGGGCCGGGGCGCGGCTGCGCGGGGCGGCAAGGCGCGCACGGCAGCGCCCTGGTCGCCCCCGGCAAGCCGTGGCAAAACGGCCCGGAGGAAAGCCTTTACAGCAGGGGGGGGCATCAGCGGCCCCTGGCCGCGTTGCCGGACGCCCTCAACCAGGGAGGCCCCGCCCTAAGGATTGCGTGGTCTGGAGAAACCCGGCAGCTCCGTAGCCTGCTGCTCACTGAACGGTTCGGCGTGGGTGATCCTGTTTTTGTTGAAAACACATTGCCTGTCGTGCGGGATTATCCCGTTTGATTTGTCTACAATGGCTATGACATGCATCACATCATCATTGCTCACAACTTCATGTTCAATAATAATCGTGTCCGTCAATATTGTGCCCAGCTTTGTCTGAAAAGGTATGGCTCTTTTGAAAACAACTTTTTGCATGTCAATCCTTCTGCTTTGATCTTCTCTTGTTCTGCTGCCACCCTACGTTCATAGCCGCTGACCGTCAATCAGCATCGTGTTGAAGCTCCCCGGGAGAAACGGCGAGCCTGGGTTTCCCGGAGT
>MGTN01000166.1:0-2597 GCA_001799475.1 Desulfovibrionales bacterium GWA2_65_9 | reverse complement strand
TTCCATCGTAAGGGCTTGATTCTTCTGGTGCCGGGGGAGAGACGAGCCGTGCGTATCTCCTCTACACGCAACCAACTGCTATCGCAGACAATCTCTCAAGAGGCGGGTACGGGTTGAACGTGAGCTTTGTACCTCGCCCCTGTGCCAGTGACGGGCACTCTGGTACGCCTATTCTGCCAGAGCCAGCGCGAGGGTTCAAGCCTACGGCCTGCCTGACTTGGGCAATCGCTTCGTTAAGCCTATTCCTGCTTGTCGACAGGAAGAGGGGTCTTGAACTACCAAGACCTGAGAGTGTCCCAATGTTTCCCGGTGCTGCCCGGTTCGCAATCTCCACCCTTCTGCACGAGGTAGAATCCCAGTTTTCTCGCGCCAGAGGCGACAACAACCATGGCCGCGAGCCTGAGGGCTTCGGACCACATGCCCAGGAGTGCAAAGAGAAGGGGTGCGGTTAGGAACATTCCGCCCCCCCTTGATGAGCAGAACAACAGACAATACCAGCCATCCCAACTGCTCATGGATAAATTTCACGCATATTAGCCAAGCGGTTACTGCGAACAGGTAGGCGGACAAGACCAGCAAGGTCCCAGTGGCTCTTCTCAGCCTCGTTATGAATAAGAGGGCACGAAGATGAGCGGCACGATGTAGACCCAAGACAAGCCTGCTTCAGCCAAGAGCAAATTTTCTGTCCACCCAAGCCAAGCCCACTTTACGAACAGAGCAACCAGCCAACCGAGAGCTAGAGCGACAACGGGCTTAGTGACCTCGCGTCCAACTTGAGCATCTTCTCCCACATCGGCCCCTCTCCCTTTTGCAGGTCTTCTATATCAGCCGTCCAGATGATGTCCATAAGGAAATCACAAAGAATGCCTACGGTTGGATAGTGTGGCTCCCAAAGACCCCACCGTGAGGTACGGGCCAAGAAGCTCCTGCACTTCCGGTGAGGTGATGCCGTTCACGCAAGCTCGTCCGGACAGCTTGCCCAGCTTGTTCAGGTAGCCCTGGCTGGGTGGCTTGCCTTCGTTGGCAAGGGGGTTGGCAAGATCCCTGCCAAGAGCGGGGTGCCTTTACACCTGGACGACTTCCCGGCCAGATGCAGGCTCGTGACCACGTCGCAAACGAAAACCGCCGGAGCAGGCCCGCAAGACCCCGCCCCGGCGGTTGTGCATCCGCAACGGCCTACACTCTACTTCAACAACTCCACAACCTTGTGCACCACGGCAAAGGCATCGGCCACGTAGAGCACGTCGGCCTTGCCCTGGGCCCAGCCGCAGCTGGCGTCCAGGTTGACGGCCCGGCGTTCGGTGATGAAGCGCCAGCCCACAACGTGCGGCTCCTCGCCGTGGCAGCAGGTGGCCAGGCCCTTCTGGTGGCGCGGGGTGGAGCCGGTCTGGCCGACCTGGTGCATGTGCGTCAAAAACGGCAGCGCGCCGCCGTCGCCGCTCTGGTCCACCAGGGACTTGGAGCTGCCGAGCGAGCACTGGGTCGCATTGAGCAGACCCAGGATCAGGCTCGAAGCCTCGTCCAGGTGCTTCATGCCGTCCGGCTGGGACTTGCCCCAGCCCGCGCCGGCAACGAGCAGCATCTTGGCCTCGGGCCGGATGGTCTGGGCGTCCGCCGCCGGGGACTTGATGCCCGTGACCTGCGTGCGGGTGCTGACGGTGGCCGAGAGCAGCTCCACACTGGCCGTGCCGGGCGCGCAAACAGGCTCAAAGCAGCCCGTGTCCACGGTGACCAGCCAGGGCTTGGTGTCGCGCTCGACCCGGCCGACCATGCGTTGGCGGTAGAACCAGCGGGTGGCCACGACCTTGCCGCCGGCCAGCTCCAGGCCGGTCAGGCGGGTGTCCACCGCAGCGCCCAGGCGCTGGGCCACGCCAGCGGCCACGCGGCTGGCGCGGGCAGTGGCGGGCATGACGATGACGTCCGCGTTTGCGGCCTTGGCAATGGCCTCGCAGGCCGCCGCGTCCGAGCCGTAGCGCGCCGTGGCGAAGTCCGCCCCGGCCACGCCGTAGAATTTCGCCGCGCCGCAAGCGGCGATGCTGTCGGCCGCAGCCTGGACCTCGGCCCCGTAGAGGCCCACGGTCAAGTCGCCGCCCAGGCCTTTGGCCGCGCCCAGGGCCTCACACGCGGCCTTGCCGAGGCTGCCGCTGTCTTCCGTATGCGCAAGGAAAAGTACGTTCATTCTGTCTTGCTCCTTTGTCGGGACGCGCGCGGCTAGGCGCGGATCCAGTCCGCGATCTCGCGGGCGATGTCGTCCACCGAGGCGTTCTTGACGATGCGCGTCTCGCGGCGCTGGCTGGGCACCTCCACGCTCTGGTAGCGCAGGCCTGCACCCGCGAGCGGGGCCGGCGCGGCTTTCTGGAGCGCGGGCATGATGAAGCGCATGTTGGCCATGCCCACCTGGGGGTTGTTCGGCGGCTCGGGCAGGTTGCCCGTGGCCCAGCCGAGCACCGCCGGGGCGCCCTGGCAGGTGGACTGCTGGTAGCTGCCGCCCTCGATGCGCTCCAGTACTGTGAAGCTGCCGTCATCACTCATCTTGATCTCGTCCACGCCCTGGAACTGGTCGGTGACGCCTAAAAGCTCGCCCACCATCTGAAGCA
>MGTN01000165.1:20226-20343 GCA_001799475.1 Desulfovibrionales bacterium GWA2_65_9 | reverse complement strand
CGGCGCGGCGCGGTTCGCCCGCAACGTGGCGGCCCTGCACTGCCTGGCCGCCGAGGGCGTGGCCATACCGGTGTTGTGCACGGCGGAGGAAGAGGCGCAGACAGTGGCGCGCTTAAG
>MGTN01000165.1:19860-20207 GCA_001799475.1 Desulfovibrionales bacterium GWA2_65_9 | reverse complement strand
TCCTGGCGCTGCCTGGGCATCCAGACCGCGAACTCCGGGTGTGCCCAACCCTCGTCCGGTTGCCTGGAACTGACCGTGCTGCACGACTGGATGCGCTTCCAGGATGTGCTGCTCGTCGCCCCGGGTTGCGCGAACGAGTTCCACTACGCCCTGTCCATCGTCGCGGGTGACAATGTCGTGGATCTGGAAGAGCTGCTCGCCTACTCTCCTCTAAGCTGAGAGCCGGAGCCCAGGTCGGCCCTTGTCCAGGGCTAGGAGGATCGCCCCCACCCGGCCAGGGCGGCGAGCACATAGCCCTTGGGGTCGAGGGCCGACAACATCCTGGAAAAACCGTCTTCCTTGCCCTG
>MGTN01000165.1:7640-19844 GCA_001799475.1 Desulfovibrionales bacterium GWA2_65_9 | reverse complement strand
CTGGACAGGAGGATTTCCTCCAAGCCCACCCGCAGGCGGAAGGCCTTGAGATTCGCCAGGCCCAGTTGGAGGCCGACCCGCCAGTCTTGGGGGGCGTGCAGGGCCAGGTGGGAAAGGTGGCCCAGCCGGATGAAATCATGCCCGCGCAGCGTTGAGGTCAAGGCCTCGAGGCGGCGGGTCGGCTCCAGGTCGTCCGGGTCCAACCTCTGGGCCAGATACAAACACTCCACCGCAGCCTTCGGCAGGTGTGCGTTGGGATCGTATTGAAAGCCCGACGAGCCAAGCCGCCCGGCTGAAACCAGTTCCTTGGCCCACAAAAGGCACAGATGGGCCGGGCTCTTGAGCACCATCCTGCCTGATGCCCTTGAGGCTGTGTGCCGATACCAGAATTGCCTGGAGAGGTTCCAGTCATCCAGGAAAATTCCGGCCAGCGAACCGGCCAGGTTGACCTCCAGCTGGTCCAGGTGCGCCCCCCCGGCGATGATCCGGTGGAGCACTCTCAGGGCCGCATCCCTTTGGCCGTTTTCCGTCAATAACGTCACCAGCGCGGACACAACCTCGGGCGTGGGCGAAAGCGTGCCCAGGGCCTGGGCCAGGTCTTCCAAGGATGTCGCAAACAGCCCGGAGCGTTGCAAATGCACAAGGGCCAGCCAGTAGGCGGTATCCCGATCACCTTGCTGTGTGCCCGCCGGGGAGAGCCTGGCCGCAAAATCCAGGATGCCTTGGCAGCGGTGGCGCACAAGGTGCTCCCGTTGCACCCGTTCCCAGGCCGCCCTGCCCAGCCGCTCGGCCTGGTCTGGCCGCGCGGCGTAATGGTCCAGCAACGCCCCCAGTTCCAGCACATGGGCATAGGTTTCCATCTCGCGTCCGCAGGCGAAGAGGACATCCTGGTCGGCGCCGACATCCTGGCTGAGCACGAGACAGCCGCACGAGGCGGCCTCCAGCAGCCTGAAGTTGACCTCCGAGAGCATGGACTCGTTTGGCGCCAGGCGCGAGGCGCAGTAGAGGTCCAGCATCTCCCGAAAGGAGATGTCCTGGGCCACCCTGGCGCCATGGCTCTCCTCCAAAAACTCGGCCAACCATCGCCGCAGGGGACGCTGCTGCGTGATCCGGCCAACGAAGGCCACATTCTGCGGCCGCTCGGAAAACGGCCTCCACGGGCGCTCGGCCCCGAACATGGCCAAACGGGCAAAGGGCGGATGCGGCGGATGCAGATCTTTTTGGAGGATGCTTATGTGCGGGCTCAGCACCCCGTCAAAAAGGCGAAAGTAATGCGCCTGCCAGAACAGGTTGCAGTGGGTGTCCAGGGACCAGAAGATCTTGGGACAGGAGAAATGGTGCAACCCCTGCAGGATGACCCGCTGGCCCAGGCGTTCCTCTTGAAAGATGAGGTCCGGGACAAAGGACTGCTCGGCCAGGGCCGCCCTCAGGTCGAACAGGGACTGCTGGAGCCAGAAGTTGAGAACTTCGTGCCCCATGTCCTTGAGCGCCGAGCCCACATGCATGGAAATCGTGCAAATGTTCATGCTGCGTGTGAACGACCTGCCCGCCTGATGCCGCAACGCCTGCGCACCAGACAGTTTTTGCTTGGAATGCATACGGCCAGACACCCGTCGCCTGCTCCCCCATCGGGTGCAGGACGCATGTCCCCGAACCATGCTTAGAAACCACGTTTTATTGACGATGTCCACGACGACAAGGGCTGTCCCGTGGTCTTTGTCGCACCAGGGCGTCGTCGAGACTACGCAGCACGGCCCAAGGCCGGATGGGCAGGCCATGTTCAGGCCGTCTGCAATCGCCGCGCAGAAGACCTGCCAGTGACCAGTTGAAGGCAGAAAGATGGCCTGCTGCCGGATGTGTGACGGCCCGAGTTTGCCGACAAGGATCAGGACCGTGCCGGACGCCAAATGTTACGAGGAGTGTCAGCAGGTATAACCGACCGCACGTTCGAACCTGAGCGCGCGTGTTGACAGAATCCTGAGCCAGCACCGGGAGGGAGCTATGGGGAGCAAGTGGAAACACGGGCCACAGCAATTTCGCCATAGCCGGTTGATTCCTTTGGTTAAGACGAGATGCTTGCCCCCTGGCCATGCGTTGCGAACAGCCCCCTCTGCCCAGCCAAGCATCATCGGCGAGGGCCCAGTTTGTGCGTCCGGCCTTGCCGGGCCCGCAGAAGTCACTCCCACTCCAGAAACCGAGTTGAGGGAAAAGTTCGGGGCCGAGGTAGACTCTGCTTGACAGCACAAAAAACAATGTTTAAATGCTTTTTTCAAATCTTGTTCTAAATTTTGTTTCGGCGAGGGGCGTATGAAAATATCAAAAGATAACAGCACAAGGTTGCGGCTTCTGCACGCAGCGCGCAAGGTATTCTCAGAGTACGGCCTCAAAAACGCAACCGTCCGCGACATCTGCGACCTCGCCGAGGCCAATGTCGCTGCCGTGAGCTACCACTTTGGCAGCAAGGAGGAGCTCTACATCGCCGTCATCAAGGACCACATCGAGAACATGGAGCGGCAGTACCCGCGCAACCTCGGGGTCACTGCGGACAGCACCCCTGAGGCAAGGCTGCGGGCCTTTGTGCGCAGCCACCTGTGCCAGTTCGTCGGCGACGGCGACCCGGTCAATGAGCTCTTGAGCCGTCGGCTCACCCAGGAGATCATTGAGCCCTCCCGGCACTTCCTGGACATCTTCGAGCGCTACTGCACGGCCTCGCGCAGCCTGCTGCTCGACATCGTGCGTGCGTTCCTGCCGGATTCGGACGATCTGACGGTCTCCCGGTGCGGCTCCTGCATCATCGGCCAATGCCTGCTCTTCGACTTCGCCAGGGAGGCCATCACCCGCATGTCCCCGGAACTGGGGCTGAAGGCCGACAACCTGGATGCCATCACGGACTTCATCATGGGCTTCTCCCTGGGCGGCATCGCGGCCATCCGCGCCGGCAACCCGGCCTAGCCCAGCCAGGACCGCTCCCCACCACCACCCCAAACGTACTCAGGAAACTCCTATGCTCCGTCACTCCCCTTTTGCGTCCTGTGCCCTTCTCCTGACACTCCTTGCGGCCCTTTCCGGCTGCGGCCAGGGCCAGCAGGCCAACGCCGCGCCCAAGGCCCAGGAACCCGAGGTCACCGTGGTTTCCATCACCCCCCAGGCCGTGACCCTGACCACCGTGCTGCCCGGCCGCACCTCCGCCCATCTCATGAGCGAGGTGCGGCCCCAGGTGGGCGGCATCGTCCAGAAACGCCTGTTCCGCGAGGGAGCGGACGTGAAGGCGGGCGAGGTGCTCTACCAGATCGACCCGGCCACGTACCAAGCCGCCTACAACAACGCCAAGGCCGCCCTGGCCAAGGCCGAGGCCAACGCCCTGCCCGCCAGGCTCAAGGCCGAGCGGTTCACCGGGCTTTCCAAGGTGCGCGCCGTGAGCCAGCAGGACAACGACGAAGCCCAGGCCGCCCACAGCCAGGCCGAGGCCGAGGTCATGGCCGCCAAGGCCGCCCTGGAGAACGCGCGCATCAACCTCTCTTACACCCGCATCACTGCGCCCATCGCCGGACGCATCGGCAAGTCCTCGGTGACGCCCGGAGCCTTGGTGACGGCCAGCCAGGCCGTGCCCCTGGCCACCATCCAGCAGGCCAACCCCATCTACGTGGACGTGACCCAGTCCAGCGCCGAGGTCATGCGCCTGAAGCGCGAACTGGCCAGCGGCAGCCTGAAGAAGTCCGGCGCGACCGGACCCAAGGTCAAGCTGCTCTTCGAGGACGGCTCGACCTACGCCCATGAGGGCACCCTCCAGTTCTCGGACATCACCGTGGACCCGAGCACCGGCGTGGTCAACCTGCGCGCGGAGTTCCCCAATCCCGCAGGCGACCTGCTGCCCGGCCTGTACGTGCGCGCCGTGCTTGAGGAGGGCGTGCGCGAGCAGGCCATCCTGGTGCCCCAGGTGGCCGTCAGCCGCGACAGCAAGGGCAACCCCCTGGTCATGACCGTGAAGGCCGACGGCGCGGTGGAGCCCCGGCCCATCGAGACCGTGCGCGTCGTGGGCGACAAGTGGCTGGTGGCCAGCGGCCTGAACGCCGGAGACCGCGTCATCGTGGAGGGCCTGCAGAAGGCCCGGCCCGGGACCAAGGTCAAGGCCGTGGAGGCCGGCGGCGGCGCGCCTGCACCCCAGGCGGCCCAGACCCCGCAGGCCAAGGCCGACGCGCCCAAAAACGCGGCACCCAAGGCGGAAAGCCCGAATGCCGCCACCACGCCCCAAGAGCCCAAGCCCGAAGCCAAAAAAGCCGAAGCCAACATATCCGAAGCCAAGAAGGCCGAGGTCAAGAAACCGGAAAGCGCTGCGCCCAAGGCCCCGGAAGCGGCCGCAAGCCGCAGCGACAAGGCCGACGGCCTGCCCAGGCCCAAGAAGGGCCAGCCCGTGGTCTATTCGCCGCCCAAGGACGAGCCCTGGCCCGGGTCCGCAGGGCCTGCCATGGCCGACCGCAAGCCTGAACCCGCGCCCGAGCGGAACTAGGCGCCGGGAGCAGTCGTCATGGCAAAATTCTTCATCGACCGCCCGGTCTTCGCCTGGGTCATCGCCATCATCATCATGCTGGCGGGCGCGCTGTCCATCATGCGCCTGCCCATCTCGCAATACCCGCGCATCGCGCCCACGGCCGTCAGCATCACCGCCGCCTATCCCGGCGCCTCGCCCAAGACCCTGGAGGACACGGTCACCCAGGTCATCGAGCAGAAGATGAACGGCATCGACAACCTGCGCTACATGTCGTCCACCAGCGACACCACGGGCCAGGTGGTCATCACGCTGACCTTCGACTCCAGCACCGACCCGGACATCGCCCAGGTGCAGGTGCAGAACAAGCTGGCCCTGGCCACCCCGCTTCTGCCCCAGGAGGTGCAGCGCCAGGGCATCACCGTGGCCAAGAGCGCCCGCAACTTCCTCATGGTGCTCGGCTTCGTCTCCGAAAATGACAAGATGACCGGCGGCGACCTGGCCGACTTCGTGGCCGCCTACGTGCTGGACCCCATCAGCCGCGTCAACGGCGTGGGCGAGGCCAGCCTGTTCGGGGCGCAGTACGCCATGCGCGTCTGGCTCGACCCGGACAAGCTCAACAGCTACAAGCTCACCCCGGCGGACGTGAAGGCCGCCATCGTGGCCCAGAACGCGCAGATCTCCGCCGGTCAGATCGGCGGCAGCCCCGCCGTGCCCGGCCAGCAGATGAACTTCACCATCCTCTCGCAGACGCGCCTGGAAAGCACCGAGCAGTTCGCCAAGATCCTGCTGCGCATGAACCAGGACGGCTCCTCCGTGCACCTGGGCGACGTGGCCCGTTGCGAACTGGGCCGCGAGAACTACAGCACGGTCACCCACTTCAACGGCAAGCCTGCGGCGGGCCTGGCCGTGAAGCTGGCCACCGGGGCCAACGCCCTGGACACCGTGAATGCCGTGAAAGCGTCCATGGACCAGCTCTCCAAAACCTTCCCCCAGGGCGTACGCTGCGTGTTCCCCTACGACACCACGCCCTTTGTGCGCGCCTCGGTGGAAGAGGTGGTCAAGACCCTGGTCGAGGCCATCATCCTGGTCTTCCTGGTCATGTACCTGTTTTTGCAGAACATGCGCGCCACCATCATCCCCACCATCGCCGTGCCCGTGGTGCTGCTGGGCACCTTCGGGGTCATGGCCGCCTTCGGCTTCTCCATCAACACGCTGACCATGTTCGGGGTGGTGCTGGCAATCGGGCTCCTTGTGGACGACGCCATTGTGGTGGTCGAAAACGTGGAGCGCATCATGAGCGAGGAAGGCCTGTCGCCACGGGAGGCCACCAAAAAGAGCATGGGCCAGATCACCGGCGCCCTGGTCGGCATCGCGCTCGTGCTCTCGGCCGTGTTCATTCCCATGGCCTTCATCAGCGGCTCCACCGGCGTCATCTACCGCCAGTTCTCCCTGACCATCGTCTCGGCCATGGCGCTCTCGGTGCTGGTGGCCATCGTGCTCACCCCGGCCCTGTGCGCCAGCTTCCTCAAGCCCGTGCACAAGGGCGAGCACCAGATGAACCAGCAGGGGTTCTTCGGCGGGTTCAACCGTCTCTTCGACAAGGGTTCCCGGGGCTACGTGTCCGGCGTGCGCGGCCTGCTCGGCCGCTCCAAGCGGACCATGCTCGTCTACGCGCTCATCGTCGTCGGCCTGGGCGCCTTGTTCATGCGCCTGCCCTCGTCCTTTTTGCCGGAGGAAGACCAGGGCGTCATCTTCTCGCTCATCCAGCTGCCCACAGGCGCCACCCAGGAACGCACCCTGGAGGTGCTGAAGAAGGTGGAGACCCACTTCCTGGAGGCGGAGAAGGCCTCGGTGAGCTCCATCTTCACCGTGGCCGGCTTCAGCTTCGCGGGCAGCGGCCAGAACACCGGCCTGGCCTTCATCCAGCTCAAGAACTGGGACGAGCGCAAGGGCGAGGCCAGCCGCGCCGGAGCCATCGCCACGCGGGCCATGGGCGCCTTCTCGCAGATCAAGAACGCCATGGTCTTCGCCTTCACCCCGCCTGCGGTCATGGAACTGGGCAACGCCTCGGGCTTTGACCTGTTCCTGCAGGACCGCGCAGGCCTCGGCCACGAGGCGCTCATGAACGCCCGCAACCAGCTGCTGGGCATGGCCTCCAAGAACCCGAACCTCATGGCCGTGCGGCCCAATGGCCAGGAGGACACCCCGCAGTACCAGATCGACATCGACCAGGCCAAGGCCGGGGCCTTTGGCCTCAATCTGGGCGAGATCAACGACACCCTGTCCACGGTGCTGGGCGGCAGCTACGTCAACGACTTCATCGACCGGGGCCGCGTGAAAAAGGTCTTCGTGCAGGGCGACGCGCCCTTCCGCATGATGCCCGAGGACATCGGCCGCTGGTTCGCCCGCAACACCCAGGGCGGCATGGTGCCCTTCTCCGCCTTCTCCTCGGGCCGCTGGACCTTTGGCTCGCCGCGCCTGGAGCGCTACAACGGCTTCCCGGCCGTGGAGGTGCAGGGCATGCCCGCGCCGGGCAAAAGCTCCGGCGACGCCATGCGCGCCATTGAGGAGATCGCCGCGCAGCTCCCGCCGGGCATCGGCATCGAGTGGACCGGCCTGTCCTACCAGGAGCGCATGAGCGGCTCCCAGGCCCCGGCCCTGTACGCCATCTCCATCCTGGTGGTGTTCCTGTGCCTGGCCGCGCTGTACGAGAGCTGGAGCGTGCCCACGGCGGTCATCCTGGTGGTGCCGCTCGGCATCGTCGGCTCGGTGCTGGCCACCATGGGCCGCGGGTTGACCAACGACGTGTACTTCCAGGTGGGCCTGCTCACCACCATCGGCCTGGCGGCCAAGAACGCCATCCTCATCGTGGAGTTCGCCAAGGACCTGGTGGAAAAGGGGCACGGACTGCTCGAGGCCACCCTGGAGGCCGCCCGGCTGCGCCTGCGGCCCATCCTCATGACCTCCCTGGCCTTCATCCTGGGCGTGCTGCCCCTGGCGGTGAGCACCGGGGCTGGCTCCGGCAGCCAGAAGGCCATCGGCACCGGCGTCATCGGCGGCATGCTCTCGGCCACGGTGCTGGGCATCTACTTCGTGCCGGTGTTCTTCGTGCTCATCTACTCCTTTGCCCTGCGCGGCAAGAAGCCGCCCGCAGCAGAGCAACCGGTCCTGGTTCCCGCGGCTGAAAACGATTCCCCTGAGGTGAAATAATGCGCCGCGTCCCCAACCCTGCCGCCGTGGCCGCCCTGGCCGGGCTGACCGTGTTCGCCCTGCTTGCAGGCGGCTGCACCCTGGCCCCCAAGTATGAACGCCCCAGCCCGCAGTTGCCCGCGAACTGGACCAGCGGGCAGCCTGCCAGCAAAACCGGCCAGGCCCCGCAGGGCAACGCCACCCTGGCCGACTGGCGGCAGGTGGTGGCCGACGAGCCCATGCAGCGGCTCCTTGAGCTGGCCCTGGCCAACAACCGCGACCTGCGCGTGGCCGCCCTGAAGATTGAGAAGGCCCAAGCCCAGTACCAGATAAGCCGCGCGGACCTGCTGCCCAAGATCAACGCCACCAGCGGGGCGGACATGCACCGTACCCCGGCCAAGCTCGCCGGCACGCCCGTTGCCGTCACCAGCCGCACCTACAGCGTGGGCCTGGGTTTCAGCGCCTTTGAGCTGGACCTCTTTGGCCGCGTCCAGAGCCTCAAGGACGCCGCCCTGGAGGAGTTCCTGGCCACGGAGGTCTCGCGTAAAAGCGTGGAGCTGAGCCTGGTGGCGGAGGTGGCCACGGCCTACCTGACCCTGGCGGCCGACCGCGAGCACCTGGCCCTGGCCCGTGAGATCCTGGCCACGGAGCGGGACTCCCATGAGGTCATCCGCAACCGCTTCGAGTTCGGCGTGGCCAACGAATTGGACTTGAGCCGCGCCCAGACCACGGTGGACACCGCCCGGGTCCAGGTGGCGCGCTATCAGGCCCAGGTCACGGCGGACGAGAACATGCTGGCCCTGCTGGCCGGCCAGCCACTGGCGGCAGAACAAATGCCCGCGCAGTCCCTGGCCGAGGTGGCCCCGACACTCCCCGTGCCCGCCGGGCTGCCCTCCGAGGTGCTGACCCGCAGGCCCGATGTCTTGTCCGCCGAGCACCAGCTCAAGGCCGCCAACGCCAACATCGGCGCGGCCCGGGCCCGGCACTTCCCGTCCATCAGCATCACCGGGGCCGTCGGCACGGCCAGCACTGCGGTCAACGGCCTGTTTGCCGGCGGCTCGGGGCTGTGGTCCTTTGCCCCGCAGATCACCCTGCCCATATTCCACGCCGGGGCCATCAGCGCCGGGGTCAAGGCCGCCGAGGCCGACCGGGACATTCTGGTGGCGCAGTACGAAAAGGCCGTGCAGACGGCCTTCCGCGAGGTCTCCGACACCCTGGCCCAGGGAGCTTCCCTGGCGACCCAGGTGGAGGCCCAGACCTCCCTGACCACGGCTACGGCCAAGAGCTTCGAGCTCTCCACCCTGCGCTACGAGGCCGGGGTGGACAGCTTCCTGTCCAAGCTCGACGCCCAGCGCTCCCACGCCTCGTCGCGGCAGGAATTCATCGCGGCCCGGCTCGGGCGGCAGACCAACATCCTGACCCTCTACAAGGCCTTGGGCGGAGGCTGGAGCGCCCAGGGCGAGTAGCCCCGGACCGAGTGGCATCAGCGCCATCCACCAAGAACGGAGAGGGCTTCAACAGGCAGGCGGTCGGCCTCTTCGAGCTGCCTGTCCGTTATGTGGATCTCCGCGCCGTGCACGCGTAGCTGTTCGGAGAGCAGCTTCATCTCCCCGAATTGCCTCAGGTTATGCAGGGTCACGCCCAGCTGCACGGCCAGCCGGTCCACAATGGATTGCTCACGCGCGGAAATCGCACAGGGGGAGGCCAGAACCAGCCCCCCCAGTCGCCGCTGCCGGTAGGCAATGGGCGTAAGCAGTACGGCCTTGGGCTTGAGCGGCACGGCCCCGGTCTCGATGCCCAGGCGACCCTCCAGTTCCAGCCGACATCCTGCGCTTCACTGCGTATCGTGCTGTTGAGCGATGGGCAGCCGGATGATGAATGTGGTTCCTTGGCCGGGCTGGGTTTCGAAGAAAATTTGCCCCTTGTGCCTTTCCGCGACGATACGGTGCGCGATGGCCAACCCCTGGCCGGTGCCTTTGCCGACAGCCTTGGTGGTAAAGAACGGATCGAATACCCTCGGTTGCACTTCCGGCGGGATGCCCATCGCTGTGTCGGAAACGCGTATCTCGGCCCAGGAACCATTTGCGCGAGTGCTCAAGGTGATGAGCCCAGTCCGCTGCGGGTCAACTTCCTTTGCCTCGGAGATGGCGTGCACGGCGTTGATGATCAAGTTCAGCACCACCTGATTGATCTCGCTGATCATGCAGTCCACCAACGGCAGGCTGGGGTCGAAGTCGGTCTTCAACTCAGCCACGTATTTCCATTCGTTCTTGCTCACCAGGGCCGTGGTGCGCATGGCCTCGTTCAAGTCCGTCGCGGCCATGCTCAAGGAGCCTGGATGCGCGAACTGCTTCACGGAGCGCACGATGGCGCCTATGCGCTCCAGCCCCTCAAGGGTCTGGGCAAGCGCGTCCGGCACCTCTTCCTCGTAATAGACGATGTCGTGCTTGGCGATGGCCGCATCCAGGGCCTCAATGACCTCCGAGGGAATGGCGTCTGTCTTGACCGATTCCAGCAGGCGGCGCAGCTCGCCGCACAGGGGCAGGAGATGCCCAAAGGCGTCCTTGAGGAATTGGACGTTATTGTTCACATACTGCGCGGGGGCATTGATCTCGTGGGCGATGCCCGCGGCAAGCTGGCCCATGGCCGCCAGCTTCTCGGATTGCAGCAGCTGAAGCTGGGCCTGCTCATTTTCCTTCATCCGTCGTGCCACCTCGGCTTCCAGATAGGTGTTCTGGTCTGCCAACCAATCGCGGGCGCGCTTGAGTTCAAGCTGTGTCCTCACGCGCGCGCAAATGATGGAGGGGCGGTAGGGCTTGGCGATGTAGTCCATCGCACCGGATTTCAGGCCGCGCTCCTCGTCTTCGACTGAATCGAGCCCGGTGACGAATATCACCGGAATGGCGCTGGTGGCTGGATCGTCACGCAGGCGGGCGAGCACTTCATGGCCGTCCATGCCAGGCATCAACACATCAAGCAGGATCAGGTCCGGTTTCGGAATGCAGGCGGCGATCTGCAAGGCCCGCTCTCCGGAGGGAGCGATCAAAACATCAAAGTGCTGTTGGAGCAGTCCGCCAAGGATTTCCAGGTTTCCCACGTCGTCGTCCACCACCAGGATGGTCGCCCGGTCTGTCTCATCCTTCTTGGACGTATTCATGCGATCCGTTCCTTCTGACGCCGATTTCATCCCGCAAGTTCCGGGTGTTCCTGCCGCGCGCGCTTCAAAATCTCCAAGGCCTCCGGGTAGAGGAAACGCTCAGTGTGCCGACGCAGTTCAATGCCCAAGGAGCCCAGCGCCGCCTCGAACAGCGCCGAGTTGGCCTCGACAATGTGATTGGCCTGCATGTTGCTTCTCACCAGCAGCGGTTCCAGTTCAGCCAGCGCCTGCCGCACTGCCGGCCAATCCACCTCGCCCACATATGGGGCGGCGGCCTGCTCCGGCAAGACCTCGGTGATCACCGTCGTCATGCGCTGCAACTCGGCCTCCACAGCGTTGGCCAAGCGTTCCACTTCCGCTGCGGCGCCACCATCCTTGATCGCCGTCTCCAGGTCGGCGGCCAGCTGCCTGAGGCTGGTGGCTCCCAGATTGCCTGAGGTCCCCTTCAGCGTATGGGCCAAGCGCCTGGCCGTGCCCCTGTCGCCCTCATCTAAGCATTGGCGCAGCTTGCCCATGTCACTGACATGGTCGGCGGCAAAGTGGCGCAGCAGCCGCACGTAGGTGGCCTGGTTGCCGTTCAGCACCTTGAGGCCCTGCTCGGCATCCAGGCCTGGGATCGCCGCGAAAATGACGGGAAGGGCCTGTGCGCCGACAGAGGCGGCGGGGATGGTTACTGTCGCAGAGGGCAGCCAGTGCGACAGAACGCGGAACAACTGCTGCGGATCGACCGGCTTGGCGACGAAATCGTTCATGCCGGCATCCATGCAGTTCTTGCGATCCACGTCAAAGACGTTGGCGGTCATCGCCACGATGGGCAGTGTCGCGCAGCCGGGCAATGCGCGGATGGCGCGCGTCGCCTCCAGCCCGTCCATGACCGGCATCTGCATATCCATGAGGATCAGGTCGAAGCCGCCGCGGCGCGCCTTCTCCATGGCCTCATACCCATTGTTGGCGACCTCGACCTTAAGCCCGCCCTCGATCAGGAGTTCCACCGCGATTTCCTGGTTGATCTGGTTGTCTTCGGCAAGCAGGATGCGAGCCCCCCCTGGGACGCTTCGGAGACTCTGCCCAGTGATCGGAGGCTCTTCGGACAGTTCCTTCACACTGCGCTTACTGATGCCAAGCCGGGCGGTGAACCAGAAGCGGCTGCCCTTGCCGGGCTTGCTCTTCCCACCGGCCCCCCCCCCCATAAGGCGGGCCAGCCGCCGGGTGATGGCGAGCCCCAGGCCCGTTCCTCCGAAGCGGCGCGCGGTGCCGGCATCTACCTGCTCGAAGGCGGTGAACAGGTTCTTCAGCTTCTCCGACGCAATACCGATGCCCGTGTCCTCCACCTCGAAGCGCACCAGCAGGTCTGTGGCGGTCACCTCCG
>MGTN01000165.1:3156-7628 GCA_001799475.1 Desulfovibrionales bacterium GWA2_65_9 | reverse complement strand
GATGTCGTCGCGGTCCTGAACGATCTCCAGGTCCTTGTCGCGCGCCAGGGGGGTGACCATGGAAATGACGTTGTCCAGCATGCGGTCGAAGGCGAAATCGGCGATGCTGAGGCTCAGCTTGCCGGCCTCGATCTTGGAGAAGTCGAGGATGTCGTTGATGACCGAGAGCAGATGCTGGGAGGCGCCGACGATCTTGTCCAGCTTCTCCTTCTGAGCGGGATCGGGATTGCCCCGCCGCAGCAAATGCGTGAGGCCGACAATCGCATTCAGCGGGGTGCGTATCTCGTGGCTCATGTTGGCGACAAAGGCGCTCTTGGCCTCGTTGGCCAACTCGGCCACGACCTTGGCCTGCGCCAGCTCGAGGGTGCGGGCCTGTACAAGCACCTCCAACTCATCCTTGTGTGACGCAAGAGCCCGCTGCGCCTCCTTCTGGATCGTTATGTCGGTAACCATGCCGATGAAATGTGGAGTCCCCGCTATTTCCACCCGGCTCCCGGAGTAGGAGATGTCGAAGACCTCTCCGGACTTCCGTTGGAACCGGCTCTCGAAATTTGCAATGACCCCTTGTGATCTCAGGGTCTCAAGCACCGTGGACCGGGCTTCGGCATCCACCCATATGTGGAGGTCGGCTCCAGTTCTGCCCAGCATTTCCTGCCGGGTGTATCCGAGCATGTTTTGCAGTGCCACATTGGCGTCGATAAAGGTCCCATCCTCCAAAATGCCGATGCCGATGCCGATGGGGCTGGTGTGGAACACCGTCGAAAACCGTTGGCTGGTTTCCTCCACGATTGCCTCGGCCAGCTTACGCGCGGTGATGTTCTCCTGCACCCCGACATAATGGGTGATGCGGCCCTCGGCCTGGCGGATCGGCGCGATGTAGGCGAACTCGGTGTATTCACTGCCGTCCTTGCGCCGGTTCACAAGTTCGCCCTTCCATGGCTCACCGCGTCGGAGTTGTTGCCACATGGCTTTATAGGTCGTCCGCGGTGTCTTGCCAGACTGCAGGATGCGCGGATTGCGGCCGATGACCTCCTCCCGGTCGTAGCCAGTGACCCGCAGGAAGGCATCGTTGACATACTCGATGCGGCCCTCCAGATCGGTGATGATGATGCTCTCCGGGCTCTGCTGCACGGCCAGCGAGAGCTTGCTCAGCTCGGCCTCGTCGCGGCGGCGCTGTATGATGCGGCAGATGCCGCTGGCGATCAGTTGGACCGACTCGACATCCAGCTCCGTATACGGGGCGGCCTTGTTGCCCACGCCCGCGAGCATGACGACCTTGCCGCCCTCCAGCACCGGTACGCTGACGAACCGGCTCAATTCGGCATGTCCCTCGGGCAGGCCGCGCCGTTCAGGCGCGTTTGGGTAGTCGTTGCACATCACCGGCGCCTTCTTGCGCAGGGCGTCGGCCCAGATTCCCGCCTGGCTCAACGCATACTTCTTGCTGGGCGAGGCCTTGCAATAGTCCTCCATGGTCCGGCGTGACCATGCGTACAGTTCAATGTTTTCCTGATCAGCCTTGATGAAATGGATGAAGGCTATCTTGCTGCCCGTCACATGCTCGGCCATGTCCAGGCCGAATTGCATGAACTCCTGCTCCGACATCGTCTCCGCGGCTTCGGGCAGTTCCAGCAGAATCCGCGCCCGCTCGGCCTGGAGGATCTGGCTGGCTTCGTACTTCTTGCGCTCGCTGATGTCGCGCACGGTGGCCTGAATCGAATAATCCCCTTCCTCCCCTATGCGGGTCAGCAGCACCTCGACCGGGAACTCCTCGCCGTTCCGCCGCTTGTGCACCCACTCAAAATAGCTCGATCCTTCCCGCAGGGTGGCCGCTATCCTCTCCTGTGCCAACTCGGTTGAGCTTTGTCCGTCCGGCTGCATCTCCGGCGAGACGTCCCAAGGGCCAAGCATGAATAGGGCGTCCCTGCCGTCAACCTCGAACATCCGTAGCGCCGAATCGTTGGCGTCGGTGAACTTCCAGGAGGGCGGCCTCAAAACCATCAGGCTGTCTTGCGCGCTTTCAAAGAGTTGGCGGTACTTGCGCTCGCTTTCCTGGACAATGCGCTCCGCCTCCTTGCGCTCGGTTATGTCGTCGAAGACCGCGACAAAGTGTTCCGGTTTCGAGCTGTACGCGGAGATGGAAAGCCACTTGTGCAGGGCCCTGCGGTATACCTCGAAGCGTTCCGCACGGCCAGTCGTGACGACCCGCCCATAACTCTCAAGCATCTCGGGATCCGTCTCGTGGATGCCCGGAAAAATCTCGCTGACCCTCCGTCCGGCGACATCCGTCCTGCCGATCAACGTTTCGTAGGCCTTGTTCACCTCCAGATAGATGAAGTCGCCGGGCCGGCCGTCTTCGAACAGTATCCGGCAGTGGGCGTAGCCGTTCAGCATATTGTCGAACAGCGAACGATAGGTGGATTCGCTCTCAAGCAGCGCCTCGGTGCGTTCGCGCACCTGCTGGTCGAGGTTTTCATTCAGGATGTTGAGCTGGTTCTGGGTGGCGAACAGCTCGGCATTTTGGTTGAGCGTGTTCTCATATAGGGAAAGGAGCAGGTTCAGAATCTGCTGCCCGCCGCCGGAAATGGTTTGGAGCTTGCCGCCATACTCCAGCAGCTCCTGCCGCCGCTCCCTCATCCGCGGTCTTGCGAGCGGCGCGCCCAGCAGGGAGCGAATGCGGCCGAGCAGGCTTTTCTCGTCGAAGGGTTTGACAATGTAGGCATCCGCACCGCAATTGATCGCACTGATGATGTCTTCCGGTTCCGACAGCACCGTCAGCAGGATCAGCGGGATACTCCACAGTTCGTTGTCATACTTGATGGCGTGGCACAGCTGGTAGCCGTCCATTTCGGGCATGTTGATGTCGCTCAAAACGAGGGCGGGCTGCTGGGCGCGCGCCGCTTGCAGGCCTTCCGCCCCGTTGTGCGCCACAATCACTGCGTAGCCCGCGCGTGTGATAGTGCGGCGCAGCAGTTCCGCCTCCACCGGGCTGTCCTCAACGATCAGGATTGTGGGCTGATCATTGGGCTCCTTGGTATTATCCATCACATCACTCCCTTCCCACGCAATGCCGCGTCGCGCCATCATGGCGGTTTTACAATGAGGCCAGCGCCGGCGCGATTTGTTCAATGGCGAGCACATGCTGCACGGCCCCAAGCGCCACGGCCTCCTTGGGCATGCCGTAAACCACGCTGCTTGCCTCGTCCTGGGCGATTGTTATGCCTCCCGCCCTGGCGATTTCGGCCATGCCATCGGCGCCGTCGCGGCCCATGCCGGTGAGAAGGACGCCCACCGCGCAAGCGCCGAAACGTTGCGCCGCCGACCGCATGGTGACTGTGGCCGAGGGCCGGTGGCCGCTGCAGGGCGGCGCATCGGACAGGGCGAACCGGCCGAGGTTGTCAAACTCCAGGTGGGCATTCTCGGGCGCGAAATAGACGACCCCGCCCTGCGGAACCTCGCCCTCGGGCGCCTTGCGCACCGGCAATGGGCTGGTTTCGGCCAGCCAAGTCACCAACGATGTCATGAAGTCCTCGCCGATATGCTGCACGCACACCACAGGTACAGGAAAGGTATTCGGCAGACCGGAGAGAATCGAGCGAATTGCCTGCGGGCCGCCAGTGGAAGCGCCGATCACGACCATCTGCATGGGCCCTTGTCTCGTCACTATGGGCGTCGGCGGCCGGGCCGCTGCCACCGCATCGCGCTTACGGAAAACATGCACCCCGGCGACGATGCGGATCTTCGAGGCAAGTTCCCGCGCTATCTTATCCTGATCCATTCCGAGGATGTCGCGAGGCTTGAGGAAGACATCCACCGCTCCGGCCTCCAGCGCGCGGAAGACATTGGGCGAGTTCGGCTCCACAGACACGCTGACCACGAGAATCGGGCGCGGCGTCGTTGCCATGATCGCATGGGTCATTTCCAGCCCGTTCATTTCGGGCATGTGCATATCCGTGCAAATGACGTCGGGATCCAGCGTGGGCAGGAGGTCAAGCGCCTTCCTGCCGTCTGCGGCGGTGCCCACCACCGCGATGTCCGGCGATCTGGCCAGCAGCCTTTGCAAGACGTGCAGCGTCAAGGGGGAGTCATCGACGAGCAGCACTCGGATCATGTCACCACCAGCCTTTTCAAGGTATCCAGAAGCACGCGCTGGTCAAACGACGGTTTGGGAATGTAGGCGCTGGCGCCAACTTCGAGGCCGCGCCGCTTGTCCTCGTCGGAGGCGAGACTCGTTACCAGAATGATCGGCAAATCCTTGTACTGCGGGTCAGAGCGGATGTGTTCCGTCAGAGCCAAGCCATCCATGTTCGGCATCACGATGTCCGACACCACTGCGGCGAAGGGGCGGTTGCTGAGAAAGTTGAGGGCCTCCAGGCCATCCACCGCTACGGCCACCTCATAGCCGCCGTCCTCGAGGATTCGTTTCTCCATGGCGCGGATCAACGCCGAGTCCTCGACCAGCAAGACGGCAGGCT
>MGTN01000165.1:2197-3117 GCA_001799475.1 Desulfovibrionales bacterium GWA2_65_9 | reverse complement strand
TTGGGGACCACTTCCTCCTCGCCCAGCAGCTCGTCTGCCAGCAGGCCCAGCCACTCGCCGCCCACCTGGAGCACGATGCAAGCCAGGGCGTCGGATGCTGCGTGCGGAGTCGCGAGCGGCAGCTCCAACAGATCGGCCAGACGGGCGGCGATCACCGGCGTGTCGTCCAGCAGGACGGCGCAGTGGCCTTCGAGGGTAAAGATCTCCGCTTCCCGCACGCGGAGCGAGGTGTGGACGAACTCGACAGGCAGCCCGTAGAGCCGACCGTCGGCACTCGCCAGCAGAATCCGTGTGGTGGTCAGGGAGAGCGGCAGGCGCAACTGCACCTTCAGCCCCCGGCCAAGAGTGGATTCCAGGTGGATCTCGCCCTTCATGCGCTCGACATTGACCCGCACCACGTCCAGTCCCACGCCGCGCCCGGACAGCTCCGTGACAAAGGTGCTGGTGGTAAATCCTGGCAGGAAGATCAACTGCTGCAATTGCGTGGAATTCATATCGGCAAGCGCCGCCTCATGGTGCAGGCCGCGCTTCCTTGCCGTCTCCCGGATCGCATCCAGGTCCAGCCCGCGTCCGTCGTCCTGCACCACCAGAAGCATCTTGGCGTTTTCGCGCACAGCGAAGAGCCGCAACGTGCCACAACGCGGCTTGCCAAGCCGTTCGCGCTCGGCGGGCGGCTCTATGCCGTGGTCGATGGCGTTGCGGATCAGATGCATCAGCGGATCTTTCAATTCCTCAAGGATATGTTTGTCCTCGTTGATGTCGCCGCCCTCGACAACCAGTTCGACTTCCTTGCCTTGCTCCTTTGCCAAGTCGCGCACCATGCGGGGAAACAGAGCGAACACGGTGGACAGGGGCACCAGGCGAATGCTGCGCACCTGATCCACCAGCAGATTGACGGTGGACTCCAGGCGCGCGTTGTC
>MGTN01000165.1:878-2166 GCA_001799475.1 Desulfovibrionales bacterium GWA2_65_9 | reverse complement strand
CTCCAGCAAATTCTCCATCAGCCCCAGCCGGTGCTGCGCCCGCCCCTGAATCACCGAGAGTTCGCCCACCTGGGTCAGCAGATCGTCCAGCTTGCGGGTATCCACGCGCACGGTTTCGATGCGGAAAGGTTCGCTGATCGCGGTCGGCGGTGCGGAAGGGGCGGTCGGCGGCGCTGCCGGGGCGGAAGGGACGGACGGCGGCGCTGTCGGGGCGGAAGGGACGGACGGCGGCGCGACGGCCACGGCCATGGAAGGCCCCTCCCCGACCATGGGCGTCCCCGGCGGGGATGGCGGCGGCTCGCCGGCCAACGCCTCCTGCACGCGCCGACGCAGATCAATCAACGCGAGGTTCATGTGCGCGATCATTTCCGGCGTAAGCGGCGCCCCCCCCTTGCGCGCGGCGTTGAAAATGCTTTCCAGGTCGTGAGCGGTCGCTTCGATCCCGGCGAGACCGAGCATGCGCGCCGCCCCCTTCAAACTATGCGCCTCGCGGAACGCCTCTTCGAGCAGCGTCGCATCGCCGGGCACTTTTTCCAGGCGCAGCAGACTGTCGTCGAGGCGGGCCAGATGCTCCGCGCTCTCGGCCTTGAACAGCCGACGCAGTTCCTGATCTTCGATCATGGCGTGGCTCCCGCTTGTTCGGTCACGCAATCGCCTTGAGGTTTTCCGCCGCCTCGTTCAGGCTCTGCACGCCGACCTTGGTCTGGCTGATGCCGGCGGCGGTTTCCTTGGCGCCGGTAACGATGCTGTTGGTCGCTTCCACCACCTGGCTGAAGGCGGCGGATTGCTGCCTGGCGTTGAGCATCACCTGCTGTGCGCTTTCATTGGCGCTGCCGGCCAGGCCGGCCAGGTTGGCAAACAGCTCGGACACGTTCTTGACCAGTTGGGTGACCTCGTTCACCGTGCGGGTGCCTTCTTCCGTCATCATGATGGAGGAATTGGTGGCCTTCTGGATGTCGGCCACCAGCACCGCCGTCTGCTCCGCCGACTTCTTGCTCTCGTCGGCGAGCTTGCGTATTTCACTGGCCACCACGGCAAACCCCTTGCCGTGCTCACCGGCACGTGCCGCCTCCACGGCGGCGTTCAAGGCCAGCATGTTGATCTGGCCGGCCAGGTCCTTGAGCACGGTGGCAATGCTGCCGATCTGGCCGGTCTGCTCGCCGAGGTACAGGATATGCTCGGCCATGGCGCCGATCTTGTCCTTGAGGTGGCCCATGGCGACGACAGCCTGACCGGTGGCTTCGTCGCCCTGGGTGGTTGCCGTGCCGGCCTTTGCCGCCACCGCCGC
>MGTN01000165.1:376-756 GCA_001799475.1 Desulfovibrionales bacterium GWA2_65_9 | reverse complement strand
TTCCTGCTGGCCTTCGGTGGCCCGGGCGCGCTTTCCCTTGCGCCTTCCCGTCCTGCTTGCTGCTATCAAGCCGACCTTTCGGCCGGGCGAAGTGCTGTGGGAAACGGTCTTGGCCTTTCCGAAGCTCTTGCCGCCGAACGGGTGGTCGTATGCGCTCATCGAAGTCCCGCTTGCCTTGGGCCAGACTTTGCCCCTTGCGCGCATTGCAAACCTCTTGTATCCTGCCTTCTTGAAAGGTTTTTCCTTTCTCCCGCCGCCTGCGGCAATGCCTATTGTTGCCCTGCAGCGAGGATCAAGAACCTTCAGCTTCTTGGAGTCAAGCTTTACCGTCACCAGCCCGGTCTCTTCGTCGTGGCCGACGACAAGTATGTTGGAGCCGC
>MGTN01000165.1:0-348 GCA_001799475.1 Desulfovibrionales bacterium GWA2_65_9 | reverse complement strand
TGGATGCGATTCCAGGTTGAATACAAAGGAGCCGTCGGGTATCATTGAAAGCGGAAGCACACAACCGGTCTTGACTAATGTTCGGTCGTATTCGAAAACTTCCGGCAAAGTGTAGGTCTGCTCGTAGCGAAATAAAACCTTGTCCCCGACTTTCAGCCCTTCTGCGGCAATGACCGCTAGGGTGGTCTTGCCGTCTTCTAGCAATATTTCAGCAAGTAACGCGTGGCGGCCGGGATCCATTTCAAAGTAAAGCACCTGGCCGAGGGACTTGGCAAGGACGGGATAGCTGACATCGCCATAGTAGCGGTGGCCCGGGGTGCGGTACCGCGGAGAGCCGCGGCCGCGCTT
>MGTN01000164.1:2691-23381 GCA_001799475.1 Desulfovibrionales bacterium GWA2_65_9 | reverse complement strand
AGCTCGACTGCAAGCGCGCGCTCTTGAAGGAGATGTGCCTGCCCGACCAGCTGGAGGACAAGCCCCTGCTCAGCTTCATCGGCCGCTTCCGGGGGCAGAAGGGCGTGGACCTGCTTACCGAGATCATCCCCAGGCTCATGGAACAGGAGATCGGGCTCATCGTCCTGGGCGAGGGCAAGCTGGAGCACGAGGCCCGGCTGCAGGAACTGGCCGAGGAGCACCACGACCGGCTCTGCGTCATCGTGGGCTACTCCGAGGACCTGGCCCACCGCATCCAGGCCGGGTCGGACATCTTCCTCATGCCCTCGCGCTACGAGCCCTGCGGGCTGACGCAGATGTACGCCCTGCGCTTCGGCACCCCGCCGGTGGCCACGGGCGTGGGCGGCCTGCGCGACACCATCGTGCCCTATCCGCACCCGCAGGCCACGGGCTTCACCTTTACCGAGCCCGACCCCGAGACCTTCTACCAGACCATCCTCGAGGCCGTGGACCTGTGGAGAAACAAGAAAACCTACTGGCGCGCCATGGTCGAGCGCGCCATGAGCCAGGACTTCAGTTGGGAAAACTCCGCCGCCCGGTACATCGAGCTGTACCGCTCCCTGGGCGCGCGGGTGTAGTTGAACCTGTCATGCAGCCCGGGGGGGCTGCGCTGAGGGGGAGATATCATGCCGCTGACCAAGACGTATTCCAAGGACAAGAGCACATGCAAGGTGGGCTTTTCCCTGCCCGTGGAAGCCGCGAACGGGGCCAAGAAGCTCTTCCTGGCCGGGGAGTTCAACGAATGGAACCCCACGCTGCTGGTCATGCGCAAGGCCAAGGGCCAGTTCAGCGCCAGCCTGGAGCTGCCCGCAGCCGCGCCCTACCAGTACCGCTACGTCACCGACACCGGGGCCTGGCTCAATGACACCGAGGCCGACTGCTACGTGTACAGCGCCTTTGCCGACGCCGACAACTCCGTGGTCGTGCTCTAGCGCGAGCGCCCTTGCGGTCCGGCGCGCTTCTGCGGTAAGCCTTGTGGCCATGACACCACGCAGACGCAGAAGCGCGCCACCCGCAGCACCACCTGAGAGCCGCCCATGACCGGGACGGCCTGCTCGTCCACATCCCTTTGCGCCTTTGCCGGGGCCGCCCAGGTCCTGGCGCGGCTGCGCACGCTCTCCACCCACGCGCCCCAGAGCCTGGTCATCGAGGGCGGCACCGAGGCCGACCGCAAGACCGCAGCCCTGGCCTGGGCCGCCACCCTCAACTGCACCGGCGAGCCCGCAACGCGGCCCTGCTGCCAGTGCCCGGCCTGCATGCAGATCGCGAGGCGCGTCTCCCGTGACCTCATCGTGGTGGACAAACAGTTTTTCGAGGAGAGCGACAGCAAAAAATCCGGGATGGATAAGATTCGCGAACTGCTGCCGATCTGGGGCCAGCCTCCATGCGGTGCGGGCAGCCGGGTGACTATATTTTCAGAGGCCCAGGACCTCAATCATTACATCACCAACCTGCTCCTGAAGACCCTGGAGGAGCCCCGGCCCGGCAACGTCTTCGTGCTCCTGGCCCCCCAGCGCGAGCGCCTGCTCCAGACGCTCGTCTCGCGCAGCTTCGTGCTCACCCTGCCCTGGCCCGAGCCCCAGGCCCCGGAGCCCGACGTGGCCGAGTGGCTGGCCGCGCTGCTGAGTTTCTGGGACACCGGGCAGGGCTGGTTCGAGCGCACCGGCACCAAGGGCGCGGCAGACCGCGCACTGGCCCTGCGGCTGCTCTCGGCCTGCCAGCGCGAGCTGACCCTGGCCGTGGCCGGCAACACCCAGCATTCCGCCGCAGCACGGCGGCTGGCGCGGCTCGGCCCATTGGGCCTGAGGCGTTTCGACCTGGTGCTGGCGAGTGCCCAGGAGGCGTTGAACCAGCCCACGGTGATGCCCGCGCTGGTGCTCGACTGGATCGCCACGGCCATGATCGCCAAGGGCTAGGCAGGCGGGCGGCCTCTTTGACAAACGGGCTGGAGCCTAGAAGACCTTGATCCTGGGGCAGGCGGACTTCTTGGGGATGAAGATCTTCACTTCCGGCCTGGAAGGCACGGTCCTGGACAGGTTCTCACGCAGGTAGGTCAGCGGCGACAGCGACAGCAGCTGCGGCGGGTTGTCGAAGGTCTGGCAGAACAGCTCGCCCCAGTTGGTGGAGTAGATCACCGAGGCCTGGAGGATCTTGTTCTTGTCCGGCGGCACGGCCAGGTTCAGGATCACGTAGGCCCGGGTCACGCGCTCGTCCTGCAGGTACTCCTCCATGTCCGGGTCCACAATTTCACGCCGGGGAAAGAAAGCCGTGAGGTCCTGCAGCAGGGCCAGCACATCCATCACCGCGATGGGCGCCAGGGTCTTCTCAGCCTGCACCGCCAACCCCGGCTCATAGATGCCGTTGACCACGACCCAGGCCAGGAGCCGCGCCACGTCCGTGTCCCTGCGGATGGGCTCCAGCGACTCCACGGCAGCCTTGCCCGTGGCCTTCTCCTTGCCCTTCACGGCCCAGACCGTGCGCTTTCCCGGCGCCTTCTCAGCGTAGAAATACAGCTCGGTGAAGGCCACATCCTCAGACAGGAAGGGCACCAGGCTCACCTTGTGCTCGCGCTGGGCGAAATTGGCGGCGATGCGTCGGCCCAGGCGCGTCATGTCCTGCGGGGTGATGCTCGCGGACGCGCGGTCGGCCCGGAGACCGCCCTGGATGCGGCGGTAGGCCGCGATCATGAACTGGTTGACCAGCCCGCCCAGGCGCAGGGAATTGGCGAAGGTGCCGGTTGCCCACGAGGCCTGGATCACCTGGACGAACTCCGGCGGCAGGTCCTCTGGGTCCACATCGGCCTTGAGCCACAGGCATTCGGCCAAAAGACTCAGGGAGGCCGCGTCGCCAAGGCCCGCATAATGCTGGCGGATGGAGGCGAAGAGCGCCAGGTACGGGTCCACCCATTCCGGCCGGGTCCGCCCGCGCAACACGGCCTCCTTGATGCGGTCGCAGAGCAGGCGCATGGTCTGGCCCTTGTCCGAGTATTTCTCGAGCAATGCCAGCTTCATCACCGACTTGTAGGGGCTGTGCAGGGCCTTGACCATCTGCCACAGGCAGGCCCCGAAATACTCGCTGGCCGGGATGGGCTCTGGCTGGCCCAGGTCCACCAGCTCGGCGGCCAGGCGCGGGTCCAGGACGCTGATGTCGGCCAGGAGCGACTGCGCGGCGGCGGCATCGGCCCCCGGAGGCGTCGCCCACCAGAGCAGATCCTTGCCCCCCAGCCTGAGCGCGGTGCGGTAGAACTCCTCCTTGAGCAGGGCCGCCTGGGCCGAGCCGGAACTCTCCTTGTCGCTCATGCCGAAGGAATTGGTGCGCACCTCGTCGAGCGTCATGGCGAAAAAGTGCACCTCCAGGCCGAACTGCTGATCGGCCCAGGACTCCAGGGCCGCGAGCTTGCGCCGCAAGCCCTCCCGGATATCCGGCGAGGCCGCCGCGGGCTCGCTGTGGCAAACCCAGCAGTCGATGTCCGAGGAGGGTTTCTGGGCCACGGAGCCCAGGCTGCCGATGGCGTACAGGGCCTCGATGTTCAGCAGCGGTGGGGACTTCGCCGTGGGAGCCTGGCCGGGAAAATACTTTTCCAGCAAGGTCAGGTCCACACTGATCTCCGGCCCGCCCAGGGAACAGGCCGGGACGCCCTTGAGCCCCTGGGCCTGCTCAAACACGTCCGTGACCAGGAGCTGCGGCAAGAGGCGCAGGAACACGCCCTGATGCTCGGCCAGGCGCTCAATGGCCAGCTCCGTGCGGCGCTGGTTCTGCCCGCGCATGGCGACCAGATTCCGCCGGGCCTCGTCCAAGCGCACATGGCGCCCCACAGAGGCGGCGACAAAGGCCGCTCCGGGCGCCCCCCGCAGGGCCGGGGGCAGCTCCGTCAGCGCGCTGTCAGGCCGGGTCAGCAGGGCCGCCAGGGAGGCGTGCCGCGCGTTGGCCAGGTGCGGGTTGTTCGTGTGGCCGCCCTGCATGGCCAGCCCGGGCAACGAGCAGCGCATAAAATTCACCCCCGAGACCTCGCAGTGGCGCAGGCGGGCCTGGGCCAGGGTGCAGTCCAGGAACTCCGAACCGCGGCAGGCGCAGCGCTCAAGCACCGAGCTGGACAGGTCGCAACGCGTGAAGGAGCTGTGCAGCAGGGCGCTTTCCTGGGCGCGCAGGCCGGAAAAGGCGCTGGCCCTGGCCACGAGGCGATCCAGGCGCACCTTGGACAGGTGCATGCCGGCCAGGCAGGACTCGACCACGGCGCACCCGGCCAGGGCGCAGGATGCCAAGCGCAGCCGCGCGGCGTCGCAGCGCTCGAAAAAGCAGCCCTCAAAGCGGCAATTCTGGAACTCTGCGTCGCAGAAGTCCACGCCCGCAAAGGTGCAAGCCTGGAAGGTGCAGCCCTCGAACTGGCTGCCCTGCAAGGCGCAGGCGCTCAGACGAACCCTGCGGAAGGTGACCGAGGAGAACTGGCTGGCCGAAAGATTCACCGCGGAGAGGGTGGAGCCCTCCAAGACTTCCCCACTCAGGGTCGAATGCGAATAATCCTGGTCCTTCAGGGGGATCAGGGCGTCCTTCAGGGCCTCGGCCAGGGGAGGACGGCGCTGGCCTTGGGCCTTGCCCGAAGTGGGGCCGGAACCTGCGGGCGGGGCCAGGAACGCGGCGCTCTCGGCGTCATCCCGGGCGGCCTGGGCCGAGAACAAGTCTGACAGGGCCTGCATTGAGGCCGCGTCCAGCATGTTCTGCATGGCCTTGGCCGCACGGCGCAGAAAGTCGGAGTCATGGCGGACAAGCGCGAGGAAGATGCGGCCCAAAACGGCTTCGCGCTCGGCATCCGGGATGTCCGCCAGCAGCGGCGCAAGCCCCAGCCGGGGCAGCAGGGGCGTGAGCCTGAGGGCGTATTGCCGCGCCTCCCCCCCCTGGCGCAGCATGCCGGCCAGGACAAGCCCAAGCAGCTCCGGCTCGGCCCGAGTGGCCGGGAGCAGGAGCGCCGGGGCCTCGGGCAGTATGGCCAGACGGCCCATCTCGGTCAGCAGGGCGGGCTCGCGCACGGCCAAGTCAGGCGCTGCAGCCAGGAGCGGAGCCAGACGGCTCGGCCCCTCGGTGCCGGCGGCGCGCAAGGCGTAGCCCAGGGCCTCGACATGGATGGCCGGGCTGGCCAAGCTTACGGAGGCCTTGAGCAGGGCCTCGGCGTTGGCCGCGCCGGGTTTGCCCGCAAAGGCCTTGGGCAGGGCCTCGGCCATGCAGGCCCCGAGCAGGGCGTCCCGCAAGGGCTTGGCCAGGGGCGTGCCCTCGTCGGCCAGGGTGCTCAAAAACAGCAGCGTCGCCCTGGGATCGCAGCGTCCAGGCACAGGCAACAGGCCCTTGAGCCAGGCCATGTACTGCTTGTCGTCGGTCAGGGGAGCCAGGAACATCTCGTTGACAATGGCCAGGAAATCGATGCCGGGCAAGGCCAGCAGGATCGGCGTGAGTTGCGGCAAGGGCAGGCTGCGGGCCTGGATGTGCAGCATGGCCAGGCAGCGGCCAAACCGGCCCAGGGACGACAGGGCCTGCAGTACGCGCGACATGAGGGCCACATCGCGCAGGGCGCGCACGATGGAGAACAGCAGGCAGGCGACCTCTCCGGCTGCGGCTGCGCCCTGCGGGGTGTCGCCATGGCCCGTGGGGAGTTCCGCAAGGTCCGCCAGGATCGCTGGGAGCACCTTGAGCGCATCACCATTTTCCGTGCGGACGAACCTTCTGAGGGCTCCTGCAAGTTCGACAGCAGACAGACTCATCAGGGATTCATATAGTGGAACGCTCAGAGAGTCGAGTCCTGGGTGCACGCGTGAAAAAGTAAAAATAATTGCACCGGAATGTTGACAATACGTATTGACAAGGATAAATACTAACTACATTTTTGAGTTTGCCGTTGGCATGCCCCTGAACATTCAAAGAAAGTTAAGGAAGGAAGCAACCATGAAAAAGGCGCATCTCGTTATCCTGGCCGCGCTCGCGCTTGTGGCGACCCTGGCCCTGGGCACGGCCTTCGCTGCGGACAAGGGCGGAGTGTACGTTGGTATCAAGGGCGGCTACGAGTACAAAGACCACAACAGTGCCAGCGTGCAGGACAGCGCTGCTGCCGGCACCAACCAGAACGCCACCAAAAAGTGGTCCGATGAGAGCGGCTACACCGTCGGCGGCGCCATCGGCTACAACTTCGCCGGCATGGGCCTCCCAATCCGCGCTGAGGCTGAATATCTGTATCACGACCAGTTCAAGTACAGCGCCACGAACGGCACTGCTGCCTCCAGCACTGGTGCCTTCACCTCCAAGATCGACATCCACACCCTGTTCGCCAACGTCTACTATGACTTCAAGACCGGCACCGCCTTCACCCCGTACGTGGGCGCTGGCCTCGGCGTGGCCTGGATCAACCAGAAGATCGAAAGCACCTTCCCTGGCGGCACCAGCGGCAACTATGACGCCACCAACTTCGCCTGGAACCTGGGCGCTGGCGTCGGTTATTCCCTGACCGACAACATCATCATCGACCTGGGCTACCGCTACACCAACTTCGGCGATGCCAAGAAGTACGAAAGCGGAACCCTCTCCTTCCAGCCCAAGGATATCAACTCCCACGAGGCCCTGCTCGGCCTGCGCTACCAGTTCTAACGGCAACGATCCCGATCATGCCCAAGCGGCCCTGCGCAAGCGGGGCCGCTTTTTTTCGCCCGCACGCCAACTAGCCGTAACACAAAGAGAAAGGGGCCAGCGCCGAATCTCCCGGCCTGGCTCCTTCATCCCGCCAAACGGATGGAGTCTGGAATTCTTTGCTGACTGACGACGCCTATGCCCCGGCCGCCACGAAGGCCGCATCGACCATGGCCTGGGCCTCGCGCTTGAGCAGCGCCAGGTGCTCCCGGCCCAGGAAGCTCTCGGCGTAGATCTTGTAGATATCCTCCGTGCCCGAGGGCCGCGCGGCGAACCAGCCGTTCTCGGCCACCACCTTGAGCCCGCCGATATCGGCGTTGTTGCCCGGCGCGCGCGTCAGCTTGGCCAAAATGACCTCCCCGCCCAGGCTCAACGCCGTGACCATCTCCGGCGTCAGCTTCTTGAAGGCCGCCTTCTGGCTCGGCGTGGCCGGGGCGTCCATGCGCTCGTACACGGGGCTGCCGAATCGCGCCTCAAGCCCTGCATAGTACAAGCCGGGGTCCTGGCCCGTGCGCGCGGTGATCTCCGCCGCCAGAAGGCCCATGATGATGCCGTCCTTGTCCGTGGTCCAGACCGTGCCGTCCCGGCGCAGGAAGCTGGCCCCGGCGCTTTCCTCGCCGCCGAAGCCGTACGACCCGTCAAGCAGCCCGGCCACGAACCACTTGAAGCGCACGGAAAGATAGTGGTTGGGGTTCATGAGGCCAACGCTGCGGGTGACGATGCCGTGGCGGTCGAAGTCCGGGTCGTTGCCAAAGGCCACGTCATAGGAGTCCTTGTGCGCGATGAGCCCCTGCATGGCGTAGGGCGAGGAGCAGTCCATGCGGATCTTGCCATCCTTGTCCACGGTCATGAAGGAGAAGGTCGGGTCCACAATCGTGTTGACCACGGTGAGTTTGATGCCCCAACGCTTTGCGATGGGCTCCAAAAAACCCACGCCCGAGCCGCCCAGCGGGTCGGCCCCAATGGTGATGCCCGACGCGGCGATGGCCTGCATGTCGACAACATTGCCCAGGTCCTCCACATAGGGCGCCACATAGTCGATCTGGTGCGTGGTCCCGGCCTGGAGCGCGCGCTCAGGCGTCAGGCGCCGCACCCCGGCGAGCTTGGCCCGCAGAAGTTCGTTGGCCCGGTCCTCAATGGCCTTGGTGGTGGCCGTGTCCGCCGGACCGCCCTCGGGCGGGTTGTACTTGAAGCCGCCGTCCTGGGGCGGGTTGTGCGAGGGTGTCACCACCACGCCGTCGGCCCGCGCGTTCTGCGGGTTCTTGTTATGGCCGAGAATGGCGTGGGAGATCACCGGCGTTGGCGTGAACCCGCCGCCCGCCTGGATCATCACGTCCACGCCGTGGGCCGCGAAGACCGTGAGGGCCGTGGCCAGGGCCGGGGCGCTTAGTGCGTGGGTGTCCATGCCCATGAACAGCGGCCCGCGGATGCCCGCCGCCGCGCGGTGCTCCACAATGGCCTGGCTGATGGCCAGGATGTGGGCCTCGTTGAAGCTGCCACTGGTGCTGCTGCCCCGGTGGCCCGAGGTGCCGAAGCTGACCCTTTGCGCCGGGTCCTCGGCGTCGGGAACGACGCGTGCGTAGTCCGCCAGCAGGCGCGGGATATCGGTGAGAATTTCCTTGGGCGCGGGCTTCCCCGCCAGCGGATGAACGGCCATGCTGCCTCCGTGGGCTATGCCGGGAGCTTACCCCTTTTGGGCGGTGAGTTCTGAAAGCTTCTTGTCCATCTCGCGCAGGCGCACGGCCAGCACCTCGCAAAAGACGCGGTAGAGTATGGCCTGGACCGTGAAGGTGTCCTTCGCCGTCTGGCGGTCGAAGAGGGAGGCGTCCACGGCCACGCACAGGGTCGGGCTCATGGCCTCGATGCTGGCCGAGCGTGGGCTGCCGTCGATGATGCCCATCTCGCCGAAGATGTCGCCCAACCGGCGGATGGAGCCCACCTCCACGCCCTTGACGGTGATCCTGAGGTCGCCCTTGACCAGAAAGAACACCCTGGCGTCGTAGTCGCCCTCCCGGATGATCAACTCGCCCGGCTCGTACTTGCGCATGCGCGACATGCGCACCACCTCCTGGATCATCTCCTCATCCAGGGAGGAGAAGGCCGGGATTTTGCGGAACTGCTCCAGGGTCTCGGCATTGGTCGGGTCGAACTCATGTTCCTTCATCATAGCCACCTCGTCCAAGGTTCTTGTGCGCAAGATGCCTGAATATTTTGCTTCGGGCAAGAGAACAGGGCGCTGTGCGGCAGGTTTTGTCCACTTCTGGTCCAACGGCGTTGGTCTGTCGTCGTTAGTCTGTCATCGTTGGCCCGTCGCCCTTGATCATGCGCATTTGCTGGGGTATCGTAGGGCGTGGGTCACCCCCGCAACTCCCCGCCGCGCCGGAGCATCGACGCGCACAGTCAGGACAACCGAAGAGGAGCGCATGGACACCAGCCCCAAAAACGTGCGGGAGCATATCGCCCGCTCCAAATTCTTCCTGCAGCGCAAGGATCTCCTGAAGAGCCTCAAGTCCCTGGGCCTGGCGCTGGAGCTCCTCGCCTCCGGGCAGATCTTCGGCCGCGAGCGCATCGAGATCGACATCCTCATGGAGGAGGCCGTGCGCCTGGTCATGGAGCAGGAGGCGCTCAAGGCCGCCTTCCCGGCCGGGCTGGCCCACAAAAAAGGCAAGGAGCGCGAGCTTTCGGCCACCATCAACCGCGTGGCTAATGCCCTGGAGACCGTGCTCGGCCGGGCCAAGAAGGAGGAGCGCCGCAAGCAGCTGGCGGAGCTTGATGAAGCGATTCTGGCTGGCCAGACCGGACTGGACCAGAACCAGCCCCTGGAGGCGCGCAAGCATTTCCGCCGCGCGGTGGAGTTGTGCGGCGACGAGCCGGGGCTTTTTGCGGACATCGGCAACCGCTTTCTGCTGGCCGGCCTCTTGGCCGAGGCCGTGGAATACCTGCAAAAGAATATTGAGGTGACTCCCGGCGAGCTGCGCGCCTACCCTGCCCTGGCCCAATGCTACGACGCCCTGGGCGAAGCCGACAAGGCCGAGGAGGTTCTGAAGGCGGCCCTGCGGCGCTTCGGCCCCATCGAGGCGTTGAACCTGCGCCTGGCCAAGGGCGCCCTGGAGCGCCGCAGCTGGGAGGAGACCCTGGTCAATGCCCAGGAGGTGCTCAAGCTGAACCCCACCAACCAGGAGGGCCAGCGCCTGGCCTCTGCCGCCAGCCAGTACATCTATGGCGATCCCCAGGCCTATCTGCGCGAGAACCCACGCGCCAACGGCAAGGCCGTGGAGATCCAGCTCGACCTCTAACGCCACGCCACAGGCCACGCCGCAACGGCTCGGCCCTTTGGCTCAGGCGCGCCCAGCCGGGCGGAGCTTGCGCAGCGCCTGCACCAGATCCTCCAACTGCACCGGCTTGCCCACGTGGTCGTCCATGCCCTCGGCCAGGAAGCGCTCCCGGTCACCGCTCATGGCGTAGGCCGTGAGCGCGATGATGGGCACGCGCCCCCGGGCTTGCAGCTTCTCCAGGCTGCGGATGACATGGGTGGCCTCCACCCCGTCCATCTCCGGCATCTGCACGTCCATGAGCACGCAGTCGAAGTTCCCGTTCCTGTACAGGGCCACGGCCTCGAAACCGTTGACCGCAGTCACGACCTCGTGCCCCAGGCGCGAAAGCAAGAGCTGGGTGGAGAGCTTGCTCACCGGCTCGTCCTCCACCAGCAAAATGCGCAGGGGCTCCCTCGCCTCCTGGTCGACCAGACGCCCGCTGCTCTCCGGGGCCTGTGCGCTCCCAACCACGGCGTCCAGGGGCAGATCGATGCCAAAGGTCGTGCCCACGCCCTGCTCGCTGTCCACCTCGATGCCGCCCCCCATGAGCTCCACGATGCGCCGCACGATGGCCAAGCCGAGCCCTGCGCCCTCGAACCGGCGCGCATGGGAGCCGTCGGCCTGGGTGAAGCGCTCAAAAATGCGCCCGAGCTTGTCCACGGGGATGCCAACCCCGGTGTCGCTCACCTCCAGATAGAGCCGGAACCGGCCGGGCGCGCGTGGCATGGGGCGCGCCCAGGCCGTCACGCTCACACGCCCTTCGGGCGTGAACTTCACGGCGTTGCCCACGAGGTTGAACAGCACCTGCCGGAGCCGCGCCTCATCGCCCAGAAGCTGCTCCGGCACGCTCTCGTCCACCTGGAAGCTCAGCGCGAGGCGCTTGTCCGTGCAGGTGGCCTGGAAGATATTGGCCACGGACTCGAAGGTCGCGCGCAGGGCAAAGGGCTCGCGGTGCAGCGTGAGCCCCCCGGCCTCCATGCGCGAGAAGTCCAGAATGTCATTCAGCAAGGAGAGAAGCCGACGGCCGGAATCATAGGCCATGTCCACGTAGCTGAGCTGCTCCTCCGGGGTGTTCTTGTCGCGCAGGAGCTGCAGCATGCCCAGCACCCCGTTGAGCGGCGTGCGGATCTCGTGGCTCATGTTGGCCAGAAACTCGCTCTTGGACTGGCTGGCGTTCTCGGCGGCCTGGCGGGACTCTTCGGCCTCGCGCAGGCTGCGCCCCAGCCGCCTGCCGCCCAGGATGGCCCCGGCCATGCCCAGAGCCCAGATGAGCCCGTGCGCGCCAGCCACACGCGTCGCGTGCAGGCGGAAGACGGCCAGTTGCGGCGCAATGGGCACGGCCACGCTGATGCCGCCGCGAACCTCACCCTCCTTGTAGCCCTGCTTGGCGTGGCACTTGAGACAGGACTTCTCCGCCAGGAGCGGGCGCATGAACCGCAGGTATTCTGCACCCCCCATCATCTCGCGGGAGGAAGCCTCCGGCGAGCCCTGCTCAAAGCGCAGAAGCGCGGCGCGCTCCCAGTCGTCCGGGGCGTTTGCGGGGCGGATGGGCTTAAGGCTTGTGATGTGGCCCTGGACGCCGGTTGTTTCCTGCTGCAACTCATGCACCTGGCGCGTCATGTAGGCCGGGTTGATCATGGTCAACAGCCTGCCCGTGTCGGTGCGCAGGTCGCGGTCCGGCACATCGAGATAGGGATTGGGCTGGTTGGCGGCGTTGACCTCCACATAGACCCCGCCGCGCTGGGCGTTCCAGCGCCGGAAGGCGAGGTCCTTCTCAAAGGTGGTGCGGGCCGTGACAAGGGCTTGGTCAAGCACTGCGGCATGGTCACCCAATAGGGTCACGGCGCAAGACAGGCCGACGGCCAGGGACCAGGCCAGGCAGGCAAGGGCGATGTGGTGGCGTTGCGGCATATGGCTGCGCCTCGGAAAATGTGTGGCCGCCCGCCAGGAAGGGCAAGACATCGAACCGACCGGGGGGCAAGGCTGTTCCACTCTTGATCTTTTTTGCCCTGGATGTAAAGCGGGGCCGCAAAAAAGGCCGGAGCCCTTGCGGACCCCGGCCTCTGATCTCAAGCTTGGACTGACTTTAGCTTTGGGCTTGCGGAGGCTAGTACATGCCGCCCATGCCACCCATGCCGCCCATGCCGCCCATGCCGCCGGGCATGGCCGGAGCAGAGCCCTTGGGCTCGGGCTTGTCGGCAATGGCGCACTCGGTGGTCAACAGCAGGCCCGCCACGGAGGCGGCGTTCTGCAGGGCGATGCGGGTCACCTTCTTGGGATCGATGACGCCGGCCTTGATCAGGTCCTCGTAGACGCCGGTGCCGGCGTTGTAGCCGAAGCCGTCCTTGCCGGCCTTGACCTTCTCCACCACGATGGAGCCCTCGACGCCCGCGTTCTGGGCGATGGAGCGCAGGGGCACCTCGATGGCGCGGCGGATGATGTTCACGCCAGCCAGCTCGTCGTCGTCCACGACCTTGACCTTGTCGAGCACCTTCTGGGTGCGCACCAGGGCCACGCCGCCGCCAGGCACAATGCCTTCCTCGACAGCCGCGCGGGTGGCGTTGAGCGCGTCTTCGACGCGCGCCTTCTTTTCCTTCATCTCGGTCTCGGTGGACGCGCCCACGTGGATGACGGCGACGCCGCCCACGATCTTGGCCAGGCGCTCCTGGAGCTTCTCCTGGTCGTAGCTGGAGCTGGTCTCACTGATCTCGTTTCTGATCTGCTTCACGCGGGCGGCGATGTCGGCCTTCTTGCCCTTGCCGTCCACGATGGTGCAGGATTCCTTGTCGATGACCACGCGCTTGGCCTGGCCCAGCTCGTTGACGGTCAGAGACTCCAGACGCACGCCCATGTCCTCGGACACGCAGGTGCCGCCGGTCAGGATGGCGATGTCCTGGAGCATGGCCTTGCGGCGGTCGCCGAAGCCAGGGGCCTTGACGGCGGAGACGTTCAAGGTGCCGCGCAGCTTGTTGACCACCAGGGTGGCCAGGGCCTCGCCCTCGATGTCTTCGGCGATGATGACCAGCGGCTTGCTCATCTTGGCCACCTGCTCAAGCACGGGCAGCATGTCCTTCATGGAGGAGATCTTCTTCTCGCAGATGAGGATCAGCGCGTCTTCGACTTCGCAGGTCATCTTGTCCGGGTTGGTGACGAAGTAGGGGGACAGGTAGCCGCGGTCGAATTTCATGCCTTCCACGACGTCCAGCGTGGTCTCCAGGCCCTTGGCCTCCTCGACCGTGATGACGCCCTCTTTGCCGACCTTGTTCATGGCCTCGGCGATGATGTTGCCGATGGTGGGGTCGTTATTGGCAGAGATGGTGCCGACCTGGGCGATCTCTTTCTGGTCGCGGGTGGGCTTGGTGAGCTTCTCCAGCTCGGCGACCACGGCCTCGACGGCCTTGTCGATGCCGCGCTTGATGGCCATGGGGTTGCGCCCGGCGGCCACGAGCTTCACGCCCTCGGAGAAGATGCCCTGGGCCAGGATGGTGGCGGTGGTGGTGCCATCGCCCGCCACGTCCGAGGTCTTGGAAGCGACTTCCTTGACCATCTGGGCGCCCATGTTCTCGAACTTGTCCTCGAGGTCGATCTCCTTGGCCACGGTGACGCCGTCCTTGGTGATCAGGGGCGAGCCGAAGCTGCGGTCGATGACCACGTTGCGGCCCTTGGGTCCGAGGGTGACCTTCACGGCGTTGGACAGCTTGTCCACGCCGATCTTCAGCTTCTCGCGCGCCTTGGCGTCAAAAATGATTTCCTTGGCCATGTCAGACTCCTTGCAGAAATTTTATGCCTTGCGGCGTTTTGTGTCCGTCTGTGGGCCTGCGCCCTCATGAGACCAGCAGTCCGACCCCTGAAAGACCCGAAGGGTCCCCGAAGGGTCTATTTCTCGACGATGGCGAGGATGTCTTCCTCGCGCAGCACCAGGTGCTCGTCGCCGTCGATCTTGATCTCCGTGCCCGCGTACTTGGTGAACAGCACCATGTCGCCAGCCTTCACGGCCATCTTCACAAGCGAGCCCTTGTCGTCGAGCTTGCCGGGGCCGGCGGCGATGACCTTGCCGCGCTGGGGCTTCTCTTTGGCGCTGTCGGGGATGATGATGCCGCCGGCGGTCACTTCTTCGGACTCCAGGCGTTTCACCAGAACACGGTCATTGAGGGGCTTCAACTTCATCGCTTCGATCCTCCACAGGGGTATGATTGGTGTTGTGCGTCAGCGTGCGGCCAAAATCGGCGGACGGACGCCTGTTGACTAAAAAGCGCCCCGCACGTGCCGCGGGGCGATTCAGGCATGGGGAAGATAAACACCACAGGCGCGCTGTCAACACGCTGGCGGCGAAAAAAACGCTTCTACCCGGCGGCCCCGTCGCTCCCGCTGGTCAGGGGCGTGCGGCCGTACAACTCGCACAAACCGCGCAGGCCCTCGGCCCGGGCCCGGCCGGCACCGCACACGCAGAGCAGGTCCTGGGGCAGCCGCCAGCCCCAGTTGCCCTTGGTGGTGCCGGGGATGTTCATGCGGTGGCTCCCGTCCAGGTCGAGCAGATCCTGGGCCGGGATCACGGCGTCCCTGGCCGGGCTCGACAGCGCCAGGCGGATGAACTCGCGCCCCACGCTGTCCTCGGTGATCTTGCGGCCCAGGTAGCGCACCAGCACCCGGCGCATGCCCGGCCCGGCCTCGCCGCTCTCGAACCAGCCGCGCGTGGTATTGTTGTCGTGGGTGCCGGTGTAGACCACGCAGTTCTGCTCGTGGTTGTGCGGTGAGTCCGGGCTGTAGGGTGTGTGCGGGCCAAAGGCGAACTGCAGGATCTTCATGCCCGGCAGGCCAAAATGCTCCTTCAGGGCCACCACATCGTCGGTGATGATGCCCAGATCCTCGGCGATGAGCGGCAGGTGCCCGTGGGCCAAAAGGAGCGCGGTCAGCATCTCCCGGCCCAGGGCCGGAACCCAGGCTCCGTTGATGGCCGTCTTTTCCTCGGCCGGAATCTCCCAGTACCCCGCGAAACCCCGGAAGTGGTCCAGGCGCACCAGGTCGAACAGGCCGAAGTTGTGGCGCATGCGCCTGATCCACCAGGCGAAGCCCTCGTCCCTGCAGGCCTCCCAGTCGAACACCGGGTTGCCCCAGCGCTGGCCGGTCTTGCTGAAATAATCCGGCGGCACCCCGGCCACGAACAGGGGCTGCCCGGCCTCGTCCAGCTTGAAGAGATGCGTGCCCGCCCAGACATCGGCCGAATCAAGGGTCACGTAGATGGGCACGTCGCCGACAATCTCCACGTCGAGCTTCGACAGCTCCCACCTGAGCCGGCCCCACTGGCGGAAGAACAGCCACTGGCAGAACTCCTGGAACACGATCTCGCGGTGCAGCAGGATGCCGTAGCCTTGCAGGGCCTCCTGGCGGCGCAGGCGGATGTCCTCGGGCCAACTGGGCCAGGCCGAACCGCCAAAGTAGTCCTTAAGCGCCATGAACAGGGCAAAGTCCGGCAGCCAGGAGCCGTTGTGCGCCCGGAACTCCGCGAAGCCCGAGTAGTCCTCCAGGCCGCCTGCGGCCAAGCGGCGCTCAAAGACCTGGCGCAGCATGGCGCCCTTGGTGCGCTCCACGGCCCGGAAATCCACCCGGTCGTGCACGGGCAGGTCAAAGCCGGAGAGCTCCCGGCGCGTCAACAGTCCGTCGTCGCACAGGCCCTCCGGGCTGATGCACAGGGTGTTGCCCGCAAAGGCCGAGAAGCTGGAGTACGGCGAGTTGCCCAGGCTTGTGGCCGTGGGCGTGATGGGCAGCATCTGCCAGCGGCTCTGCCCGGACATGGTCAGAAACTCCGCAAAACGCAGGGCCTCCGGGCCCATGTCGCCGATGCCGAAGCGCGAGGGCAGAGAGGTCAGGTGCAGAAGCACGCCGCTGGTTCGCCGCATGAAGCCTCCTCCGGCGTTGCCGTTCTGCGCCCTGTTGTGCGCCCTGGCATTCACCCCGTTGCGCGCGGGCCGCCGTTTGGTCCCATGCTACACGCAACCGGGCTTCAGCGGAAGGGGTGCGCGCCCCCTGGGCAAAAAATCCCTGGCACGCAAGGTGCAACATTTTCGCCCATGGAGTCCGACACAAGACTTACAAGGAGGCCGACATGCCAGAAGCACAAAGACAACCCGTCCGCGAACAGGTGCTCGAGGCCCTGGGCCAGGCCCAGGACAGCCTGCATGAACTGGACTATGAGGACGTCGCCCTTTCCGCAGCGGGGCTTGCGCTGGTGCGCAAGGCCGCCGCCCTGGTGCTGCGCCGCCTGAGCGGCATGGCGGCCGAGGACCTGCCCCTCGCGCGCGCGCTGGCCCTGTTCCTGGACCACGTGTTCTGGAACGAGGCCACGGGCGGGCTCATCCTCTGCGCGGACCTCCCGGAGAAGAGCGTCTGCCTGCCCATCCCGGCAGACTGCTGGGGCATCAAGCCCCACCTGGGCCGGGTTCAGTAGGGCCGCGCGCGACAGCTCCCCGGCAGCGGCGACGGCGGGCCAGACCGGCCTGGCGCCAGACCTGCCTGGTGCCAGACTTACCTGGTGAAGGTCTGGCTGCGGTCCGGGCCGACGGAGACAAGGCCGATGGGCACGCCGGAGAGTTCCTCCATGCGTTCCAGATAGGCCTGCGCGTTCTTCGGCAGCCCGGCAAAGGAGGTCACCCCGGTGATGTCCTCGGTCCAGCCGGGCAGGGTCTCGTACACCGGCGTGACGTAAGCCATGCCGTTCTGCTCCTGGGGCGGATAGTTGATCCGCCCGCCCCGGTACTCATACTCCACGCAAATCTTCAGCTCCTTTAGTCCCGAGAGCACGTCGAGCTTGGTCACGGCCAGCTCGGTGGGGCCGTTCAAGCGCGCGGACTCGCGCAGGACCACGAGGTCCAGCCAGCCGCAACGGCGCCTGCGGCCCGTGGTGGCGCCAAACTCCCCGCCCTTCTCCTGCAGATAGTCGCCGGTGGCGTCCAGAAGCTCCGTGGCGAAAGGCCCGCCGCCCACGCGCGTGGTGTAGGCCTTGACGATGGCGATGATGCGCTCGAGCATCCGGGGCGAACAGCCCGAGCCCGAGGCCGCGTTGCCGGACACCGTGGTGGACGAGGTGACAAAGGGGTAGGTGCCGTGGTCGATGTCCAGGTGCGTGCCCTGGGCGCCCTCGAAGAGCACGGTGCCGCCGCCGGCCACAGCCTGCTCGATGGCCGTGGACACGTCGCCCAGGTAGGGGCGCAGACGCTCGGCAAAGGGCAGCAGCTCCTGGAACACCTGCTCCGGGTCCATGGGCTCGCACCCGTAGAGCTTGGCGAACAGGACGTTCTTCTCCTCCAGGGCGCTCTTAATCTTCTCGCGCAGGAGCTCCGGATCGGCCAGATCGCAGGCGCGGATGCCGCAGCGGTGCATCTTGTCCTCGTAACAGGGGCCGATGCCCCGGCCCGTGGTGCCGATTTTCGCACCCTTGGAACGCGAACCTTCCCTTGCCGAATCCAAAGCACGATGGTAAGACATTATTACGTGGGCTTTTTTGCTGACCATGAGCCGGGCCGGGGACACGTCCAGGCCCTTGGCCGCCAGGGTGTCGATCTCGCGCAGGAAGACCTCGGGGTCCAGCACCACTCCGTTGCCGATGAGGCAAATCTTCCCCGGATGCAGGATGCCCGAAGGGATGAGGTGCAGGATGCACTTCTCTCCGCCCACCACGAGGGTGTGCCCGGCGTTGTTGCCGCCCTGGAAGCGCACGATAGCCGCAGAATCGGCGGCCAGCATATCCACGATCTTGCCCTTGCCCTCGTCGCCCCACTGGGACCCGAAGACCACGATATTTGACATGAAGGCTCCTTATGGCTACTTGCCCGGTCCACGCAGACGATTGTTTTGCGGCAAGCGGATGATTTTCGTAAAAGAGGAATCAACACATGTCAACAATTGCCCAGGACAAAGCCCCCAGATGGGCGCGCCAATTCAGGCGCGAGCGCATCATCATGGGCCTCTTGTCCCTCGCCCTGTTCGGGCTCGTCATCAACTATATACGGACCGTGCCTCTGCCCAGGGTCCTGGTAGTTGCGGCCCCGCTCCAGGCGCGCATGTCCGGAACCTCCGGCTTCAGCCCCGAGCAGGAGCTGCTGGAACGTTTCCGCCAGATCTACGGGGTCGAGGTGCGCCTCGTGCTCACCCGCACCCCCGAAGAAGTATTAGAGATGGTGGAGCAAGGCAAGGCCCAGATCGGCCTGGCTCTGGGCGTGGCCCCAAGCGAGGCTGACCGGAGAGAGGACGCTGACGCGGGCCCAAGGCCACGCATGGCCTACGGCCCGGAATACGACCGCCAGCCCATCTACACCGTGGACTGGACCGAGGGCTTTCTGCCCACCGGAACCAACCGGCCCGCCCTGGACGAGCTCTTGCGCGTGGCCGCGTCCTTCTCCCAGGACCCGGTGCTCGCTCCGGCCCTGCCGCTGGACGCCCTGCACCTGCTGCTGCCCTTCCTGCCGGAGGTGCGCGACGTGGCGCCCACGGGCCGCGAGGCCGGGTACCGCTTTGTCTGGCGCACCGACGTGCCCAAGCTGGACAAGGCCATGCGCAGCTTCTGGAACCAGCTGGCCGCGGACGGCACCCTGCCCGCCTTGCGCGAGCGCACCATGGGCTTTCTGCCCGAGGACCCGGACCCCTTTGAGATGGAGATGCTGCGCCGCACCCTGGCGCTCTATGTGCCGCCGCACGCGGGCACCATCACCAAGGCCTCGCGCAAGTGGCGGCTGGACCCCATCCTGCTGACAGCGGTGATCCACCAGGAGTCGCACTTCAACCCCGGCGCGGTAAGCGCCACGGGCGTGCGCGGGCTCATGCAGATGACCGGGGACACAATGGAGCGCCTGGGCGTGCAGGATCCCAACGACGACGCCGAGGTCATCACCGCCGGGGCGCGCTACCTGGACATGCTGCGCACGCATTTCATCGAGCTGGGCTATGGCCGCGAGGACGCCATGCTCTTTGGGCTGGCGGCCTTCAACATCGGCCAGGGACATGTGGAGGACGCCATCGGCCTGGCCCAGGTCGGGCTCGCTCGGGACGGACGGGTTCAGGACGGGCGGGCCTGCCTGCCGGCATGGACGGCCGTGCGCCGGGTGCTGCCCACCCTGGCCAGCCTGGACGTGGCCAAGAACACCCATCACGGCTTGTGCCGGGGGGCCGAGGCCGTGGAATTCGTGGATAAGGTGCGCTACTTCGCCTACGCCATCAAGGGCCTAGTCCACCAGATCGGGGCGCAGCGGGATGAGCTTTCCGGCCTTCGGCTTGCCCTGGCGCGCTGAGCCGCGGGCCGGAGCCTTTGCAGCGACAGGAGCAGGCTCCGGCGCGGGTCCTGCTGCGGCAGGCTTGGGCCGGGGTTCCGGCACGGTCAGGTTCAGCATGTCCGGGCTGAAGGCCGGCCCAGGCACCCCGGCGCGCGAGGCCGACAGGCTGTAGTTGAAGAGCTGGTTCTTCATGCGCACCGACTGGATGATGCCAAAGATCAGCGCGGCCTCTTCCCAGCGTCTGGTCGGCTCGAACCGGCGCACCACCTCCGCGTATTTCTCCCACAGATCCATGAGCGAGGCCTCGTCAAAGGCGACGATCTGCCGGGCAAGCTTGACCAGGGCGTTTTCCAGATAGGACTCAGGCATGCGTGTTGACCTCCGTGGGCCGTTTGAGCGGCGTGTGCAGGGGTGCTACCAGAATTCCGGGCGCCCGCCAATGGCTCATTGCCCGCCGGGGGCGGCTGTGCTAACCTGGCACAACGCCGGACGCGTGAGCGCGCGCAGGACTTTATACAACAAGGATGCGGCCATGAGCGAACTGAAAAAGATGTACACCACGCTGTTGCGCGACCACTTCCCCGACGACCTGCGCCTGCAGATCGGCAGCCAGGAGCTGGTCTACAAGAAGCGCACCTGGAATATCGGCGGCGAAGTGCGCGGCCTGCGCTACGGCGAGAACCCGGACCAGCCCGCAGCCCTGTACGAGCAGGTCGGCGGCGAGCTGATCCTGGACGGCGTGGCCTTCCGCGGGCCAGGCCAGGGCCTGGTCTCGGCCTTGACCGAGGAGCACATGCTCCAGGCCGGCAAGCACCCCGGCAAGACCAACCTGACCGACGTGGACAACGCGCTGAACATCCTGCAGTACCTGGGCGCCCGCCCGGCCGCCGTGATCCTCAAGCACAACAACCCCTGCGGCGCGGCCTGGACCGACCTGGGCGTGGCCGAGGCCGTCTCCCGCGCCTTCTGGTCCGACCGCATCGCCGCCTTTGGCGGGGCCGTGGTGGTCAACCGCCCCCTGAACAAAGAGGCCGCCGAGCTCATCAACTCCTTCTATTTCGAGGTCGTGGCCGCGCCGGAGTTCGAGCCCGGCGTGGTGGACATCCTCAAGGCCCGCAAGAACCTGCGCATCCTGAAAATCCCCGGCATCGCGCGTCTGGATGAGCTGGCCCGCTCCCCGTTCCTGGACATCAAGAGCCTGTTCGACGGCGGGCTGGTGCTCCAGTCCTCGTTCCAGAGCCGCATCCGCGAGGCCGCAGACTTCCTGCCCGCCACGGCGGAAAAGGACGGCGTGACCTACACCGCACGCAAGCCTACGCCCAAGGAGATGCAGGACCTCATCTTCGCCTGGTCCATCGAGGCCGGGGTCAGCTCCAACTCGGTCATCTTCGTGCGCGACGGGGCCACC
>MGTN01000164.1:151-2667 GCA_001799475.1 Desulfovibrionales bacterium GWA2_65_9 | reverse complement strand
TGCTCCATCTACGAGCTCATGCTGGCCGCCCGCTCGGGCGATGCAAATGGCGCAGCCAAGGCCGAGATTTTGTCCGACATCCGCAGGCGCTCGGACGAGGCCAAAGGCGGCCTGCCCGGCTCGGCCCTGGTCAGCGACGGCTTCTTCCCCTTCCGCGACGGCGTGGACCTGTGCCTGGCCCAGGGCGTCACGGCCATTGCCCAGCCCGGCGGCTCCATGCGCGACTTTGAAGTCATCCGCGCGGTGAACGAGGCCAGTCCGCAGGTGGCCATGGTCTTCACCGGCCAGCGCTCGTTTAAGCATTAGGCCCCAGGCACGCATGTCCAAAACGCCCAAGCTCTCCGGCTTCCTCAAGCCGGGCTCGGTTGTGGAATTCCTCCAGGACAACGAGGCGCACATCGCCTGGGTCCTGGAGGAATCCGCCGGCCGCCTGCGCCTGCTCACCCGCACCCGCCGCGAGGTCAAGCTGCCGGACTCGCGCCTGCTGCCCTGGTCCGGCCCGGACTACCCGCCCGGCGCCACCCGCGAGGAGATCGGCCACCGCCTGGAGGCCCTGGAGACCCGGCGGCGCGAGATCATGGCCGAGGTGAACCCGCTGGAGCTCTGGGACATGGCCCAGGGCGAGGTGGAGCACGCGCCCATCGAGTGGTTCGCCACGCTGCTTTGGCAGGAGCCGGGGGTCAACGAGCTGGCCGCGCTGGGCCGGGCGCTGCTCACTGCCAAAACGCACTTCAAGTTCCAGCCGCCGGATTTCGAGATCCACCCGGCGGACAAGGTCGAAGCCAGGATGGAGAGGGAGCGCGAGGCCAAGGAGCGCGAGGGCGTGGTCAACGCCGGGCACGCCCTGTTCGTGGCCCTGTGGGGCCGCATCAAGTCCGGCCAGCCGCCCCTTGCGCCGGGAACAAAGGATCTCCCCGAGGCGCGGATCGCCGACCCCGAGGTGCGCGCACGCCTGCGCGAGGTGCTTTTGTCCCAGGTGGCAGGCCGTTCGGGAAGTGGCGGCGAGTACGACGCCCTGTCCAAATTCTGGGAAAGCCTGAAGAAATCCCTGCCCGATGTGCCGCATCTGGCCCTGCAGCTGGCCCTGGCCTGGGGCGTACTGCCCCCGCACCACAACTACCTGCTCGACGAGGCCGGGTACGCCTGGGGCGACGACTGGTCCGCAGACTTCGCCGAGGAGATATACGCCCAGTTGGCGCGTTTCGACGAGTTGGCCTCCCTGGCTGAGAAAAACGCCGAGCTCGACCCCACGCCCTTTGTGAGCATCGACGCGGCCACGACCAGGGACATCGACGACGCCTTCTTTGTCAGCCCGGCCCAACTGCCAGACGGCGGCACCGGCTTTCGCTGCGCCATCGCCCTGGCCCGGCCCACCCTGGCCTGGGACTTCGGCGGCAGGCTCGACCGCGAGGTCATGGGCCGCGTCACCAGCCTGTATCTGCCCGAGGGCTCCGGCCACATGATGCCCGAGAGCCTGGGCACCGGCCAGTTCAGCCTGACCGAGGGCTGCTCCAAGCCGGCCCTGGTGGCCGAATTCCTGCTCGATGCCCAGGGCGAGGTCCTCAGCACCACGCCCCGCCTGGCCTGGATCACGGTCACGCGCAACATCACCTACCCCGACGCCCAGGCCGCCCTGGACGCCAATTCCGACGCGCACCTGAGCCTGGCCATGGGCCTGTCGCGCCTGCTCTTCGAACGCCGCCTGGAGCGCGGAGCCGTGGTCATCGACCGCCCCGAGCCCGTGGTCGAGCTGGAGGGCGGGCCGCAGGACCTGCGCGTGCGCATCGAAACCCGCGAGGCCAGCCCGGACGCGGAGCTGCTCGTCAGCGAATTCATGATCCTGGCCAACTGCGGCGTGGCCCGCTGGGCCAGCGAGACCGGGGTGCCACTGCTGCACCGCACCCAGAACATCGCCCTGCCGCCCAGCGCCACCGGCGTGTTCCGCGACCCCGTGGACATCTCCCGGGTGGTCAAGCTCTTGGCCGCGCCGGCCCTGGAATGCACGCCGCGCCGCCACGCCGCCCTGGCCTGCGAGGCTTACGCCACATGCACCTCACCCATCCGCCGCTACGTCGATTTCCTGAACATGGCCCAGGTGCAGGAATACCTCGCCACAGGCCAGCCGCGCCTGAGCCTCCCGGAGCTTGAGGCCATGCTCCCGACGCTCTCGGCGCGCATCCAGGAAGTGGGGCAGATCCAGCGCTTCCGGCCGCGCTACTGGAAGCTGGTGTACCTGGCCCAGCACAAGCGCGAGAGCTTCCCGGCGGTGGTGGTGGACGATGCCGGCCCCTACCCCACCCTGGCCCTGCCCGAGCTGCAGCTCACCGTGCGCCTGCCGCGCCACATGCTGGGCGAAAAAGCGCACCCTGGCCTGGCGGTCACGGTCCTGTTCGGCCGCATCGATCCCTTGACCAACGAGCTGAAGGTGCTGGAGGCGCGGGAGGCGGAATAGCGCCGGAACGGGCAGCGTAGCGCCAGTGTAGCCGGGCTACAGCCGGATTGCAGCCGGGCGGAGC
>MGTN01000163.1:56082-57331 GCA_001799475.1 Desulfovibrionales bacterium GWA2_65_9 | reverse complement strand
GCATTCCATGCGTCTCATGAAGCGCAGCCTGGGCTATTTCCTGCCCTACAAGAAGCGCATCATGATGGGCGTCATGGGCATGATCGTGGTGGCGCCGTGCGCTGCGGCCACGGCCTGGCTGGTCAAGCTTGCCGTGGACGACGTGCTCATCAAGAAGGACATGCTGGCCCTGCAGCTGGTCACCCTCGGCGTCATCGGGCTCATGACCCTGAAGGGCGTGTTCCGCTTCATCCAGGTCTACTACATGAACACGGCCGGGCTTTACGCCATCAACGACATCCGCAAGGATCTCTACAGCCGCATCATGTACCTGCCCATGAACTTCTTCAACGACACCCAGGTCGGCATGCTCATGAGCCGCATCCTGAACGACGTCGGGCTGGTGCGCACCAGCCTGCCTTCGCTCATCATGCTCACCCGCGAGGTCTTCACCGTCATCGGCCTGACCTTCTACGTGTTCTACCTGGACTGGCAACTGGCCTTCTGGGGCGTTCTGGTCATGCCTGCGGTGCTGTACCCGTTCATCACCTTCAGCAAGCGGCTGCGCAAGCTGGCGCGCAAGGCCCAGACCAGCGTGTCCGACGTCTCGGTGCTCTTGCAGGAGGGCCTGTCCGGCATCAAGGTCATCAAGGGCTTTGCCACGGAAAGGCGCGAGAGCGAGCGCTTCAACGACGAGACCCACAACTACGTGGACGTGAGCTGCAAGCAGATCCGGGCCACGGAGCAGTCCTCGCGCATCATGGAGATCATCGGCTCCTTTGCCGCCGGGCTGGTGCTCTGGTACGGCGGCAGCCGGGTCATCCACGGCGACCTGACCAGTGGCGCGCTCTTGAGCTTCCTGACCTCCCTGGCGCTGTTGTACGAGCCCATCAAGCGCATCAACGCCACCAACATCGACCTGCAGATGGCCCTCACCGGGGCTGAGCGCGTGTTCGAGATCATGGACATGGCCCGGCTGGTGAGCGAAAAGGGCGGCACCCAGCTCTTTGACGAGCCCTTCCGCGAGTTGGCGCTGGAGAACGTGACCTTCCGCTACGACAACACCGCCCGCCCGGCCATCGACGCCGTGAGCCTGGTGGTCAAGGCCGGGGAGCGCGTGGCCATTGTCGGCTCCAGCGGCTCGGGCAAGTCCACCCTGGCGAACTTGCTGCCGCGCTTCTTCGACCCGCAGGAGGGCCGCATCACCTTGAACGGCCGCCTGCTCAAGGACTACGACCTGAAGAGCCTGCGCCGCGCCACGGGCATGGTG
>MGTN01000163.1:53552-56071 GCA_001799475.1 Desulfovibrionales bacterium GWA2_65_9 | reverse complement strand
CTGGAGCTGCCCCAGGGCTATGAGACCATGGTCGGCGAACGCGGGGTCAAGCTCTCCGGCGGCCAGAAGCAGCGTCTGACCATCGCCCGGGCCATCCTGAAGAACCCGCCGCTGCTCATTCTCGACGAGGCCACCAGCGCGCTGGACACCGAGAGCGAACGCATCGTGCAGCTGGCGCTGGAGAACCTCATGCAGGCGCGCACCAGCGTGGTCATCGCCCACCGGCTGTCGACCATCCTTACCGCAGACTCCATCGTGGTCATGGACAACGGGCGCATCATCGACCAGGGCGCGCATGCCGCGCTGCTTACCCGGTGCGAGATTTACCAGCGCCTGTACGAAATGCAGTACGGCTGCGCCAACACGGGCGATTGACCATGCCCGCGCCGACCTCCTACCGTACCGCCGGGCTTGCGGAGCTCAACCCCCGGCGCATCCTGCTCTGTCAGCAGCGCCAGATCGGCGACGTGATCCTGCTGACCCCGACCATCCACATGCTCAAGACGCGCTTCCCCGAGGCGCGCATCGACGTGTTCACCGAGAAGAAGTGCGCGCCGGTGCTGGAGAACAACCCCGAGGTGGGCCATGTCTGGGAACTGGACCGGGGGCGCGGCTTCCTGGACAGCCTCAGATTCTACCGCCGCGTAGGCCAGGGCCCCGACGGACGGGGCTACGACATGATCATCGACTTCCAGCAGCTGCCGCGCATTCGCTGGATGCTCATGCTGGCCAGCGCGCCAGTGAAGCTCTCCTACCCGCCGCCCTGGTACAACCGGCCCTTCTACACCCACTGGGCGCCGGTCAGCGGCCCCTACGCGGCCAAGTGCAAGGCCGGGGTGGTCATGCACGCCTTTGGGCTGGAATGGAAAAACGAGCCTGCGCGGGTCTACCTCACCGAGGCCGAACGCGCGTCCGCCGCCGAACTGCTGTCCGCCTGGGGCGTGAAGCCGGAAGACACCCTGGTCACCGTGGACGCCACCCACCGCCGCGCCACGCGCATCTGGCCCTTGCCGCATTATGCCCGGCTGCTTTTCATGGCCTGGCAACAGCGCCCGGACCTGAAGTTCCTGCTGCTTTACGGACCAGGCGAAATGGAGGAGGCCAGGCCGCTCAAAACCCTGGCTGAACAGCTCGGCCTGCCGACGGAGCGCATCCTGCTCGCGCCCCGGCAGACCGAGCTGCGCGAGGTGCCAGCCATCCTCACCCACACCCGCCTGCACCTGGGCAACGACTCCTCGCCCCGGCACTTTGCCCTGGCCGTGGGCACGCCCAGCCTCGTGGTGCGCGGCGGCGGCAGCAACGCCTGGACCTTCCCCGGACCCGGCCACGAGGACGTGGCCTTGGGCCTGCCCTGCCAGCCCTGCGGCGACAACGACTGCCCCCAGGGACACATGCGCTGCCTGAAAGAGCTTACCCCCGAAGCCGTGCTGCCGCGCCTGCTGGCCATGCTGGAAAAGAGAGAGGGAGAGAAATAGCCTCCGGCGGCTGTGGGGCCTGAGGCCCTCCAGACCCCCCCCATTGCGCCGAAAGGGCTGTTTCAGGAGGAACCTGAAACAGCCCTTTCGGCTTTGGTGGGTCTTGGGAAGTCACGGGAGGGTGTCTTTCTCTTTGCCCTTTTGCCAACGCTTTTAAAAAGGGGCCAACCACGCGCTGGTTTTTGAGCGTCTCCGCTCGAAAACCAGCGCGCATTGCCAAGGCCGAGCCCAGCCTCCCCATCCGCCCTAGCCACCCCGGCCCAGGCCATACGAGGGGGTCCGGGGGGCATCATGCCACCCGGCCGCCGGAGGCATCTTCCGGCTCTGGCCGCCGGGGGCAAGGCATCGCCGACTGCTGCGGGCGATTGCCCCGGACTTGCCAGCCTGTTTGAAGGGGGGTATTTCCGCGCCATGCGTCCTTTTATGCAGCTTGTCGATTTGTCCTGGCCGGTTCGGCCGGGCATGCCCATGTTTCCGGGCGACCCGCCGGTGGTGCTTTCGCCCATGGGCGAGCTGGCGACGGACGGGTACGTGTCGCATCTGGCCAGCCTGCCAGCGCACAGCGGCACGCATGTGGACGCCCCGGCGCATGTGCTGGCGGCTGGCGCGGCCCTGGCGGACCTGCCGCTCTGGCGTTTTGCCGGGCCCGGGGTGGTGCTGGATGTGCGCGGCCGCGCGGGCTTGGCGATATCGGCTGCGGACATTGAGCCGCGCCTCATGTGGCTGCGGGCGCAGGCCCCGGCCTTTGTGCTGCTCTGGACGGGCGACGCCGCGCGCTTTGGCGAGCCGGGCTATTACACCCAGGGCGCGCATGTGACGCCTGAGGCGGCGCTGCTTTTGGCCGGGCTGGGCTTGTCCGGCGTGGGGCTGGATGCGGGCAGCGTTGATCCATATGAGCTGAACGCCCCGTACGGCTCGCGCGATTTGCCAGCGCACCGGGCGCTTCTGGGCGCTGGGCTGGTCATCGTGGAGAATCTGCGCGGGCTGGAGCAGCTCCCGGCGGCGGGCTTCGAGTTTGTGGGCCTGCCGGTGCTCGGATGTGAC
>MGTN01000163.1:52678-53539 GCA_001799475.1 Desulfovibrionales bacterium GWA2_65_9 | reverse complement strand
CGGCGCGTCGTGAGCCAAGCACCGGCGGGGGGGCAGCCGCAGGTCGCGGGCCAGGGGGGCGCGGGCCTGGCGGTCTACGCCAAGCTGGTGGCCTGCATGGCCCTGTGGGGCGGGACGTGGGTTTCGGGCCGCATCGTGGCCCACGAGATGAGCCCATTTCCAGCGGCGTTTCTGCGCTTCCTGTCGGCCTCGGCGTTTTTGTATCTGCTCTCGTGCCGGGCCGAGGGGCGCTGGCCCCGGAAGCCGCGCGGGGCCTGGGGCGGCGTTGCCTTTCTCGGCCTGACCGGGGTGTTCCTCTATAACGCCATGTTCTTCTCCGGCCTGGCGCTGGTCCCGGCGGCGCGGGCGGCCATGCTTGTGGCCTGCGTGCCTGCCATGGTGGCGCTTTATTCCGCCGTGGTCCTGCGCGCGCGCGCAACGGCGCTCAAGGCCCTGGGCATCGCCCTGTCCCTGGCGGGGGTGGGGGTGATCCTCTCCGGCGGCGATCTGCGCGTCCTGTTCACCCGTGGCGCGGCTGCCGGGGATCTGTACATCCTGGGCTGTGTGGTGGCCTGGGCCGCATACACCATCGCCGGGGGGCGGGTGATGCGCGATTCCACGCCACTCCACGCCGTGACCTGGTCCTGCCTTCTTGGCTGCGCCATGCTGCTTCCGCCCGCGCTTCTGACCGGGCTTGTCCCCCAGGCGCTGTCGGCGGGCTGGCTCATCTGGGGCAATCTGCTGTTCCTGGGCGTGGCCGCAACGGGCCTGGCCTTCACCTGGTACTACGATGGCATCCGCGCCCTGGGCGCGCCGCGCGCCAGCATCTTCATCAACCTTGTGCCGGTGTTCGCCACGCTTCTGTCCACCGTGATTCTGGGC
>MGTN01000163.1:52061-52599 GCA_001799475.1 Desulfovibrionales bacterium GWA2_65_9 | reverse complement strand
GAAAAGTCCGCCGAGCTCCTCAGCGCCCCCCTTGGCGCGCGCCGCCAAAACGGATAGAGCGGTTTCAGGAGGCCCCTCATGCCCCACGCCACGCCACCCACCGAACGCGAACTCATACGACTTGTCGCGCCCTGCGGACTTTACTGCGGCGGCTGCCTGGCCTTTGCCGGCGGCGCCATTCGCAACCACGCCCGTGCTCTTGTGGATATGCTTGGCCCCAATTTCGCCGCCTACGCCGAGCGCCTCTCGGCCATGAACCCGGCTCTGGGCGACTACCCGCAGTTCGCGCGGATGCTTGAGTTTCTGGCCCAGGGCTCGTGCCAGGGCTGCCGCGAGGGCGGCTGCCTGCTCGGCAACTGCGGCCTGCGCGCCTGCGCCCTGGAGCGCGGCGTGAATTTCTGCGGCCTGTGCCCGGACTTCCCCTGCGCAGAGCCCGGCCTGCCCGAGGGTCTGCTGGCGAGCTGGCGCAAGAACGGCGAGCGCATTCTTCGGGACGGCCCGGCCGCGTTCCTGGAGCTGGTGCGCACAAGGCCCCGTT
>MGTN01000163.1:51262-52042 GCA_001799475.1 Desulfovibrionales bacterium GWA2_65_9 | reverse complement strand
CCGGCCACAGGAGCCTTGCCCTTTGCGCCGCTTTTGATAGCGTGCATGCAAATCGGAGAACGCCCATGCGCCGCATCACAGCCCTGCTCTCCTTGACCTGCCTCATGCTCCTGCTGGCCGCGTCCGCCTTGGCCGCCCCGCAGGCCCAGCAACAGGAGCGGCGCGTTGCGCTCATCATCGGCAACGGCGCGTACAAGGCCGGTCCGCTGAAAAATCCGGCCAACGACGCCCGCGACATGGCCGCCGCCCTGAAAAGCGTCGGCTTCGAGGTCATCCTGCGCGAAAACGCAGGCCTGCGCGCCATGAACGAGGCCATCGACCAGTTCTGGCAGAACCTCAAGCGCGGAGGCGTGGGCCTGTTCTTCTTCGCCGGGCACGGCCTGCAGGTGGGGGGCGAGAACTTCCTGGTGCCCGTGGACGCCAAGATCGCCCTGGAAAAGGACGTGCAGTACGAGTGCGTCAACGCGGGCAAGGTGCTGGGGCGCATGGAGGACGCGGGAAACGGCCTGAACATCGTCATCCTCGACGCCTGCCGCAACAACCCCTTTGCCCGCAGCTTCCGCAGCGATTCGCGCGGGCTGGCCAAGATGGACGCACCGTCCGGCTCGCTGGTGGCCTTTGCCACCGCGCCCGGCGATGTGGCTGCCGACGGCGAAGGCAAGAACGGCCTGTACACCGCCCATCTTTTGCGCCATCTGCGCACCCCCGGCCTGACCATCGAGAAGGTGCTCAAGCAGACGCGCATCGGCGTGGCCGCAGACTCGGCCAGGATGGGCAAGC
>MGTN01000163.1:49196-51252 GCA_001799475.1 Desulfovibrionales bacterium GWA2_65_9 | reverse complement strand
CTGGGAGTCAGCGAGCCTCATGGGCGACTTCTATTTCGCTGGCGGCGGCGCTGCGCCCGTCTCGGCACCCCTCCCGGCGCCCGTTCAGGCCTCCGCCCCCGTTCCGGCCAGCCTCCCGGCCGCGAACGCCATCAGCAGCGAAATCCAGAAGGTCTTCAACACCGCCCCCGCCGGACAGGCCCCGGCCCGGCCCTCGCCCACGCTGGCCGCGCTGCCGCCCGCGGACTCCGGCGGCCGACTCGAGGCCCGCAAGAACGCCGTGACCCAGGCCCGTATCCAGGCCCAGGCCGCCGCGCAAACACCCGCCCAGCCCCAGGCCTGGCTTGGCCTCAACCTGGCCGAGGTGGATGCCAGCACCGCCAAGGCGCTGGGCCTCGACAAGACCGCCGGGGCCTTTGTGCGCGAGGTCGTGCCCGGTTCCCCGGCCGAGGCCGCAGGGCTGAAGGCCGGAGACGTGGTCCTCGCCGTGGAGGGCCAGGCCCTGGACGGCCCCAAGACCCTGGTGCGCCAGGTCGCCAGCGCCAGCCCCGGCTCAATGCTCCGGCTGGGCTTCTGGCGGCAGCGGCAGATGCGCGAGGTGGCCGCCATCCTGGGCCAACCGCCCAGCCAGAGCGCGGCCGCCGCCAGCCCGGCCCAGATCCAAGGTCCCGGCCAGGGCCAGGAACTGGCCGGCCTCAAGGTGCGGCTCATCTACACCGACGACATGAAGGACACCGCCGACAAGGTCGAACACACCCTCCGGGATCAGGGCGTCACGGTCCAGATGGTCTTCTTCAAAAAGAACGACAGCTACCACGGACACATCCGCAAACTTTACGCCGCCAGCGGCTATGAGGCCCAGGCAGGGCGCATCGCCGAGCTCATCCGGCCCTACGAGAGCGTCAACATCATCCACGGCAATACTTCCATGGGCGATGGGCAGCAGTTCAACCTCTGGATTGCCCGCTAGTGCCGCGTCCTCGTCTTTTGTCGGGATGATCGTCAGCCGGGGGCGCAGGCTTTGCGAGGTTTCTGCCCAGCCGGAGTAGAAATGTTCTTTGAGGACACGGCACGAGCCAGGCAACGCGTTGTCTCCGGCGGCCAGAGGTCCCCCCGAACCCTCAAGGGGGGGCGGGGCAATTCCCGCAGACGCTGAAGGCCCGTTGGCCTGCGGCACATGACCACCTGGCACACCCTCTACAGGAGCGAACCCCCCATGCGCTTCACCGGCATCAACCACCTGGCCCTGGCCACCGGCGACATGGACCGCACCATCCGCTACTGGCGCGACCTGCTCGGCCTGCGCCTCGTGGCGGGCCTGGGCCATCCCGGCTACCGGCACTATTTCTTCGAGCTTACCAAGCAGGACATGATCGCCTTCTTCGAGTGGCCGGACGTCCAGCCCGGCCCGGACAAGGACCACGGCGCGCCGGTAAAGGGGCCGTTCACCTTCGATCACATCTCGCTCGGCGTGGAGTGCGAGGACGACCTCTGGGATCTGCGCGACCGCCTGGACGCCGCCGGATTCTGGGTTTCCGAGGTGGTCGACCACGGCTTCATCCACTCGCTGTACTCCTTTGATCCCAACAACATCCCGGTGGAGTTCAGCGCGCCGGTTGCGGGCGTGGACCTGGGCCGGAACCCGGTCATGGCCGACAGCCAGCCCACGCTCTTTGCGCAGGAGGGCTCGGAGCCCATGCCGGACGTCTGGCCGAGGCCCGTGCGGCCGACGCCTGTGTCGGAGCGCCGCGTGTATCCCGGCGAGGGTCTGCGCCTGGTGGGCCAGGAGCCCAAGGACAAGGACGGCGAGCCGCACCATGTCTGACGCCTCCGGGCGTCTGCTGCTGCCCTTTCCGCCCGGCTGCACGATCGCCCGCCTTGTCCGCCGCGAAAAGCGCTTCACCATGGTGACCACGGACCCGCAGAGCGGGACGGAACTCCGCGCCCACACCAACAACACCGGTTCCATGCTCGGGCTGCTTAAGCCCGGCGCGCCCGCGCTGCTCTCGCCCGCCCCCCCTCCAAGGAAGAATGGCCCGGACCGCGTGCTCAAGTGGACGCTGGAGGCCCTGGCCCT
>MGTN01000163.1:46884-49175 GCA_001799475.1 Desulfovibrionales bacterium GWA2_65_9 | reverse complement strand
TATCGCCCTGGCCCTGCCAGGCGGACTTGACGCAAGCGCCCCGGTTTGGGTGGGCGTGAACACCCTGACCCCGAACCGTCTGCTGGAGGCCGCCTTCCGCGCTGGCCTGCTGCCCGAGGCGACGGGCTACGCCCACCTTGCCCGCGAGGCCAAGACCGGAGACAGCCGCCTGGACGCGCTCATCACCCCGGAAGAAGGCAGCAGCCTGCCGCCGCTGTACGTCGAATGCAAGAACGTGACGCTGGTGCTGGGCGGCCAGGCCCAGTTCCCAGACGCGGCCACCGAGCGCGGGCGCAAGCACCTTGCGGAACTGACGCGGCTGGTGCATGAAGGCTGCCGCGCGGCCCTGTTCTTCCTGGTGCAACGGCCCGACGGCGGCTCTTTCGCCCCGGCCGAGGCCATCGACCCGGACTACGCCAAGGCCCTGGCCGTGGCGCTCCGCGCCGGGGTCGAGGCCTGGGTCTGGCGCGCCACAATCACCCGCGCAGGCATCAGCCTCGCCGAACGCCTGCCCCTGGCCCCGGCCTGGGCCGCGCACGTCCGCCCCAAGGAGTCCCCGCCCTCATGATGCACCTCGTATGATGCACCTCATCCTCGGCGCAGCCATCATCAGCTTCTCGCCCGTGTTCGTGAAGCTGGCCGCGCCCTACGGCATCTCCGGCGATCTGGCCGCCCTCCACCGCGTGCTCATCGGCGGGCTGTGCCTGTTTTTGGCCAGCCTGGTCAGCCGCGAGCCGCGCTCCAAGGTCTGGAACATGCCGAAAAGCGGCCTCGTCTGGTCCCTGGCCTGCGCCGTGTTCTTCACCGCAGACCTGCTCTGCTGGCACCTGTCCATCCTGTACATCGGCCCTGGCCTGGCCACGCTGTTCGGCAACTTCCAGGTCTTCCTGCTGGCCGCCTGGGGCATCGTGTTCCTGCGCGAAAAGCCCGGCCTGCGCTTCTTCGCCGGGATAGCCCTGGCCATGGGCGGGCTCTTCGCCATCGTCGCCCCGGCCTGGGCCAGCGCCGGAACAAACTTCCAGCTCGGCGTCGGCTTCGGCCTGCTGACCGGCGTGTTCTACGCCGGGTTCATCCTGACCCTCAACCGCTCCCTGGCCGAGTGCGGCGAGGGCTCGCAACTGGCCGCCATGACCGCCAACTCGCTCCTGACTGCGGTCCTGCTCGCGCCGATTATCCTCCTGCGCGGCGACACCCTGGCGCTCGACCCCGGCATGCCGCTCTTGCTCATGGCTGGCTACGGCGTCACCTCGCAGTTCATCGGCTGGGTGCTCATCAGCCGGGGCCTGCGCGAGACACGCATGTCGCTGGCCGGACTCATCCTGCTGCTCCAGCCCGTGCTGGCCTACGTCTGGGACCTGACCATCTTTGCCCGGCCCGTCGGCCTGGCCGAGCTCGTCGGCGTGGCCGCCACCCTCGTGGGCATCGGCCTGGGCGCACGGAGAAGGTAAGACGGGAGCGAATATGCCTCCGGCGGCCAGGGGCTTTGCCTCCTGTACCCCAACCAGAGAGCCTGAGGCCCGCTGGACTCCCCGGTACGCGGCGCGACCGGCCAAGCCTGCATGAGGGGAGCCGAGGCGTGCCTTCCGGCCCGGAGGCCGCAACATCTAGTGATTGCCATCCGTACGTGCTTGGCCTATTATTGGCGCTGGTCGGCAGTTCACCCAGGCGTCGCCGCCCCGCGAGGGGAGCTAAACCTGCCCTTTCCCATCCTCTCGACACCGTATTCCCGTGCCGAGTCGGAAGTCGGCGACCACCGGCGATCCCTTTGCGGATCAGGCGCGTGTGAGGATACGTCATGTCGAAGACCCTCCTGCCCCTTCATGTGGGCGACATCTCTGCGTTCGCGCGCGCGCTCGGCAGCCAGCTGGCCGATTGCGGACGCACCCCCGGTCATGTCAAACTGCTGAATATGCTGGCGCGCTCCAGCGGCCACAAGAACTTCCAACACCTGCGCGCCAGCGCCCTGCATGTCATGCAGCCTGTTCCGGCCCAGCCGCTGCCTGAGCCCGTGAACCCGGCCCGGCTGACGCGGCTGGTGCGGCTCTTTGACAGCAAAGGGCTGCTCCTGCGCTGGCCCGGCAAGCGCGGCATGGAGGAATCCTGCCTGTGGGTGATCTGGGCGCGCATCCCGGCCCGGCAAACCTTCAGCGAGGCGCAGCTCAACGACCTCCTGAACACGCTGCACAGCTTCGGCGACCATGCGCTTTTGCGGCGCGGGCTCATCGACTGCGGCCTGATGACCAGAACCGCCGACGGCCGCGAATACCGGCGCGTCGAGCTGAAGCCCACGG
>MGTN01000163.1:31670-46871 GCA_001799475.1 Desulfovibrionales bacterium GWA2_65_9 | reverse complement strand
GGACCCCCTCATATGGGCTGGACCTTGGCGGCGAAGACCCAGGCCTCGGCTTGGCTCTGCCCTGGCAATGCGCGCGGGTTTTGAGCGGAGACGCCCAAAACCCGCGCGCGGTTGGCCCCCTTCCGGGGGGGGCAAAGGCCCTTTCAGCACAAAGAGGCCGTGGGACCGCAAGGCGCAAGGTCCAAGGGGTACACCCACACGCTTCAGGGGTGCTGAAGGGCCGTATCTCGTTGTTGCTGGCCCAACGTGCGCCAGTATTCCGCCACCGGGTGCATCGCGGACGTCGGCGTTCCCCTGTCCAACTCCAGGGCGGATCCGTCGGGATATCTCCCCAAAGAATACGCAGCGTATTTTCCCCCACTTGCCAAAGATTCTTCCACCATGGTAGTGCTATGAGACTTCTTAAAGGTGTCAGCATGGCTGCTCGTGGAGGTGCGCGTGCGCAAATCTGTCCTCTTTTCCCTCCTGGGCGCCCTGCTGATCACCACCCTCTATGCGGGCGCAAGCCTGGATGCAGCCGATAGACCCTTTGTGGGCCTGTCCGCAGAGGAGCGCAAATGGCTGGACGAGAACCGGGACAGCATCGTCCTGACCTACGAGGCCAACTTTCCGCCCCTTGAGTTCCGCACCAAGGATGGCAAGTACACGGGGTTAAGCGCAGACATTGTCGCCAAGATCGAGAAATTGCTCGGTGTTACCTTCCAGAAGAATCCCAGCGACGATTGGAACGACCAGTTGGCCAGCTTGGAGAGCGGCGACACGCACCTCTGCGCCGAGATCATCCGCATGCCTGACCGAGAGCGCTACGCCTATTTCACGGCCGCGTATATTTCCCTGCCCCTGGTCATCATCACCACCGCCAAGGCCTTCGCCGGCACTGTCGACTGGAGCGACCTCTACGGGCGGCGTGTCGGGGTGGTCTCGGGCTACGCCTCGGAGGCCTATGTGCGCGACTCCGCCCGTGGCCGCTTCACCGTGGTGCCGGTGAGCAACGTGCAGGAGGGCCTGCGCTCGGTATCCTTCGGCGTCCTGGACGCCTTTGTGGAGAACCTCGCCAGCGCCTCCTACTACATCGAGAAGGACACCCTGACCAACCTGCGTGTGGCGGGCGCCACGGACTACTCCTACCGCTTGAGCATTGGCGTGAGCCGCAAGTACCCCCTGCTTTATAGCGCCGTGCAGAAGGCCCTGTCCGAGATATCCAGCGAAGACATCGAGGCTTCGCGCAAGCGCTGGATATCCCTCTCCGGCGAAGGCATGCTGAGCCCGGAGACCATGCGCCTGCTGAAGCTGGCGGCCCTGTTTGTGGTCTTGCTGCTCCTGTGCCTTGCGGGCATCAGCTATCTCCTCAAGCGCAGGCTGAACGAAAAGGTGGAGAGCCTGCGCAAGGCCCAGCAGGAGCTGCTGGAACAGACCGAGCGCCTGGGCCTGGCCACCGAGGCAACCAACTCCGGCGTGTGGGACTTCTACCCGGCTACGGGCCAGGCTTATTTCAGCGACCAGTGGTTCGCCATGCTGGGCCTTGAGCCGGGCGCAGTGGAGGCCACCTTTGCCGGGTGGATCGGGCTCTTGCACCCCGAGGACCGGACCAGCACCGACCACACCCTCATGGGCTACATCAACTCCGGCGGCCAGGGCCTGTTCGAGGCCGAGTACCGCATGCGCCAAGCCGATGGCAGCTACCGCTGGGTGCTGGGCAAGGGCCGGGCCATCGCCTGGGACGAAAGCGGCAGACCCACGCGCATCGTGGGCCTGAATCTGGACATTCAGAAGCTCAAGGACGTGCAGGAGGAGCTGCGCGCGAGTGAAGAAATATACCGCTCGGTGATCCAGAACATGCAGGACGTTTACTTCCGCACCGACGCAGAAGGCGGGTTGATCATGCTCAGCCCGTCGGGGCTGCGCATGTATGGCGCAGAATCCATGGACGAGGTGCTGGGCCAGCCCATCAGCTCGTTCTACATGGCACCCTCCGAGCGCACGGCGCTCCTGGCCAAGCTCCAGGCCGGAGGCGTCGTGTACGACCATGAGATACTGCTCCGGCGCAAGAACGGCTCGCCCGTGCTGGCGGCCATCACGGCCAGCTTCTACCGCGACGCGGCGGGCAACATCCTGGGCGTGGAGGGCATCTTCCGCGACATTACCGAGCGCAAGCAAGCAGAGGAGGCCTTGCGCCAGAGCGAAGCGCACATCCGCGCATTGTTCAATGCCACCTCGGACTCGGCTATCCTCATGGACTGCGGGGGCGTCATCCTGGCCATCAACGAGCACGGTGCGCAGCGGCGCAACCTGCACCCGGAAGACATGATCGGCCGCTGCATCTACGACTTCCTCCCCCCCGATTCCGCCAACCTTCGCAGAAGCCAGACCATGGAGACAGTGCGCACAAAAACCCCCAGCACCTACGAGGAGTTGCGCGACGGGGCCTATTATTTCATCACCATCTACCCCATTCTGGACTCCGATGGTGTACCCCGGCAGCTGGCCAGCTTCTCCCGCGACATCACCGAGCGCAAGCAGGCTGAGGAGGCCTTGCGCCAGAGCGAGGAAAAGTTCTCGCGCATCTTCGAGATGGCCCCGGAATGCATCAGTTTCGTGCGCCTCAGAGATTCCATGCGCATCGCCGCCAACGCCACCTTCGAAACCATCACCGGCTACCCCCGGGAGGAGGCCGTTGGCCGCTCGGCCAAGGAACTCTGCATCTGGGACGACCCAGGAATGCGCGACGAATTCCTGAAGCGGCTTCAATCCGACGGCCACGTCAAGGACTTCGAGTTCCTGCTGCGGCGCAAAGACGGCACCGTGCGTCGCGTGGTCAGCTCGGCCCAGCTCGTGGCCATCGCCGGAGAGCAGTGCTACGTCAACATCATCCACGACATCACCGAAGAGCGCAAAATGCAGGAGGTGCTCATCCAGTCCGAGAAGATGATGTCTTTGGGCAGCCTGGCTGCGGGCATCGCGCACGAGATCAACAACCCGCTGGGCATCGTGCACCAGGCCGTGCAGCACCTGCTCATGCGCACCGATCCGACCCACGAGAAGAACAAGAAGGCAGCCGCCGACCTGGGCCTGGACATGAACCTGCTGCAGCAATACCTCCAGGACCGCAAGGTCGGCGTGTACCTGGAGGATATCCAGGCTGCAGCCCAGCGCGCCTCGGGCATCATCCGCAACATGCTCAACTTTAGCCGCCGTAGCGAGTCCAAGCGCCAGATGTGCAACCTGCCCAAGATTGTTGAGCAATCCGTCTTCCTGGCCTCATCCGACTACGACCTCAAGAAGTCTTTTGACTTCAAGAACATTGAGATAGTGCTGGACGTGGGCGATAACCTCCCCCGATGCGGCTGCACGGAAACGGAGATAGAGCAGGTCATTCTGAACCTCCTGCGCAATGCGGCCCAGGCGATGGCCATGGCCACTCCCCCCACGGTGAACCCCAGGATCGACATCCGGCTGCGCGCCGTGGACGCTGGCGTGCGCATCGAGGTGGCGGACAACGGCCCGGGCATGGACGAGGAGGTGCAGCGCAAGGTTCTTGAGCCCTTCTTCACCACCAAGCCGCCGGGCGTTGGTACGGGGCTCGGCCTGTCTGTGTCCTTCTTCATCATCACCAAGGGCCACGGGGGCCGGATGTGGCTTTCTTCTGCCCCTGGCAAAGGCGCCACCTTCTTCATCGAACTGCCCGCAGAGAATCCGGAGGGCAGCCATGCCTGAGCCCAAGCAGACCATACTCGTTCTCGACGACGAGGAGCGGGTCCGCGAGATGCTCCTGGACTATTTGAGCGAGTTCAAGGAGTTCGATGAGTTCGAACTGCGCGGCGCGCGCTCAGGCGAAGAAGCCCTTGAAATGCTCCGGCAACGGTCTGCGGCGCTCTGCGTGGTGGACTTGCGCTTGCCGGGCATGAACGGAACAGACTTCATTGAGAGTGCTGCGGCAGCAAAGCTCAGCTGGCATTTCATCGTGCATACGGGCTCTGGGGAATTCTCCTTGCCCCGCGCCCTACAGGACCTGGGCATGGTCGAGGCGGACGTGTTCTACAAGCCCGTTGACATGGCCGAAATAGTGACGCGTGTCCGGACGCTCATCAAGGAAAGGAGGAGCTAGCTCATGTCCATCCTGGTCATTGATGACGAATCCGCCCTGCGCCGTTCACTCTGCGACTATCTTGAGGAGCTTGATTACGACACGCTGGCGGCCGCCAACGGCAAGGAGGGCCTGGAGATTCTGGACCAGAACCTTCAGAACCTTGAGGCCGTCATCGTGGACCTGAACATGCCGGTGATGGACGGCTACTCGTTTATCCAGGAGGCCGTGGCCAGAACAAAGGAGCTGCCGATCATCGTGCTCTCCGGCGTTGGCATCGTGGAGGACGCGCTCAAGGCCATGCGCCTGGGCGCCTGGGACTTTATCACCAAGCCTCTGCACAATTTCAAGATTCTCGACTACACCCTGGACAAGGCCTTGGACAAGGCGCGGCTGATCCGCGAGAACAGGGCCTACCAGACCAACCTGGAGCAGCTGGTGCGCGAGCGCACCGCCGAACTGGAGACCACGCGCCGCCAGGTTATGCAGCGCTTAAGCCGCGCGGCGGAATACAAGGACAACGAGACCGGACGGCACGTCATCCGCGTGGGCGAGATCAGCGCCCTGCTTGCCCAGGCCGTGGGTCTGTCCGAGGACCGCTGCGAGATGCTGCGCGAATGCGCCCCCCTGCACGACGTGGGCAAGATCGGCATCCCTGATGATATCCTGCTCAAGCCGGGCAAGTTCACCGGGTCCGAGTTTCTGGTCATGCAGCTGCACTGCATGTACGGCTGTGAGATTCTGGGGCCGCTGACCAGCAAGGACGAGGCCCACCAACTCTGCTCGAACCCCGACTCGGCACGGGGCTTGGTCGACACCGAGCTCCTTGGCCTCTCCAGAATATTGGCCCTGTTCCACCACGAGCGCTGGGACGGCAAGGGCTACCCCTTTGGTCTGGCTGGGGACGCCATCCCGCTGGAGGCCCGCCTGGTGGCCGTGGTGGACGTCTATGACGCGCTCTCAAGCGACCGGCCCTACAAGCAGGCCTTCCCGGAAGAGAAGTGCCAACAGATCATCCGTGAAGGCGCGGGCACGCAGTTCGATCCCCAGGTGGTGGAGGCCTTCTTTAGCCGCACCGCAGAGATCATTGCGATCCGTGAGCGCTGGAAGGACAAATAACGGTCCGTTGACCCCTGGGCGGCGGTGGGCGCCCATTGCCCTTGACGCAGCGTACCGCTCGGATGGAAGCAATCAGCCCCTCCGGTGCGGACAAACCTACAGGCAGCCCTTTCTCGCCGGGAGGGGTCGGCTGTTGTCGGGCCATGCCGAAAGATATATGCTTGAGCCGCTGGCCGTCGTATTGCGAAGAAGGGCAGGCCCTCTGTGCCGGGGGTGCGGGATATCTGCGGCGTAAGCCTGCCCGATCCAAGGGAATGAGCCAACGGCTGGCCTCATTTGCACGCAGGGAAGATTGAACCCAGGGGGGCGCATGAAAACGGAACAACTCGTTGGGCGAAAAGGGATGGACTGGGACCGGCCACCCGGCCTTGGTGAAGAGGCCGCGCTGGCCTTTGTGTTCGGGGCCACGGATCGCCTGCGCGATCCGGCGCTGTTTCCTCGGATTCGGGCCATGTATCCCCAGGCCTGCCTTTTGGGCTGCACCACAGCCGGGGAGATCGCGGGCACGCAGGTGCTGGAGGGGAGCGTCACGGTCACAGCCGTGAGCTTCGCCGAGACCCGTGTCGCGCTGGTCAGCACAGCCATTGAGCCGGGTGAAGACAGCGGGGCCGTTGGTGCTCGCCTGGCTGCGGGACTGGACAAGGAAGGACTGCGTCACGTGCTGGTCCTGTCCGACGGGCTCATGGTGAACGGTACCCGTCTGGTGCAGGGCCTGACAGCCGGTCTGCCGCCAAAGACGATGGTCACCGGAGGACTGGCTGGCGATGGCGAAAGATTTAAGGAGACACTCATTTTGGCCGATGCCCCGGCCCAATGCGGGATCGTGGCGGCCCTGGGCTTTTACGGTGCGCGGCTGCGCATCGGCTGGGGTTCCGTTGGCGGCTGGGATATCTTCGGAGCCAAACGCCTGGTCACCCGCTCCCAGGGGAACGTCCTCTACGAGCTCGACGGGCAGCCCGTGCTTGACCTCTACAAGAAATATCTGGGCAAGCACGCTGCGGAGTTGCCCGCCTCTGCCCTGCTCTTTCCTTTGAGCGTGGAGCACTCTGGAATTGTCGGCAACGGCCTGGTCCGCACCGTTTTGAGCGTGAACGAAGAGGACAAGTCCATGACCTTTGCCGGAGACATTCCGGAGGGCTCCCGGGCCACGCTCATGTATGCCAATTTTGACCGCCTGGTGGATGGCGCGGGTGCATCAGCCCAGCAGAGCCTTCAGGTTTCCGGTGTTGGCGCCGACCTCGCCCTGTGCATCAGCTGCGTGGGGCGCAAGCTCATTCTCAAGCAGCGGGTGGAGGATGAAACCGAGGCGGTGCAGGACATCCTGGGCGAACACGCCATGCTGGCAGGGTTTTACTCCTATGGGGAGATATCTCCTTTGGCGGAGACCGGCCGCTGCGAGCTGCATAACCAGACGATGACCATCACCACCTTCACCGAGGAGTAGCCATGGCCCTGCACCGGCTCCTGGCTCGGCAGCTCAAGAAGCTCGGCTGCGACAGCAAGTCCTGCAACGACTTGCCTGGCTTTGTGCAGATGGTCAGCGACACCTATTCGCAGGCCGACGATGACCGGGAGATGCTGGAGCGCTCACTGCGGGTCAGTTCTGAAGAGGTGATGCAGGTCAACGCCGATCTTCGGGCCATGATGTCGGCCTTGCGCGAGAGTGAAGAGAAGTACCGGATCATTTTCAACAGCGCCCGCGTAGGCATCCTCCGCAGCACCTTCGAGGGGTGCCTCACCGATGGCAATCCGACCCTGGCTCGGATGCTTGGATATGCCGACCGCCAGCATATGCTGGAAGGCATCACCAATCTGGCCCAGGATACCTACCTCCATCCAGAGGACCGCCAGATCTTCCTGGAAGCCCTTTTGGCCGCGCCTGACGGGATGAGCATGGAGCGTGAGTTCAAGCGTCTTGACGGCTCCAGGTTTCTCGGCTTCATCACGGCCTCTCTGCAGCGGGACGAGCAGGGCAAGCCGGCCTTCATCACGGGCACTCTGGAGGACATCACCGAACGCAAGCAGGCCGAGGAAGCCCTGCGCGAGAGCGAGGAGAAGTACCGCGAAGTCATCGAAAACAGCACGGACGCGCTTTACCGCATCGACAGCGAGGGCAGGATCGACATGATCAGCCCCTCGGGCGTGAAGCTGCTCGGCTTCGCCTCTGCCGGGGAGATGCTGGGCAAGCCCCAGGAGCAGTTCTGGATGTTCCCGTTGCAGTGCACCCACATGATGGGTGCTCTGCGGCAGCGCGGCGAGATCCGGGACCATGAGGCCGTGCTCAAACGCAAGGACGGAACGCCTGTCCACGTGGCCATCTCCTCCTGGCTCAGGCTCGATGCGGATGGCCGCGTGCTTGGCGTTGGGGGCATTTTCCACGACATCACCGAGCGCAAACAGGCAGAAATTGAACTCCAGGAAAGCGCCCGGCGGTTCCACTCGCTCTTCGACAACATGACGGAAGGCGCGGCGCTGCATTCTCCGATTCGGGACGCCTGCGGAGAGGTGATCGACTACCGGATCGAGGCTGTCAACCGCAGCTTTGAAAAGATTCTCGATCTGCGCGCCGAGGACGTGGTCGGCCTGCCGGTCACGGAGGCCTACGGCAACGATGAGGATCTGTTTCTTGGCAAGTTCTCCACCGTGGCGCTTTCAGCCGAGCCCGCGCAGTTCGAGACATACCTCAGCACCAAGGGAATCCATCTTTCCATTTCCATCGCCCCCTGGAGCAACGATGGGATCTCGGCCATCTTCTTCGACATCACGGAGCGCAAGCAACTGGAGGAGCAACTGCTCTTCCGCGCCCTGCACGACCCGCTCACCGGCCTGGCCAACCGCACGCTGTGCCTGGACCGCATCGCCCAGGCCAACGAGCGCGCCCTGCGCAAGGAGGGTGTCCAGTTCGGCATTGTGTTCATCGACCTGGACCGGTTCAAGATGATCAACGACAGCCTGGGCCATGAGGCCGGGGACCTGCTGCTGCGCGAGGTCGCCCAGCGTCTTTTGGCCTGCACGCGCAAGATCGACACCGTGTGCCGCTATGGCGGCGACGAATTCATCCTCGTGCTTGAGGAGTTGAGTCCGGCCCAGGTCATGCAGACCATCAAGCGCATCCGCAAGAGTCTTGCGGTGTCGATAGGCATCGGGAACCAGAACTTCCAGATCGAGGCGAGCTTCGGGGTGGCCTATGCCCCAGTGCCGGGCAACCAGCCGGAAGACCTGCTGCGCAATGCGAACATCGCCTTGCATGGCGCAAAGCAGCGCGGCAGGAATCTGGTCGTGGTCTACAGGCCCAAAATGCACAAAACCGCCATCCAGACGATGAGCCTCCAAAGCGATATGCGGCGTGGGCTTGATGCCGGGGAGTTTTTCCTGGTCTATCAGCCCCTGGTGTGCCTGGAAACCAACCGGCTGTCTGGCTTTGAGGCGCTCATGCGCTGGGAGCATCCCCAGCGGGGCCTGATCCGGCCCGTCGAGTTCATCCCCCTGGCCGAGAAATCCGGCCTCATCTTCGAATTGGGACAGTTTGCCGTGGCGCGGGCTTGCAAAGACATGGCCGCTCTGCTGCGCGCGCAATCTGGAGTTGAGGGCTTGACCGTGTCCGTGAACATCTCGCCCCGGCAATTTTCGCGCTGGGGGCTGGCGGAGCAGATCGAGCAGGCGCTGGCGGATAACGGCCTGCCGCCCCCCGCGCTGGTGCTGGAGATAACCGAGTCCTCGATCATGAAGTACCCTGAAGCCTCGGCCAACATGCTGGCACGCCTCAAGGAAAAGGGCATGGGCATCGCCATCGACGACTTCGGCACAGGCTATTCATCCATGAGCGCCCTGCAAAAGCTGCCTCTGGACCGGTTGAAAATCGACATGAGTTTCGTGCGCCGGATCATGGAAAGTGACGAGGACCGCGAGATCATCCGCGCCATCATCACCCTGGCCCGCAGCCTGCATCTCAAGACCGTGGCCGAGGGCATCGAGACCAGCGAGCAACAGCTGGTGCTCAAGAAGATGGGTTGCGACCTGGGGCAGGGGTACCTGTTCTCGCGTCCCATGCCGCTGGCGGAGGTGCCGGGCTACGTTCGTCAGATGCTTTGAGGCAACCTCGCAAAAAGGGAGAGCCAGCGGCCCGATGCCGAAGGGGTGCATGGGGAATTCCCCCCTGGCGCCTTTCGGGTTTGCGCAAAATGGGGGGGGGCGAGTTCGTCCTTGTTGCGGGTCCAGGTGCGGCGGCCCAGGACCCCGTCGGAGGCCGTTGCTTATGTGCCCAGCAGGCGCCGCAGGCCAGGGCCGCGTTCGGCCGGGGGCATGCGCAAAAGTGCGCGCAGCAGGTCTTGGGCGAAGGCGCAGAGGGTGTCGGGCGCGACGCGTGCGGCCTGGGCCGGGTTGCTGAGGGCCTCGAACAAGGCCTGGACCTGTTTGGGTTCGCCGTAGGTTTGCTGGAAGGCGGGCAGGTTTTCGCCGAACATGTCGGCCAGGGCGGCGTCGGCCTTGGCAGGCAACGGCGCGAGCTGCGGCTTGAGCGAGCTTGAGGCCAGCACCAGGGCCAGGGCGGCGTCGAGTTTCGTGCGTACGCTTCCGCGCAGGCGGGCCAGGGTTGCGGCCTGGACCGGGGTTTGCGCGGCCGGGTGCAGCAGCCCCAGGCAGAGGGTGGCATCCGTGGCGGAGAGCTCCTTCAGGGCGCCCAGCAGGGCCTCGGCCAGGCGTGCGGCGGCCTCGTCCGAGGCATTGCCCAGGCGGGCGAACCCGGTGGCCAGGGCCAGGCCCGTGGCCTCGTCCCGCAGGCGTTGCTCCACGGCTTGGCGTTCGTCGGCGTCGCCGGTGGCGGCCAGGGCCTTGGCCAGCCGCCCCCGCAGGATTTCGGCCTGTTCGGGTTCGGCTTCGGCCAGGGCCCGCAGCAGGCCTTCGGTGCGGAAGATGTCTTCGGTACGGGCGCTGGCGTAGTCCTGGCGAATGCTTTGGGTCAGCGGTTCGCGCGCCAGGAAGCCGCCCACCGCGCCCACAACGAGGAAGGCGGCCACGGCGATGACGGCCCGGCGTCCGCGCACGAAGCGCGAGCGTCCCCACCAGGCCGCAGAGAGCCCGGCCAGGGCTGCCAGTGCGGCCAGCGCCGTCCAAATCCAAATGGCCTGATTCATGTATCGCCTCGCTCGATGCTTGTGCCTCATTTCCTGCCCGGTGTGAAGCCGTGACGCGTCAAGTGGCCCATGCGGCGGCCAAAACTCCTTGACCGGAGAGTGCGCAAATATTATACATGAATATTTTTCTGCGCACTACGTATGCCGGTTTAGCGCTGTAATTCAAGTGTGTTGCCTTTGGCACGGGCCTTGCTTTTTGTATGGGCAGACACGCTCGCGCGGGCGTTTCAAAAGCCGAGGTGCGCACAAAAGGTACACTCTTGCCTTGTGCGCACGAGCCGGAGACGGAAGGCGGCTTGCCTGGACCGGCCGGATGCAGTATTGGCTGCCCCGCGTGGACGAATGGGTTGACGAGCACGGCAGGTGCAGGGTCAACGCGCGCCAAGGCGGCCCACCGGGCCGCTGCTTTTGTGGGGTGGGAAGGGTTGCACGGGCCGCGAGGCGGCCAACGGCGACACGCGGGGGAGACACCGCGCCGCCGGGGAGTAAACGAACTTTAGCCGAACGCGCCATCCCTGGAGTTGGCGGCACTATGCGCAAGAACGCACTCATCGTGCTCATCGTCGTGGTTGCGAACCTGGGCCTCTGGGCCTTCTTCAACCGTCCGGCCGACCCGCAGCTCGATTTCACCGGCCAGGTCAAGGCCGTTTCCTTCAGCCCGTATCGCGCCGACCAGGACCCGCTGGTCAACAAGTTCCCCACGCCGAAGCAGATTGAGGAGGACATCGTCTTCCTCAAGGGCAAGGCCGGGGCCATCCGCACCTATTCTTCCCTGGACGGCATGGAGCTCATCCCGGCCCTGGCCGAGAAGCACGGCATGCCCGTCATGGCCGGTGCCTGGCTCGACAAGCGCCTCAAGCGCAACGAGCAGGAGATCAATGGGCTGATCAAGAACCTCCAGGAGCACAAGAACATCACCCGCGTCTTCGTGGGCAACGAGAGCATCCTGCGCGGCGACTTCACCATCAATCAGCTCTCGGAGTACATCCGCCGCGTCAAGGCGGCCGCCCCGCACGTTGAGGTCAGCACCGCCGAGCCCTGGCACGTCTGGATCAACAACCCCAAGCTGGCCGAGAACGTCGACTTCATCTCCATCCACATCCTGCCCTACTGGGAGCGCGTCCCCGAGGAAAAGGCCATCGAGTGGAGCATGAAGCGCTACAAGCAGGTCGTCGAGGCCTTCCCGAACAAGCACGTGCTGGTGGCCGAAATCGGCTGGCCGAGCAACGGCGAGCGCTGGGGCAAGGCCAAGGCCAGCATCGCCAACGAGGCCAAGTTCCTGCGCCAGTTCATGAACCTGGCCGCCCAGCAGAACATTGACTACTGCGTCATGGAAGCCTTTGACCAGCCCTGGAAGCGCCCGCTGGAAGGCGTCGTGGGCGCGCACTGGGGCATCTGGACCGTGGACCGCACGCTCAAGATCCCGCTTGTCGGCGTGATCCTCGAGGACACCCTGTGGCCCGTGCAGTGCGCCGTGTCCATGCTGGCCCTCATCCCCATGCTCTTCTTCCTCATCAAGCGCCGCACCCAGCCCTTTTCCGGGCGGCTGTTCTTTTCGCTCCTGTTGCAGACGGTCACCAGCTCGCTGGTCTGGATCGCCTTTACGCCCATCACCATCGAGTTTCTGCCCGCCGAGACTGCGGCCTGGGCCATCTTGCTGCCCATGCAGATCGGCCTGCTCGCCGTGGTGCTGATCAACGGCTACGAGATGAGCGAGATGCTCTGGCCCGAAGGCCTGCGCCGCCGCTTCTTCCCCCTGCGCCACGACCTGGACGCCGGGCTGCCCAAGGTGTCCATCCACGTGGCCTGCTGCAAGGAACCGCCGGACATGGTCATCGCCACCATGAACTCGCTGGCGGCGCTGGACTACCCGAACTTCGAGGTGCTCCTGGTCGACAACAACACCACCGACCCGGCCCTGTGGAAGCCGCTTCAGGAGCACTGCGCCAAGCTTGGCTCGCGCTTCCGCTTCTTCCATCTTGAGGAATGGCCGGGGTACAAGGCTGGCGCGCTCAACTTCGCCCTGAAGGAGACCGCGCAGGACGCCCGGGTCATCGCCGTGGTCGACTCCGACTATCAGGTGCGGCCCTCGTGGCTCCGGTCGCTCACCCCGTACTTCGAGAAGCCGGACATCGCCATCGTGCAGAGTCCCCAGGACCACCGCGAGTGGGCTGGCGACCCGTACAAGACCGTGTGCGCCTGGGAATACGACGGCTTCTTCCGCATCGGCATGGTGCACAGAAACGAGCGCAACGCCATCATCCAGCATGGCACCATGACCATGATCCGCAAGGCCGTGCTCGAGGAAGTGGGCGGCTGGGGCGAGTGGTGCATCTGCGAGGACGCCGAGCTCGGCCTCAAGGTCATCGAGCGCGGCTACCAGGCCATCTACGTGCCCGAGAGCTTCGGCCAGGGCCTGACGCCGGACACCTACGCCGGGTTCAAGCGCCAGCGCTTCCGCTGGGCCTACGGCGCGGTGCAGATATTGAAGCGCCACTGGCGCCAGCTGCTGCCCTGGAACAAGACCACGTCGCTGGACCTGGGCCAGAAGTACCACTTCATCGCCGGCTGGCTGCCCTGGTTTGCCGACGCCACGCAGATCGCCGTGCTGGTGGTCAGCCTGTTCTGGTCGCTCGGCATGCTGGTCTTGCCGCGCTACTTCGGCACGCCGCTGTCTATCTTCCTCTTGCCGCCGCTGGGCGCGTTCCTGTTCAAGCTGTTCCACTTCATGTGGCTGTACCAGACCCGCGTGAAGTGCGGCGTGTGGGAGCGCATCGGCGCGGCCATCGCCGGCCTGGCGCTGACGCACACCATTGCCAAGGCCATCTTCCAGGGCGTGTTCACCTCCAAGAAGCCGTTTCTGCGCACGCCCAAGTGCGAGGAGCGCTGCGCCGTGGTGCGCGGCCTGCTCATGGCCCGTGAGGAACTGATGATCCTGGCCCTGTTGTGGCTGGCCGCCGCCGGCGTTGTCGCCCGCTACGGCACGGAGAACCCGGACATTCTGACCTGGGCCGTGATCCTGCTCGTGCAGTCGACCCCGTACCTGGCGTCGCTGGCGCTGTCCTTGATCTCGGTGGTGCCCGGCATTATCCCCGGCGCCATCACCGGCGTGGACGGCAAGCTGGCCTGCAGCAACGCCTGCCAGATGGTCGCCGCCACCCCTGGAGCCGCCACGGTGGCCCTGCCCCTGAAGAAGCTGGAGCGCAAGGACAAGGTTTAGCCCGGCGAAGTTTGGCCCGACGAACCGCAACGGCCCTTTAGAATAACGAACGGCCCGGCTTCCCCTGATGTGGGGGGCCGGGCCGTTGTTTTGCTGTTTGGGGCTGGTTGCGTATTTCCTGCCCGCTATGGGATGTAGTAGATGTCGTGCTCTACGTCGAAGTGCAGCCCATCGTCCACGACCTCCGAGCGTATGTCCTTCAGGCTCAAGGTGACGCGCAGGCGGCGGTTCCGTGTATGCTTTGGGGTTTTTGCATCCGTCGGCAGGTAGCTCTCAATGATTTCCAGAACAAAGCTCCCGTTCATGTCCTTCGGCGACACGGCGTGTAGCAGGCGCTCATGCATCCAGCCGCTGCTCTTAGGCAGGGCATGGAGGGCACATTGTTTTCCGTCATTGCTGGAAATAACGTAATACTGGGGGTTCTCGGGCCAGGGAGTCTTGGCGTTATCGCTGGTGTTGTATTCTCCCTCCACCATGACGCCCAGTGGCCGCAGGGTAAGCGCGTCGGTTTTGGGGGTTGGGGATGGGAAGCTGCGCAGCAGCAGGCGCGCGGAGGGCGTCAACGGCTGCGGCACAAGAGGCTCCTCGACCTCGCGCGGTGGCTTGCCGGGGTCGCGCTGGAGGTAGCGCACCACTGGCGGCCTTGCCTCCAGGTCGATCTCAGCCGTGTCGCGTTGCTCCTTTCCGCCTGGCTCAAGGTACCGGCGGCTGATCCAGTAGCGTAAGGGGCGCTTGTCTGAGGGGACTCCCTTCAGCGTTTCGGGTGTTCGGGGCCGCTCCCAATCCTGGGCCAGGGGACCGCGATACAGCACCTGCCGCTTGCCCGCGTTATACTCGGATTCGACAAAGCCCACATAGAGCCGCATGCCCTTGGGGTTGAGCGGCCCTGGCTCCGGGGCGGTGAAGATGCGCACGATGTTCCGAAAGGCCCGGTCGCCTATGCGCTCGCACAGGCCGAAGCAGAGGATGTTCCGCGTGGTCTCGTCCAGGGCAGGGGGTGGCTCCTGGGCCAAGGCCGGGGTGGAGGCGCAGAGCAGGAGCATAAACAACGCGAACAGGTATGTTCTCATGCGGTTACTGCCTAAAGAGTGGAGGCTTGCGGATGGTGATGTGAACGTGATTCTGATGGGCTTCGTCCTCCTCCGGGGTTGTGCTCCGACCGATTTTCCCGTCTGCTCTCCTGAAAAAGCCGCCATTGGGACCAAGGTAGGCCTCAACATTTTCATTTCCCTCTGCAGCGGCCTTGATTTCATCCAGGCGTTCACGCATCACCTCGCGCTGTTCTACGGGCACGTTGGGGTTGTTGGCATCGGAAACCTTCTGGCCGTTGATCCGGTTGATATCCGCCGCCTGGCCCTCGCCATGTGGCCCTTTCTCGCCGGAACGGTATCCGCTATTCATGTTGACGTCCTGTGCGCCAGGGGCCTTATCCAGCACGCTCTGCATCTGCTTACGGGCTTCAGGGTTCAGGGCCTCTGGATCTGGCCCCTGCCTGCCAGGAACATCGTTCTTCGTCGAGACGCCTACCCTGCCGCCCTTGTTCAGTGGCGCTGGCGGGGGCGGGGCCACCGTGCCCTTCTGGGCGGGCGGCGTCACCTTCCCGCGTACCTCATACGGCGGCGTGACCTTGCCCCGGTGCACCGGGC
>MGTN01000163.1:29947-31653 GCA_001799475.1 Desulfovibrionales bacterium GWA2_65_9 | reverse complement strand
CCCGTTTCGCCATAATACCCGTGCCAGCCGTAGGGCTGCGGCTTCCCGCCCGCGCCGGTCTTCGTGCCGCCGCCCGAACCCAGGCTCATTCCGGCTGCGGCGTGCTTGCCGTCCTCGCTCACCCTGGTCCACATTTGATTGTCCGTGCTTTCAGTTTCCATATCCGACCTCCGATTGTCTATCAATGGAATATAGCATGGGCTTTTGGCCCAGGACAAAAATCACCCGTTTTGGCCGCTAAAAGGACAAAAATTCCCTATTGACAGGATTTGACCCACACAAGCCGAAGGGGCTGTTTCAGGTTCCTCCTGAAACAGCCCCTTCGGCGCAAAATGGGGGTTCGGGGGCCGCTGCCCCCGACCGCCGGAGGCTATTTCCCCAACAGCTTCTGGTAGTCTGCGGCCATGCGCTCCACGCGGAAGCGCTTGCCGCCCTGGTCGCGGGCGGCGCGGCCCAGGGTGCGGGCCAGGGCGGGCGTGGTCAGCAGGCTCACGGCGTGGTCGATGAGCGCGCCCAGGTCGCCGGGTGCGGCCAGGAGGCCGGTCTCGCCCTGGCGGCCGGTTTCCCCGTGACGGATGATCTCCGGCACGCCGCCTACGCTGAAGCTGGCCACGGGCAGTTCGCACGCCGCGGCCTCAAGGAGCACGAGGGGGTGGTTGTCGGCCAGGGTCGGATACACCAGGCAGTCTGCCGCGCGCATGAGCAGGGCGAGTCTGGCGCGGTCCAGGTAGGGCCAGATGGTCAGGCCGTCCTGCGTCGAGGCCTCGTCTCCGCCCACGGCAAAGCCCAGGGCTCCGGGCACGCGGCTGGCGATGCGCGCCCAGTGGTCCGGCCAGGCCTCGCCGGACTTGTACGCCGCACGCTCGCCGCCATGGGCCGCGAAGAGCGCCACAGGCACGCCGGGCGCGATGCCCAGGGCCGCGCGGGCTTCTTGCCGGGCAGGCAGGCTTTCCGGCCAGGGCACGCCGTTGGGGATGACGCGCACGGACAGCCCGACCTGGATGGCTTCGGGCAGGGCGGCCTTGGCCAGGGCGGCCAGCCAGCCCGACGGGCTGACGAGCAGTGGTTGCAGTCGGCTTATCAGGCGCCGGATGTGGGACTGGCGCAGGCGGGCCTGGGGGAACCCGCGCGGGCAGGAATCGGCGCAGACCGGGAAGTGCGGGCAGTCCAGCGGATAGGCGCAGCCGCCGGTGAGCGGCGTGGCGTCGTGCAGGGTGATGATGAGCCCGGAGGCGGTGTTGGAGTCCAGCAGGCCTTCCAGCATGGCCGGCCAGTCGGTGCTGGTGTGCAGGTGCGTCACGCCGTCGTAGGGCAGCTCGGCCGCGCGCCGGGCCAGGGCTCCGGGGTGGGTGCGCTGGCCGTCGATATGGGGGTTGGCGGCCTGGGGGCTGGCCTCTTGATTCGCGGCGGCAGCGCCCAGGGCCTCGGGGTCGTTTTCCTCGACTTCGTAGGAGAAGCGCGAGTCGAGGCCAGCGGCGATTTGCGCGGCCTGGAGCAGCCGGGCCACGCGCACTGCGCCGCCCCGGTGTTTGAGCGCGGCGTGGTGCATTATGGACTTGGACATCAGGCCTCCTCGGCCGTTTGGAGCAGGTCGTGTTTCACGGCCCAGAGGATGTGGAAGGCGGCGCGGTCGGGTGCGAGGCCGGGACACAGTTCGATGAGGCGCAGGGTGATCTGGGCAGCGGTTTCGCCATTGCGCGCCAGGA
>MGTN01000163.1:28405-29886 GCA_001799475.1 Desulfovibrionales bacterium GWA2_65_9 | reverse complement strand
GATGTCCGGGCCGGGCAGACTGGTGAGCTCGTCCCAGAGTTCCAGATGCCGGGCGATGACCTGCGGCCAGAGGAAGCCTGCGGCCACGCGCTGGCGGCCAGCCGCGCCCAGGCGTTGGCGCAGGCCTGGGTCGGAGAGCAGCGTGCGCAGGGCCGAGGCCAAGGCCGGGGCGTCCACCGCGGTGCGCTGGGCCAAGAGCAGGTGGTACTGGTTGTCGAAAAGCAGCGGCGCCAGCTGGTCGATGAAGTCATCGGGCATGTCGTCGGCCTCTGTCGGCGCGGGACACCCCGGATTTGGCCCGAGGGTGGGCACGAGCAGGCCCGTGACGCCGTGGGCCACCAGGTCGCGGTAGCCGTCGTAGTCCGAGGCGATGACCGGCAGGCAGGCCGCCTGGGCTTCGAGCAGGGTCAGGCCAAAGGTCTCCTGGGGATTGTCGGCAATGGACACGAAGAGGTCGCAGGCGCTGAGCAGTTCGGCCTTGCGGCGCTCGCCGGGGCGCAACTCCAGGCAGGTGCTCAGGCCCACCTTGGCCGACAGGTCCACCAGGCTCTGCGGAAAGTCGTCGCCCTCCTCGGCCCAGCCCGCCAGCACCAGGGCCACGGAGTCGCGCGGCTGGCCCTCGTCGAAAAGGCGCGCCAGGGCGCGGATCAGTGGCAGCACGTCCATCTTGGAGGAGTGCGAGATGCGGCCCAGCACCAGGATCAGCGCGCGCTTCTCCGGCAGGCCGAGCTTGCGGCGCAGGGCCAGCTTGGCGTCGCTTGCAGCTGGGGCTGTGGGCAGCGGCGTGTCCAAGGCCTCGGGGTCCAGGCCCAGCGGGATGTGGCGCAGGCTCGGGCCGGGCGTGTCGGGCAGGTTGTACGCCTGGCGCAGGTGCGCGAAAAAGGCCTCCACCGCTGTCTGCCCGGCCCTGGAGGTGGCGATGATGCAGTCCTGCGGGGTGGCCCCGGCCCAGAGGTGGCGCAGGAAGGCCGCCGGATAGTCCGGGTAGGACAGGGAGTGGATGGGCCCGGTGATGGGGAACAGGCGCGGGCTGTAGGCGTTGCGCAGCCGGGCGATGTGCGTGGGGTTCAGGATGCAGTCGGACTGGTGGAAGCAGGCGTAGTCTGTGGCGGCCAGGCGCGCGGGCAGCTCGCGGCGGTCCATGAGGGCAAAGCCCCCGCGCCCGGCGATGTCCGGCGCCAGGTCAGTCAGGAGGCCTGTCAGCGAGTCGCGCAGGGGCTTGTCGGACAGGAAGAAATGGTAGCTTTCAAAGGGGTCGGCCGCCAGCAGGAAGCGCAGGAAGCCGGTGTTGGCGACCTTGCGGCCCAGGATGGGGCCGGTCTCCAGGAAGGGGTCCAGGGTGCCGAAGACTCCGGGCTTTTTCATTGCTGGACAAAGCCATACTTGGGAGGGTTTGTCAAAGGCCCGGACTTAAAGAGGGGGGGGCGGATCTGCAAGGGACCTCGGGCCTTTCGCCGGGTGCGACGCAGGGAGGCTGGGGG
>MGTN01000163.1:20230-28362 GCA_001799475.1 Desulfovibrionales bacterium GWA2_65_9 | reverse complement strand
CGGGCTACGCCCTGCGGAATTTGCCGCCCGACGCCGTGGCCTGGATGCGTGGCTCCGAAGGCCAAACCCAGGCCGCCTGGGTGCCCTGGAGCATTTGGACCAGCCTGCCAAAAAACCGACGCGAGTCGTGCGGCAAGGACGACGGCGTGCGCCGCATCCTGCTTCTGGATGAGGACGCCGAGCTTTTGGAGACCGAGGAGGTGCTGGCCGAGGGCTTTGTCACCGCCGTGCGCGCCCCGCTCACGCGCTTCAAGGTGCGCGACGCGCTCTTGCGCCTGCGCGAGATGGACTCCCTCTCCGCCGACCTGCGCCGCAAGACCGAGGAGATCGCGCTGGAGCGCGAACTGCTCGTGCGCAAGAGCAACCACTTGAGCTTTCTGAACCGCGTGCTCTCACGGGCCACGGCCACCCTCGACCCGGTCACCATCCTGGTCAAGGCCAGGAGCGACCTGCGCTACCTGCTGCCCATCACGGCGCTCTCCGCCGCGTTCTGGACCCGCGCCGAGCACGGCCCGGGCCTCTCGGCCGAGCTGTACATGCCCTGCCTGCTCTCCCCGCCGGAGAGCGACGAGTGGCAGCAGGCTCTCATCGAAGCCGCCGAGCAGAAGGCCGGGGCCAAGGTTTCCGAGTACCGCCAGATCTGCCTGACCCCGGAGCGTAAGCACAAGCCCGTGCTCGCGCCCAGCGCCGGGCGGCTTTTGGTCCTGCCCCTGTCCGTGGGCGGCGAGAACTTCGGCTGTCTGGCCCTCATGACCGTCAAGAATCTGCGTCTGGCCAAGGATCAGGTGCAGACCTTGAACGCCTGCGTGAACCACCTGGCCCTGGCCTTGCGCAACGCGCTGCTCTACCATCAGGTGAAGATCCAGGCCGACCGCGATGGTTTGACCAAGATCGGCAACCGCCGCAGCTTTGAGTCGCGCCTGGCCGACGAGGCCGTGCGCCACGGCCGCTATGATCAGCCGCTGTCGCTGATCCTGGTGGACCTGGACCACTTCAAGCTGGTCAATGACATCCATGGTCATCCGGCCGGGGACGAGGTGTTGCGGGACATGGCCGCGCTTCTGGGCGAGGGCCTGCGCAGCTCGGACTATCCGGCGCGCTATGGCGGGGAAGAGTTCGCGGTGATCCTGCCGCACACCAGCCGCGAGCAGGCGGCGTTATTGGCCGAGCGCCTGCGCCAGCGCGTGGCCGAGCGCGTGTTCCGCGCCGGTGCTTCGAAAGCGGGCCTGAACATCACGGTGAGCGTGGGCGTGGCCTCCCTCGCTTCTGGCGGCACGTCCCAGGACCTGGTGCTTCTGGCCGACCAGGCGCTCTACGTGGCCAAGAACAATGGCCGCAATCGCGTGGTGCTGGCCGGTCCGCGCAGCCTGCTGCAGCCGGGCGAGGCCGAGGCGCGTGCCTTGGACGAATCCCTGCGCCTTGAAAGCGAGGACCGGGGCGAGGCCGAGGGCCAGGACAAACGTCTGGGTGTTGGTCGTGAAGCTGGGCTGGGGACGGTTCAGGACAGGGCGGTCATGTGACGCAAGGCGTGAAGCCGCGCTTAAGGCCGCCAGTCCCCGCGGCGCTCAAAAATCTTCCATTGGCCCATCTCGGGCAAGAGCACGAACAACGCATCCTCTTCCAGGGTCTCGTGGACCCTGGCCCCAGCATTCTCCTGAGCCGTTGGCTCCCTTGACCCCTGGGCCTTCGGGTCCATCGTCACGAGGGCCTTCGGCCCCAGGACGAAGCTGTACCGGCCGGTGACGCGGATGCGCGCCAAGTCCGGGTCAGCCGTCATGCGCGTGAACGTCAGCCCCGAAAGATCCACCTCCGCAGTCCGGAAGCGCGCGAGCAGGCCGCGTTTGCGCTGCATCTCGCACATGGTCATGAAGGCCATGGTCTCGCTGTCCTTGACGCGGCGCGAGAAGACCTCCGGGAAGTCCTCGGCCAGGGTCAGCTGGCGGCGGAAATACTGGCGCAGCACCTCGATCTGGGCCTTGGCCGCAGCGTCGGCCGTAGAGGTGGCCGGGGCGGCTGGCTGAACAGCGGGCTTGCCCGGCGCGGCCCGGCTCGCGGCGGTGGTGGCGTTGGAACCGGTGGCGCTGGCGTTGTCCTGCTGACCGGGAGCCAGCCAGGGCAGAGCGCCTGAGGCCAGGGCCGGAGCGCAGGGTGAAAAGAGGGCGACGGCCAGCGCGAGGGCCAAGGTGCGCCCCAGGAGCGCGACAGGGAGCGGGGCCGCCAGGGCCTGTTGCGACGGCGGCGCGCTCCTGTTCATCCCAGGTCGTCGATGAGGGTCTTGAGCTCGGTGTAGTTGAGCGGCTTGCCCATGAAGGCCTTGGGGTTGGTCTGGGCGGCCTGGGACCTGGTGCCGGGGTCGGTGTAGGCGGTGCAGTAGATGATGGGCATGTTTGGTGCGGCATCGCGGATCTGGCGCGCGGCCTCGATGCCGGTCATGTTTCCCTGGAGCATGATGTCCATGAGCACCACATCGGGCTTTTTGCGCGCGGCATAGTCCACGGCCTGCTGGCCGGTGGAGGCGGTGCCCACCACCTCGCAGCCCATGCGCTGCAGGTTCACCGTGGTGGCCATGGCGATGATGCGCTCGTCCTCGACGATGAGCACCCGCGGCGGCCAGGACAGGGGGGGGCAGGAAAGCATCATTAGTGTTTTCAATCCTTTTTTATCAGAATCGGCTCGTATAACAATATTTCCCCAGCGCTCTCTTGTCAAGAACCGTTCTTGTCGGGTTTGGCGCACCTGCGGTCACGAATTCCGCCCCCGGGGCTTGACCAACCCGTGAAAATATGCCTAGACTTTTCTTAAAGAATCACTATAACAATTTCAGCGTCTTTGAAATCACTGGGCTGGCGGGGTGCGGAGCGGATGAAACCATTGGCCAGGATGACCCTGCACACGCAGTTGACCCTGCGCTACAGCCTGGCCCTGGGGATCGTGGCCCTGCTCACCCTGACCAGCTACTGGCTCATGGACAATGCCATGAGCACCCAGGTGCTGGGGGCCAAGCTCTTGAACGTGGCCGGGCGGCAGCGGATGCTCTGCCAGCGTGTGGACGTCCTGATCATGCGGGCCGAGGCCGAGGTCGGCGCCGGGCGCCAAGCCAAGCTGAAGGAGCTTGGTGAGGCGTTCCAGGAATTGGCTCAGGGGCATGACCTGCTGTTGCATGGCTCGGTAAAGTTCCTGGGCCTGGCCGAGGAAAGCCAGGCCCAGAGGCTGCTGCAGGCCGACGACGGTGCGGAGGCTCTTTATCATGACTTTGTCGCACGGGCCACGGAGCTGCGTGCGGCCCTGGACCGGGGTGGCGCGGCCGGGCGGTCCAGGCAGGATCTCAGCCGCAGCGGCGACGCCTTGCTGGAGCGGCTGGACCGCCGGATGGACGCGCTGCAGAAACTGGGCGAGAGCACGTTGAGGCGCCTCACGGGCCTCATCCTGGTCCTCTCAGGCGCGGCGCTGGCCGCGCTGGTGCTCACGGGCCTGCTGGTGTTCCGGCCTATGGTGAGCAAGGTGGTGCGCGACCGCGAGCAACTGGTGAGCCTGAACCGCAGCCTGGAGACCCAGGCCAGCACAGACAAACTCACCGGGGCCTACAACCGGCGCACCTGGGATGTGGAGATCAGGCGCGAGTTCTCCAAGGCCAGACGCCAGGAAAACAGCCTGTGCCTCGTGATGGCGGACCTGGATCATTTCAAGCGGGTCAACGACGAGCATGGTCACCAGCGCGGGGACCGCGTGCTTCAGGAGTTCACCGAGCGGCTCAGGCAGGCCGTGCGCGCATCGGACACGGTGTACCGCCTGGGTGGAGAGGAGTTTGCCGTGCTCCTGCCCGGCACGGATATTGAACAGGGCAGGGTGGCGGCGGAGAAGCTGCGGGTGCACGTGGCGAACACTGCCCTGGACGGGGTGCCCATCACCGCCAGCTTTGGCGTGACCGAGACAGACGGCAACGAGTCGCCGGACGAGTTTTTCCGCAGGGCCGACCAGGCCATGTACGCGGCCAAGGCCGGAGGCCGCAACCGTGTCGAGATTGCAGCGAAAGACGTGTGAATATAAGCGGACCAGCCTGGGCTTGCCAGGCGGCCCTTCCGAGGCTAAGGTGCCTAGGCCCGGACGATGTCCGGCGCAGGTCAGGTCAACTTGAAACACAGCGGGATGCCATGCGAACCAAAAGCAGAGTCATAGTCCTGACAATGCTCCTTGTGATGATCGGCGCGAGCCCGGTGCATGCTGCCCACAGCCGCATCGGGGAGCTGCGCGCCAAGTCGGCCATCGCCATGGATCTGGCCACCGGAAACATCGTTTACGAGCAGAACGCCGACGAACAGATCCCGCCGGCCTCGCTGACCAAGGTGCTGACCCTGTACCTGGCCTTCGAGGCCGTGCAGGAGAAGCGCCTGGCCTTCACCGACACCGTGCTCGTGACGCCTGAGGCCACCCTGGCCGGGGGCTCGCGCATGAACATCCGCCCTGGCGAACGCGTCATCGTGCGCGAACTCATGAAGGGCATCGCCGTGGCCAGCGGCAACGATGCCTGCGTGGCCCTGGCCCAGCACTTGAGCGGCAACGAGGACGTCCATCCCTTTGTGGCGGCCATGAACGCCAAGGCGCGCGAACTGGGCATGACCGGCTCGGTGTTCAAAAATCCCAACGGCATGCCCGCCGAGGGCCAGCTGACCACCGCGCGCGACATGCTCAAACTCTCGGCCAGCTACCTGCGCCGCTTCCCCCAGGCGCTGACCTTCCACTCCATGACCACCTACGTGCACAACAACCGCAATCACCACAACGCCAACCGCCTGCTCTCCTCCTACGAGGGCGTGGACGGGCTCAAGACCGGGTATGTGCAGGCCTCGGGCTACAACAACGTGGTTACGGCCAAGCGCGGCGACGCCCGCGTGGTGGCCGTGGTGCTTGGCGCCCGCAGCGCAGGCACCCGCGCCGCCGTCACCCGCCAGCTCCTGGACATCACCTTCCAGAAGCTGAACCAGGGCCAGAGCATCGCCACGCTGGAAGAGCACAAGGGCTCCGGCAAGCTGCCCGCGCCCCTGGCCAAGGTCGCCCCGCGCCAGGACAGGGATCTGAAGGACGCCCAGGTGCTGGCCGACGCCAAGGTGGCGCAGCTCCAGCAGGCCCCTGCCCCGTCTGTTTCCCCGTCCGCTGCCACGTCCACCTCTGGCGACGACGCCAGGCCCGCCGCCAGCCTGATCCAGCGCAAGACCGCCCAGGGCGCCTTCGCCATCCAGGAAAGCTCCTTCCAGTCGCGCCAGCGGGCCGAGCGCCGCGCCCAGCACCTGGAGAAGAAGGGCCTGCCCGTGAAGGTCGTGGCCACCAGGCTCGACGGCAAGGGCAAGTACTACCGCGTACTGGTCGGCCCCTTTGCCAGCGCTGCAGACGCCCGCAAGACCGGGCGCATGCTGGGCCACGGCTCGGTGACGGTGGAGTAGATCGCCACCGTCTGATCTGCTGAACCACTCTGGCTCCACCTCGGGAGCGTCCGTCCAGGCGTCTTGGAGTTTTGCGTAAATTCCATCGTTCTCGGGGTTGACAGGCGCGGAACGAGGCACTATTTAAGCAATAACTTAAAAGAAAGTGTTCGTAGGCTCCTCGTATGCTTGAACCAGCTGAGATGTTTAAAGTCCTCAGTGTGGACACCAGGGTGCGGATACTTGATCTCCTGAAGGCGCGCGGTCCCCTTGGCACCAAGGACATCGCCAGCACCCTGGGGATTACGCCTGCGGCAGTCTCCCAGCATTTGAAGATTCTGAAGCAGGCGGGCTTGTTGCGTAGCGAGCGGCAAGGTTTTTGGATACCTTACGCTATCAATGAAGCCGCCATGGACCAGTGCCGCGAATTGCTGACGGAGGTCTGCACCTGCGGGTGCAGGGGAACGGGGGAGTGGGCTCGGAAAGAGATCAAGGGCCAGCCATTGGACAGCCTCAAGCAGTATGCCCGGAAATTGGAAAGTGAACTTCGGGACGTCCAGTGCCGGATCAAGGAGATTGAAAAGGAGTAGTTTTTTGCCCCATCATTTAAGTAGTTGCTTAACTGCATAAACGGAGGTGGTGCCAATGTGAACCTGCGCCGCGCGTTCTTGTGACGGAAATTGAATAAACACAAACAAGGAGAGGATGTCATGAAGCTTGAGAAACCCGCCGATTGCTCCTGCGGTTGCGACCCGCGCAAGCCCGAGACCAAGTCCCCCAAGGGTAATGAGAAGCCCGCTGATTGTTCCTGCGGTTGCGACCCGCGCAAGCCCGGTAACAAGTCCCCCAAGGGCAGCGAGAAAAACGGCGAGCCCGCAAAGAGGTAGTCCGAGCCGGGGCCTCCCCCCGTGGGGAAGGCGGAACAACCGCTTGTGCTGTATGTTCACGCAGGGGGGTTGCCCTAGATCTTGAGGAGAAGACGGAAGGCCTCCACACTGGAGGCCGTGGAAAGAAAATGCCGGGGGGACGCCCTCCCCGGCCCTTCCCATTGGCCCCGCCCAGCGCGGCCCGGATTGCTTCGGCGGTCCGGGCCGCGCTGCGTTTGGAGCCCTCCTTGCCTCCACCCTCCGCCGATTGCCTCCACCCTACGCCCAATCTCTCACTTCGCGCCTGTCGCGCTGTCTGACTGACCGGTGCGGAAATCCAGCCCTGCCAGAACCCTGTCAAGAGGGAATTTTTGTCCTTTTAGCGGCCAAAAACAGGGTATTTTTGTCCAAGCGCAAAACCAGGGGTATACTGCACACCAGCCGGACCGCGCCGGGTCCAAACCATCAAGCTGCGAGCGTCACCATGTCGGCACACCTCCTGGCCATTCCCCTCCACCCTGCCCATGCGGCGTCCTTGAGTCTCAGACCCGGCGCGGTCCAGGCCCTGGCCGGAATGGCCCCGCTGCCCCAGCTGGCGCGTGCCTACCATGCCGCCGGGCCGGCTTGGACCGTGCTGGACGGCGATACACCCATCGCCTGCGGCGGGGTGGTGCGCTTCTGGCCCGGTGTGGGCGAATGCTGGTGTTGGGTGGGGACAGGCGTGGACGCGGTACCCGTGGCCTTTGCCCGGCTGGCCCGGCGCATCGTCGGGGCCCTGGTCCGGGAGCACCGCTTCCACCGCCTGCAGCTGCACGCCCGCCTGGACGATGTGCGCGCGAACCGATTTGCCACACATCTTGGCTTCACCCTGGAGGGCCGCTGCCCCGGCTTCGGGTCCACGCAGTCCGGCCAGGCAACCTACAATCTCTACGGGAGGTTTCGCACATGGAAGGAGTGAGCACCGTCATGCCCCTGGCTCTCAACGTGGGCACGGGCATCATGAAGGGCGTGCTGCAGGGCGCTGTCGGCAGCAGCGGCGGCACCGAGATCAGCGAGGCCGCCGAGGTCCGCGCCCAGACCGCCGAGGCCCAGGCCAGGCGTCAGGCCGAGGCCGAAGAGCTGCGCGCCAGGGAACAGGCCGAGGGCCTGCGTGAGGACAACCAGCACCGCCGGGCGCGCGCACGCGTGGCCGCCGCCGGGTCCGGGCTCACGCTCTCCGGCACCTCGCTTTTGAACCTGCAGAGCCTGGAGCACCAGCAGGAGGACCAGCTGGGCCAGCTCCTGGGCGACTCCGCACGCCGCGCCGCCGACATCCTGGCCTCTGGGGCCGAGCAGGCCCAGAGCATCCGCCTGTCCGGCCGCCGCAGCCGCGTGAGCGACGACGGCCTGGGCTCGCTTCTGCGCCTGGGCGGCCAGGTGTTCAACGGCGGTTTTGGCGGCAAGGCCGGTGTGTTCACCACGGTCCCTGCCGAACGGAGTGGTTCCGACGGTTGGGGCGGCGGCTCCGTGTTCGATTACTAAACAGCGGAGGTCCCCATGTCCCTCGTGCCGATGATCCTGACCAACTTCACCTCCGGGGAGCTCTCGCCCCGGCTCTCCGGCCGCGTGGACGTGGCCAAGTACTTCAACGGCTGCCAGACCCTGGAGAACTTCCTGGTGCACCCGCACGGCGGCATCACGCGGCGCAGCGGCATGCGCTACGTGGCCGACGCCGTGAGCCACGCCGTCACCTCGGTGCTTTTGGCCTTTGAGGACGCCCAGGGCCAGGCCTGGGTGCTGGAGTTCGCCGAAAACTCCGAGGGTCAGGGCGTCGTACGCTTCTTCTACGACGGTGGCCGCGTGCTCGATG
>MGTN01000163.1:10556-20206 GCA_001799475.1 Desulfovibrionales bacterium GWA2_65_9 | reverse complement strand
CCACGCCCTACGCGGCGGAATACCTGAAGGAGCTGCGCGTTGTGCAGGACCGCCAGGAGCTGATCCTGACCCACCCGCTGGTGGCCCCGCAGGTGCTTTCGCGCACGCTCGAGGGCGGCTTCGCCCTGGCCGCGCTTGCGCTCACGCAAACCCCCGCAGCCTGGGGCGCGGGCAACTGGCCGGGCTTGTGCTGCCTGCACGAGGACCGCCTGGTGTTCGCGGCCACGCCAAGCGAGCCCTTCACCCTGTGGTTCTCGCGCACCTCCGGGCACCGGGACTTCCGCCTGTGCACGCGGGAGGTGCCGCTGTCCGGCTGGGACGACTTCGAGATCGCCGACGGCTCCGGGGACTCCCGGGCCGATGGCCGGGCGGGCGACACCTTCCTGCTGCTCGGGGGCGACACCTTCAGCCAGGGCTCGGCCCTGTGCGGCGATGTCTACGATGCGGGCGGCGCGGCCACCCCGCGCTACTACCGCTACACCGGACAGCGCATCATCACGGCGTCGAGCGGTTCCCTGCGCGCCACCTTCCGGGACACGCCCAGCACCACGGCGGAGATCGAGAGCGTGCGCGACGCCGCTGGCGCGCTGAACGCCGGGTTCTGGGAGGAGTTCGCCGTGGGCCAGCGGATCATTGCCGACCCCGGCTCGGATCCGCTGGACGACGACGGCCTGGAGATCACCCTCTCGGCCCAGCAGGGCGGGCGGATCTGCTTTTTAGCCCCGCGCGACAAGCTTTGGGTCGGCGCCACCTGCGGCGAATGGACCGTGTCCGGAAGCTCCCTTGGCGCGCCGGTGACCCCAGGCGGGGTCAAGGCCGACCGCCAGGGCACCAGCGGCGCGGCCCAGGCCACCGCCTGCCCGGCTGGCCATGCCACGCTCTTTGTTCAGCGCTCGGGCCGCAAGGTGCGCGAGATGGCCTACCGCTTCGAGTCCGATGCCTGCACCTCGCGCGATTTGACCCTGCTCTCGGCCCACGTGGCCGCACCGGGCCTGACCCAGCTGGCCTTTGCCCAGGAGCCGGACCCGGTGCTTTTCTGCGTGCGCGCCGATGGTGTGCTTTTGGCCATGACCTATCTGCCAGAGCAGGACGTCTGCGCCTTCTCGCGCATCGTCACCGACGGCGCGGTGGAGGCCGTGTGCGTGGTGGCCAACGATGCCCAGGGCCGCGACGAGCTTTGGCTCGTGGTGCGCCGCAGCGTGCCCGGCCCAGGCGGCGTTGCCCTGACCCGGCGCTTCATCGAGGCCCTGGACCCGGCCTTTTCCGAGGACGCCACGAGCGCCTCCGAGGCCTTCTTCCTCGATGCGGGCCTGAGCTACGCGGGTGAGCCGGTGACCGAACTCACGGGCCTGGCGCACCTGGCCGGGCGCAGCGTGCAGGTGCTGGCCGACGGCGCGGTGCTGCCCGAGCGCACCGTGTCCCCGGAGGGCGCCATCACCCTGCCGCGCGCGGCCAGCCAGGTCCACGCCGGGCTGGGCTACACCTCGGTGCTCAGGCCCATGCGCCTGGAGTTCTCCGGGGCGCGCGGCAGCTCGCAGACGCGCACCAAGCGCATCACCGAGGTTTCGGTGCGTCTGTACCGCAGTCTGGGCGGCAAGGTCGGCCCGGACACGGGACACTTGGAGCCGCTGCTCTACCGCACCAGTGCCGACCTCATGGACGGCCCGCCCGCGTTGTTCAGCGGCGACAAGTCCGTGCGTTTCCCCCAGGGCTGGGGCACGGACGGCCTGCTCACCGTGCTGCAGGACCAGCCCCTGCCCATGACCGTGCTGCTTGTGGCGCCGACCCTGGCCATCAACGAATAGTCCCGGCGAATAGCCCCAACAGGCCGCCCGCGCGCGGCAAAGGAGTCCCCCAGATGACCCTGTCCACCCAGACCTCCAAGACCTCCTACACCGGCAACGGGGCCACGACCGTGTTCCCCGTGCCCTTCCCGTTCACGCGCGGGGACGACATCAAGGTTCTGCTGCGCCAGGACGGCGCGGAAATGTCGCTCCTGCCCGGCACGCACTACAGCATCGCAGGCGAGGGCAGCCCGTCCGGCGGCAGTCTCACCATGGCCGAGCCCCCGGCCACGGGCACCACCCTGGTGCTCTACCGCGCTCCGGCCATCGTGCAGGAGGTGGACTACGTGGAGAACGCGGCCTTTCCGGCCGAAACCCACGAGGCCGCCCTCGATCTGTTGACCATGATCTGCCAGGCCCTGGACGAGAAGATCGGCCGCGCCGTGCTCTATCCCGTGAGTACCCCGCAGGAGGACATCCGCGACTCCACGGCCTTCCTGGACACCTGCCAGGGCGCCCGCGAGGCCGCCCTGGCCGCCGAGGCCCAGGCCAGCGCCTCGGCCGCTCAGGCCCAGATCCAGGCCGGACTGGCCGGGGACTGTGTCCTCCAGGCGCAAGTCGCCGTGGGCCAGGCCCAGGCCTCGGTGGGCGGACTGCGCGTGAGCGCTGGCGACACCACGCCCGGCAGCCTTTCGGCCAAACTCGCCGCTGGCGACGGCCTGGCCGAGACCCTGCTGTTCCCCGGCGCGGACGAGGCCCTGCGGCTGTCCCTCGCCTTGGCTGCGGACCCCGGCCTGGAGCTGGCCGAGGGGCTCCTGCGGGTCCGGGTCGCGCCCGGCGGCGGGCTCTCGCGCACGGCCGCGGGCCTGGCGGCGGATATCGGCTCCGGCCCGGACCAGCTTTCCACCAATTCGATCCTCAGTCTGACCTTGCGGCCCGCCATGGTGGCTGGCCGCGTCTTCAACCACGCACTCCTGGGAGGCATGTAGATCATGGCAGCGAACACGGACCCCATCTTCATCGGCAGCATCATTGGCAAGATCACGGAACTCTCCGACACCACCGAAACCGTCGTCTTTGCAGGCGACGCCACGGAGAGCACCCGCGTGGACGTGCTGGCTGTGAGCACCGACGACACGGCGGACAAGGATCTGATCATCCTGTTCCACGACGGCACGGCCAGCAGGACGGCCGCTTTGGTGAATGTCCCGCTCAGCTCCGGCAACACCAACGCCATCGCGAGCGTGAACGTCCTCGGCAGTTCCATGCTGGCGGCGCAGATCATGACCGACGCCAGCGGCAACACGTTCCTGAATCTGCCTCCGGGCTGGTCCATCCGCGCCCAGGAAGCCGCAGCCCCGAGCACGGGCAAGAAGATGTGGGTCTTCGCGCGCGGTGGGAAGTACTAGCCATGCGCCCCGCGACGCATGGCCCGGTTGACCGGGCAGGGGAGGAACGCGAATGATGCGCCTCGTTTCTCACGGCGGCGGCGGGGCCTGGCCCGGCGGAGTCCGGGGCCTGCCTCCCGGCCCACTGGGCGGCTCCAAGTCCATGTTCGGCGACGGCTCTTACTCCGGCAACGTCATGCAGGGCGGCAGCGTGCTCCAGCCTGTGGCCGGGGTGCTGACCATCACCGCAGCCGCGACCATCGCCCCGGACGCCGTGACTGGAGCCGCGGTCCTCTGCTGCGACACCCTCGTCCTTGACGGGGCCTCGGCCGCCCTTGCGCCCTCGACCAACAGCAAGGGCCTCGTCATCTATGCCCAGACCAGGATTCAGTTGTTGAACGGCGCGACCTGCCACATCAACGCTCTGGGCCAGGCCGGGAACTTCGGCAACCTGACAGCCCTTGATCTGACCCCGGCCAGCATCCGGCGCACGCTCAAGAAGGGTCTGGCTGATGTCTACGCGGTCCAGGGCGAGGGCGCGGCGGGCGCTGCCGGGGCTGTGACCTACGCAGACGGCAACACCGGCTCTGCTGCGGCGGCCATGCAGACGGGCGGGGGCGGTTCCGGAGGCGTCAACTCCAACGGCTCCTCCGCCTCTGGCCCTGGTGGCAAGGGCGGTCCCTGTTGCGGGGGCGCTGGCTCGGCCGCGTGCGTCTCCAACTTTGGCGCGTATTCCGCTCCTGCCGCAGGAGATTACGGCGGGCCAGGACAGAACGCCTACGCGGATGACAACCGCATCGCCACAGGCGGCGGTTCCGGCGACCCTGTCGGCACAGGCCTGTACGGCGGGCTCTCCGGCGGTGGTGCTGGCGGCGGCCTGCTCATGCTCATCGCCCCGGTCATCGCCATCGCGTCCGGCTGCGTTGTCTCTGCTGATGGCGCACCGGGCGTTGTCGGGTCGAACACCTACCAAACGGGCGCTGGCGGCGCTGGCGGCGGCTGCGTCGTCCTGGTCGCCAGCGCCGGAGGCTACAGCAACGCGGGCACGGTCCGCGCCAGCGGCGGTGCGGCCTCCACAGGCGCATCCCACAAGAACGGCGGGGCTGGCGGCGCCGGCTCGGTCAACACCTTCACCATCTAAGGGAGGACCAGACCATGATCCTGTTGCATCATCCTGAAGTCGAATTGTCCCGCGAGCTCCTGGCAACGTTGCCGGAGGGTTGCGGCTGCGTGGACTGGACCAGTGCGGTCCAGCGCGAGGAATATGCGGCCCTGGCTGCGTCCGGCAACGGGCCGCCGCCCTCGGCCTTCCCTTCGGTCATCGTGGACGTGCCCGCCTATGCCGAGGACCGCCCGCTCTTTGGTGCGCAGGGCGAGTTTCTGGGCATGGCGCTGGTCACGGTGCCTGCGCATCAGGAGGCCCTGCGCCTGCCCGCAAGCTGGGACGCCGTGGCCTCGTTTAACGCCTCGGTTGCGGAGCGGACGCGGCTGCGGCCCGCCGTGCCTGCCGGGTAGGAGGCGCTCATGCACCAGCCCTGCGCCTTCCACGACCAGTTCATGGAGCAGATCCGCGACGCGCTCCTGGGGCTCAAGGACCAGATGCGCGTGGGCATCGAGGCCGTGGCCGAGCAGTCGCGCGCCAATGGCGAGACGCTCTTGCGCATCGCCGAGTCCCAGGTGGCCCGGCGCGAGCTCTGCGCCCGGCAGGCCGAGCGCCTGGGGGCCCTGGAGCGCGGCGCGGACCAGCATCGCGAGGCCCACGCGAAAGAGCGCGAGGAGCATCTGACTGAGCGCGCGGACCTGTGGAGCGCGGTGAACCGTCTGCGTTTCCATGTCTACGTGGGCCTGGGCGCGGGGCTGGTGCTGCAACTTGTCGGCCCGTTCGTGCTGCGGGCCGTGCTGAAATAGGAGAAACACACCATGCTGCTCGACTTCATCCCGCTCATCGGCGCGGCGGCCCAGAAGCTGCTCGACCTGATCCCGGACCCGGGCGCGCGGGCCAAGGCTGCCGAGGACTACCAGCGCGCGCTTCTGGACATCGCGGCCAGGTCCGAGGCTGACCAGCGCGAGATCAACAAGGCCGAGGCCGCCAGCCCGTCGCTCTTTGTGGCCGGCTGGCGGCCGGCCATCGGCTGGGTCTGCGCGGCCGCCCTGGCCTTCCAGTACCTGGCCCGGCCGCTGTGGGCCTGGGCCTCGGGCGTCTGGTGGCCTGCCGCGCCGCCGCCTCCGGCCCTGGACGACATGCTCTGGCAGCTGATGTTCGGCATGCTCGGCATGGGCTCGCTCAGGACTATTGAGAAGATGGGTGGCGAAAAGATGGGTGGAGAGAAAACGGGCGGCGGCATGGGCCGCGGGGCGGGCCGATGAACACGCAGCGCCTGGCCGAGGACCTGCTGCGCGACGAGGGGCTGCGGCTCAAGCCCTACCGCTGCACTGCCGGGCGGCTGACCATCGGCGTGGGCCGCAACCTGGACGACCGGGGCATTACCGAGTCCGAGGCGCTCCTGCTGCTGGACAACGACATCAAGTCCTTCTGGGGCCAGTTGGTGACGTCGCAGCCCTGGGTCATGCAGGCCCCGGAGGCCGTGCAGGAGGTGCTGGTGAACCTGTGCTTCAACCTGGGACTGGCCGGGCTGCTGCAGTTCCGGCAGACCTTGGCGTTTCTCCAGGCCGGGCGCAACGCCGACGCGGCCGCAGAGATGCTGCGCTCGAAATGGGCGGGGCAGGTGGGCGCGCGGGCCGAGCGGCTGGCCCAGAAACTCAGGGCGGCGTGAGGCTGCGGGCGCGGTAGGCGCAGCCCGGACGCAGTCCGAGCACATCCGTCCCCAGGCAACGGGTGACGCACCCGCCTGAAGACCTTCGCCGGAACGTCTTTGCCCGAACTCCTTCGCTTGAATGCCTCGGCTTGAGAGCAGCAGCCGGAACGCCGCCCTCCGGACGCCTCTGGCCAAGCGCCTGCGTGCAAGCCAGCAGTCCAGAGGCCTTTGTCCGTGCACTTCCGTCCGTCGCTCGCACGGCCCAACGCAAGCCCTCCCCAGCGCAAGACGGCCCGGCCAGGCAGAACCTGACCGGGCCGTTGCCGTTCGCTGGTTGAGGGACTTACGAGGCGCGCAGGGCCGGGGCCTGCTCGCCGGGGTACAGGGCTTCGAAGCCCTGCTGCACCTGGCGCACAAACTCGGTGTCACGGCGCGAGGGGTCGAAGTAGCGCGGGTCGCGCATCATCTCGCGCAGGCGCTGCGGGGTCAGGCTGGCCGCAGCCCCGGCGTTTTTGCCGCGCAGCGAGCTCTCGCTCACCAGCGGGGCCATGCGCGCAAAGGCCTGGAGTACGCAGGCGTTGTCGGCCGCGCCGCTCTGCTCCAGGGCCTGCATGAGCGTCGCCCCGCCCAGGGCCAGGACCGCCTTGCGCGCGCACTCCAGCACGGAGAGGGCATCGCCGCCGTGGGCCTGGCGCAGGCCGGACAGCTCGCGCTCGCGGTGCTTTGCGCGCTCGGTCACGGCCATTTCCGCATGGGCGCGCAGCCCCTCGACGTTCAGCGGCAGGAACCAGGCGTACAGGCCGCCGGCCTGGGCGTCGGACAGGCCCAGTTCATGGGCCTTGGCCAGGAACGCTCCGCGCAGGGCCGCGTCCACGCGGAAGTCCTCGGGCAGTTCGATCTCGGGCAGCTGGTAGGCTTCCGGCGACTCCGGGCGGGCGGCCATGGCCGAATCCCGGGGCAACCCCTGGGATAAGAGCGAACCCTCCGGCTCGGTTTTGCGGCCCAGCAGGCGCTGGGCGTGCACCAGGGCCTTCAGGGCCTCCTCGGCCGAGGCGTACTTGGCCAGGGCCGGGTGCTGGCGCAGGGGGATCTGCACCTCGTGGCCGGACTCGTCGCGGCCGGGCGCGGTGATCGCCCCGGACAGGGCTGAGCGCCAGTCGTCGGGGGTTGGGCTCTGGGTCTGGGCGCGTTTCTGGGCCGGGGTGGGGGCATCGGGCATGATGGTCTCCTTGGTCAAAGGGTTGGTGCCGGGTGGATGGCAGGCCCGGACGCGGCCCCGTGCCGGGCCGGGCGCTCGGCCCAGTATACCCCTGGTTTTGCCGCCGGACAAAAATTCCCTATATTTGGCCGGTAAAAAGACAAAAATTCCCTCTTGACAGGGTTTCAAAGCAGGCGGAGTTCCGCCGCCTGGAGCACCCGCTGGCCGGTGAAGCCGAACAGGCGTGTGAACTTGGGCCAGCGCGGGTCGGCCTCTGAACCGGGCTCCACGCGCAGGCCCACGATGCGCGTTTTGCCAAGCCGCCTGGCCATGCGCTTCAGCTCCTCCATGTCGGCGCGCAGGGCGCGCACCGTGGCCGGACCGAAACGCAGCACCGTGAGGTGCAGTTCCAGCGCGTCCGGGTGCTCGGCCAAGGCGGCTGCGGCGTATTGGCCGGTGTCGTCAAAGAGGGTGTAGAAGCGCATTCGCCAGGGGTCTTGCAAGCCCGACAGCGAAGGATGTGCGTGTGTTTCCGCAGTGATGGTCATGATCGTTCTCCGTGGTCAAAGGATTTTTCTGTTTTACCCAGACAGGGCAGGGACTCAGGACGTTTCGCAGTCTCAAAATAATGTCCGACTTTTTTGTTGCCAACCATAAGCAACGGGTATAATGACTGCGCGTGAGGGTACGGACCCTCGTGCGGTCGCGGCACTGCCGTGAGCGTGCGTTAGGGCCGAAGCCTCCTCCGGCTCCCACGGACCGCCAGCCTTGGGGCGAACGGTCGGGGGACGGGTCCCGGGTGGGACTTTCGCCGGAGGTGCAGGAATTTCGTGTCCGTGTTTCATCACCACCACTTAAGAGAGAGGAAGGTTCCCATGAAGAAGCTGTTCGCCGTCATGATCGTTGCGTCCCTGGCCCTTGGTGTTTCCGCTTGCGGCGAGAAGAAAGCCGAAGAGAAGAAGGCTGAAGCCCCCGCTGCCGCTCCTGCCGCCGCCGCTCCTGCCGCTCCTGCTGAAGTGAAGGCCCCTGAAGCCGCCGCCCCGGCCGCTCCCGCTGCTGACGCCGCCAAGCCGGCCGAAGCCAAGAAGCCCTAAGGCTCAAGGCATCTGTCCATCCGAAGAGGGGGCCGCAAGGCCCCCTCTTCTTTTGCCCTCTGCCAGGCCTTGCCCGGCAGAGGGCACTTAAGCGCTCATGCTCCCCCGCCAACGTTCCTGTCTGGTCTGGCCTCGTCCTTTGCCGGATGTTGCCCTTTGCCCCTGTTGTCCGTTGCCTCAATTGTCCTTTGGGCGACGTCACCGTTGGCCCGATCCGTTCGCGCCCGATCCGTTCGGATCGCTTGGGCCGTTCGGCTCTGCCCGGCGCCGTGGCTCCGGCCCCCCGAGCATCCTGCCGATATGCAGCGCCAGGCTGCGGCGGCCCTCGTTGAAGGCCGCGCGTTGCGAGTCCGGGCTGAAGCTCGTCTCGTGCAGGAAGCCCTGACGGGAGAGGTCCGCCAGGACCAGCCGCCCGGCTTCGCCTTCAAAGGCCCGGGCATAGGCCAGGTGCAGGTCTGCCAAATGCTTGTCTGTCTGTTCACGCATGGGTGTCCTCCGTATTTCCAGCGAGCATACACCCGGAAATCCGGGCCGGACAAAAAACACCCGTTTTTGGCCGGAAATAAGACAAAAATACCCGGTTGACAGGGTTTTCGGCGGACGCAAGAAAACGGCCCGGGCCCCCGTTTTCGGGAGAACCGGGCCGCGCGGGACCGAAGGTCGAGGCTGGGCTACTTCTTCTTCAGGATCACGTGCACGGCGATTGCCTTCCTGCCATGGTGGCCGTACTGCAACTCCAGCTCACCGGTCTTGGTGACGTCGCCGAGCATGAAGCCCTCGTCGTGGTCGGCGATGAAGAGCTGGCCACCGGAGCTGATGGTGCCGCTGAATTTTTCGGTGCGGTCTTTCTTGGCCATGGGCACCTGATAGGTCTTGACCCCGTGGAAGGAGTTGCCCTGCTGCTCCACGATGGTCAGCACCAGCTTGCCGGTGCGGAAGCCGACCTTGGGCCCATGCACGGAGGGCGCGCCTTCCCAGGTGCCGACAAGGTTCGGGACATCGGCGGCCAGGGCCGCAGTGGCGAAGCAGGCCAGGATCGCAAGCAGGCAGGCGGACAGCAGTCGTTTCATGAAATACCTCCAGTTTGTTATGGAATTGTTGCGGATTCTGCGTTGATCTTGCCGTCTTCCTAGCACATTCCACAAACAGCGGCAATGCGCGCGCCGGAAATCCTATTCGCCCGGACGTGCCAAAACGGCCCAGGCAGGGCGGAAAATGCGGCCAAGCCTTGACTTTTTGCCCGCTCCTGCCGATTGTGAAAACAGTCACGTTCTGCCGGGGTGTTGCGCCCCGAGCCGGCGCACAGGGGGAGCATGGAAGGCAGCGGTTCCTATTGCGGCCAGACGGTGGAGGACTTCGGGGCTATACGTCCCTCGCGGGCGTTCTTCGACCAGAAGGACTACGATCTTTTGCGCATCGTCTGCGACGTG
>MGTN01000163.1:9930-10544 GCA_001799475.1 Desulfovibrionales bacterium GWA2_65_9 | reverse complement strand
TGGAAGCCGGCAAGGCCGACGACCGGCTCTCGGCCCTGCGCGGCCTGCACGGCGAGGTGCTGTCCACGGCCCAGGGCGGCCTGCGCTACAATACCGCCCGCGTGCTTGTGCAGCTGATGAAGGAGATGGTGCGTGCCCACGGCGATCCCCAGGCCCAGCTGGCCCTGGCCCACGATTTCCGCGAAGCCTGCTCGGGCAAGCCCAGGGTCGTCCGCCGCCACCTGGAGCGCTTCCACCTGCTGGAGATGCCCGAGGACTTGAGCCAGATCACCTTTGACGACCACGTGCACGACGCCAACACCAAGGGCCGCAAGTCCTCCACGCACCTGGTCATGGACGCCTGGATCAAGGGCATCCGGCGGCTCACCGTGATCTACTACAACCACGTTCCCCCGGAGGTCGCGACCGAGCTGCTCGAGGCCGCGCGCGTCATGAACGTGAAGGTGCGCATCGGCATCGAGTTTTCGCCGCGCTTCCGGGGCCGCTACCTGAAGCTCATCTGGGTGCCGGAGGGCTTTGCCAGCCCGTCGGAATTCCTTGATTTCCTGGACCAGCCCGAGGTGCTGCGCTTTTTCGATGAGTCGCGCCTGGTCTCGCTGTACCACCAGCGCTAC
>MGTN01000163.1:0-9814 GCA_001799475.1 Desulfovibrionales bacterium GWA2_65_9 | reverse complement strand
CCAGGCCTCGCTCGAGCACCTGGGCAAGTTCATCCACGACCGCCTGCTGCCGATCATGCAGAAACAGGCCGCCTTCCTGCGCCACGAGCTTTTGACCGCCACCGGCCCCGAGCGCGAGGAGATCCGCCTGCAGCTCAAGCGCCTGCGCGACCTGGACACCGACGAGATCATCGAGCGCTTTCTCAAGCCCGCCAAGAACCCGACCCTGGTCGATCCGGGCGTGCCCACGGACGGTCCCGACGTGCCGGACCTGCTCAAGCTCGCCCCGCACGAGCTGGCGGCTCGGCTGCTCGGCATCCATGCCCTGGGGCGCATCACGCTGAGCCTGGGGGCCCTGCGTGCGGAGGACGTGCTGGAGATCCTCTACGACTGCCAGGGCATGATCACGCACCTGGAGATCGTGAACATGAAGGACCGTGCCCTGGGGCGCGAGATCGACCCCGAGCGCATCCACGCCCTGCAGGAGGCGCTCAACACCGCCAACGTCATCAAGCTCAAGAAGCTCATCCGCGACATCATCCAGAGCGTTGGCTCGCGCACCCGGCGCGAAAAGCTCCAGGAGATCCTCTACGACATCTCCAGCTTGCGCTCGTACTACCTCAAGACTCCGTTGGCCTCCTGCATCGGCACCGACTCCACGGGCCAGTCCAGCCGCCTCTACGGCATGGGCATGGCCGTGGTCGACACCCTGCCCGCGCGCGCGCGCCGCGCCCTGGCCGGCACGCCCGGAGCGGAGCAGAAGCGCCTGGATGTCAGCGTGAGCGCCCGCAGGCGCATCACCGCCCTGCCCGAGGACGAGTGCGAGCCGCGCTTCGACCTGCTGCACGGTCTGGCGGCGGTCATTCCGCCCCTGCGCATGTTCACGCGGCACAAGAGCGTGGAGTGGCTGGCCGAGAACTACCGCTTGACCCCGGGCAGGCCCGGCAACGTGTCGCTCATGGGCGGCGTGCAGCGCGAGCAAGGCCATGACGTGGGCCTGGAGGAGCATGAGCCTACGCCGGCCAAGTCCCAGCGCCTGCCGCACCTGCGCTACCTCAATTCGTACCTCAAGAACGCGCTGAAGGTGCTGGCCGGGTTCCTCCCGGCGGCGCTGACCTTTGCCCTGACCAAGGACTGGTGGGTGCTGGCCTGGTTCGGCGCGTTCATCTGGTTCGGCATCACCGGCGTGCGCAACGTCATCCAGATGGTGCTCGGAAGCGGCGGGTTCAAGCGCTCGTCCTTGTTGCAATGGAACGGGCTGGTGAGCTGGGGGCGGTTGGCGGATTCGCTTCTGTACACGGGCTTCTCCGTGCCGCTGCTGGATTACCTGGTGAAGACGAAGCTTCTGAACGAGGCCCTGGGCATCACCCTGGTCACCAACCCGCTGGTGCTGTACTCGGTCATGGCCGTGGCCAACGGGCTGTACATCTTCAGCCACAACGTGCTGCGCGGCCTGCCCATGGCTGCGGCCGTGGCCAATCTGTTCCGCTCGGTGCTGTCCATCCCCCTGGCGCTGGTCTACAGCGAAGCCATCGTGCTTCTGGTGGCCGCCACGGGGCACCCGGACGCGGCAAGGGCCGTGGGGCCTTGGGTCGCGGTGATCTCCAAGCTGGCCTCGGACTGCGCAGCCGGCGTCATCGAGGGCCTGGCCGACCGCGACCTGTTCATCCGCCTGCGCGCCTGGGACTACCGGGGCAAGCTGAACCAGCTGTTCGACACCTTCCAGCAGCTGGAGCTGCTCTTCCCCCAGGAGGACGCCCTGGCGCTGCTCGAATCGCCCAAGCAGTTCATGCTGACCATGAGCTACGAGCACAAGGGCCTGGAGAGCATCATCATCGTCAACGCGCTGGACCTGCTGTATTTCTGGATGTACCAGCCGCGCGCGCGGGGCGTCCTGGCGGGCTACCTGCGCGACATGGGGCCGGAGGAGCGCCGGGTGTTCCTGCTCTCGCAATACGTGCTGCTGCGCGAGCGCGAGATCAGCCAGGTCTTCCTGGACGGGCTGGTGGGCCGCAACTTCGGTAAGGCTTTGTCCTTCTACCTGGACATGCACCGCGAGTACCTGGAGGACATCCAGGAGCTGGCCGGGCAGCTGGCGACATCTGCGAAGTAGGGCGAGAAGTAGGCGCGGGAGCAGGGCCGGGAAGCTAGGTCGCTTTCTTCTTGATGTCGTGGATGTACGCGACCTCGTAGTTGTCCTTGCGCCGCTCGTCCAGGGAGTCGATGTACGACTTGCCAAAGCTCACGGCAGCGCCGCCGATGGCGATGGTTGCGCCGGACAAAGCTGCCCACAGATCCCCACCCGCATATTTTGATGCGCCGACCAAGGTTGACGCCGCGAGTAGAAACTTCGGGTCCATGATGCAAGAGAGGGCTCCCGTCACTGTCCTGAATCCGTGCTTCTTGCAGCTCCATGTGTAGTCGTCGAGCCGGATGGCGATCAAATCCTGTACCGCTGTCGGGCTTTTCGTCTTCAATTCCTCATCAATCCAGCGGACGAGCCGCTTGTATTTGGCCCGCGCCTCGGTGTCTTTGCGAAAATCAAGGACTTGCTCCCAGGTGAGTGAGTCTTCATCGACCAATGCGACGTTTTCAAGTGCTGCAGTGAGAACTTGCTGTGGGCCAGTAGGAAATTCGGCAGCATATGCAGTTGCAGTTGTGTAATATATTGTTGGGGTATGGTTGAACTTCCTTATATTATATTTGACCATGTTTTTAATTATTGAATCGGCAGCGACTGTATCATGATCGCTCCCCTTCAAAATATCCAAGGCTTCATCAATGCGATCTGGTTTGCAATTTGCGTAGAGGGCCAAAAGCATATTTAAGATCATGAGTTTGTCCTGATCTGAGGCGTAGAAGTAGCTAACCTCCTCGGGCATATCTCTGCCCATAATTGGAACGCGAAGAACCCTGTCGTGTGCGAGTGCAGCAGTTTTAGGCGCGAGCAAAGATACAGCCAGAGATTCACCTTGTTTGGGGAGTGTTTTCCCAGAGAGTAACGCAGTCGCTCGCCTAACGATTTCATCGGTATGATTTTTTGAGGGGACCGCTATCCCCTCTTGCTTGCACACGTATATTAGTGAAAGAATAAGATCCATAGTTATAAGCATCTGTTGCATTGCTTCTGCCTAGGTTGAAGATGGCACAAGGTACTGCCAAATAATAGATGAGTTGAGGTGGCACCAGCAAATGAAAGAGCAAGTAGCAATTTGTTATCGCTTCTCCATCCCCAAGTCCAGCCCTTGCCCCCGCCCCTGCCCCCGCGTACAACCTTCCCATGCCCCAGCCGCCCAAGCAACCACCCAAGGCCTATGCCCCCGCCCCCGGCGAGGTCGCGTCCGAGGCCCGCCGCGCCGGGTTCGACCTGACCAAGGCCCAGGCCGGGCTGCTTTCGCAATACCTCACGCTGCTGCTCAAGTGGAACCGGGCCATGAACCTCGTGGGCCGCGCGGGCTGGCCCGAGGTCTTCCGCGACCTCACCGCCGACAGCCTGCATCTGGCGGAATTCCTGGCGGGCTTACAGCTGCCGGAGGCCCCGCTGACGCTTGATCTGGGCGCGGGCGCGGGCTTGCCTGGCCTGCCACTGCGGGTGCTCTGGGGCGCGGGGGACTATGTTTTGGTGGAGCTGCGCGAGAAGCGCGCGGTGTTCCTGCGCCAGGCCGTGGCCGAACTGCAGCAGGCCGGGGGCCTATCGGGCGTGCGCGTGTTCCATGGCCGGGCCGAGGCCACGCAGGTCGAGTTGAAACGCCTGGGGCTCAGGCCGTGCACGGACCTGATCGTGAGCCGGGCCTTCATGCCCTGGCCCAAGCTTTTGCCCCTGGCCGCGGAGCTGCTGGCGCCGAATACCGGGCAGGGTGGGGGTCGATTGGTGGTGCTGGCCAACGAGCCGCCGCCGTCAGCCAAGGAGCTCGCCGAGATTGGGGCAGGGTTCGTGGTCGAGGCCAGCCGGAGCTATCCGGCCAGCGGCAAAGAGCGCTACTTCTGGTCCCTGATCCCGGCCATGGCCTGAAGCATCCCGCCCTTGAAAATGAGCTTGGTGGCCAATTCGTCGGCCTGATCGGCCAGGTCCATGAGCTGCTCCAGGCATCCCAGAATCATCTGGCGGCGCGTCTCGTCGCCGTGTTCAAAGTCGAACTCCAGGTCGCCGGAGGCGAAGTATTCGGCGAGCTTGTCCAGGTAGGCTTGGTCGAGCATGGTGCTGGTCTCCCGTGGTGCGAGTGGTGGGCCTGCGGCGCTGTGCCGGTGCAGCGGTTATTGCCGGTCGCGCCGATTTTCGTCAACTGTCCCGGCTGCGTCAATTGTCCCGGCTGTGTCAATCGTGGTGGTAGGGCAGGCCCTTGTTGATGCTGGCCGCCCGGTAGAGCTGCTCCAGGAGCACCACGCGCGCCAGCTCGTGCGGCAGGGTGATGCGCCCCAGCGAAAACAGCGCGCCGCCCGACCGGGCGCGTTCGCGCACCTCGTCGGACAGGCCGAACGCTCCGCCCACGATGAAGCAGGGCGTGCGCGCCGCATCCTCCCAGGCCTTGAGCTTTGCCGCCAGTTCGCGGCTGGACCAGTTGTCGCCGCGCTCATCCAGGGCGATGACCACAGCGTTGGGCAGGTGCCGGGGGTCCAGGCGGGCCAGGAGGTCGCGGCCTTCGCGCAGGCATTTCTCCGGCGCAGGCAGGGCCGAGGCCGCGTCCTTGACGAGCGCAATCTCGCAGCGCGCCAGGCGCGAGAGCTTGAGCGCGTAGAGGTCTGCGGCTTCGCGCAAGCTGGCCTCGCGGCACTTGCCCACGAACAGGCAGAAGATTTGCGCTGCCACGGGCGCTAGACCCGCTCCAGGCTGGCGCGCAGCTGACCGTTGGTCAGGCCGAGGCGCACGTAGCCGCCCTCGGCCAGCAGGCCGGGATTCAGCACGTGGCTGCGGCCCAGGTGCTCCTCGCCAACGGCCTCGTGGATGTGTCCGCAGATGACGACCTCGGGTTGGGCCTTTTCAATGAAGGCGCGCACGCCTGCGCTGCCGACATGGACGCCGCGGGAGGTGCGGTCGAGCGTGGTGCCCAGCGGCGGGGTGTGGATGGTGGCCACCAGATGAAAGCCCCCGGCAGCGCCGTCCCTGGCGGCAAGCGCTTGCGCCAGCCGATGCGTCTCGTCCAGCCAGCGGACCAGCTCGGCCTCGGGGACCTCGGACGGGGTGCCAAAAGGGGTCGGGGTGGACCAGCCCACGCCCATGAGCACCAGGCCGGGGGCGAGCAGCCGCGCCTGGCGGTGGATGTTCGCCCCGCTCCGGACGAGCAGCTCGCCCACCTCGGGGTGGTCCATGTTGCCCATCTGGGCCAGCAGGGTGGGGTTGGCCTTGCGGGCCAAGTCCAGCACGCGGCGGGCCTTGTCCTCGCGGCCCCGGTTGGTCAAGTCGCCGGTGAGGATCAGGCCCTTGGCCTCATGGATGCCGGGGATGGACTCAAGCACCCCGGTGCTCTCATGCACATCGCCCACAGCGATCCAGTACATGGTTGTCTCCTGGCGCGGCTCGCCGCCTGGCGAGGCAATTCATCGTTGCGGGCGCGGCTCAAGTCAGTGCTGTGAGCCCGACCCAAAAAGGCGGATATTTTTTGCTTCCAATAAGGCCATTCATAGCATACACATACTCCGGGCGCAAAGGCAATGGGGGCGCTTGATTTTGTCAGGTTCAGGGGGTGCGGATGAACGAGGCCAGCCAGGAAAAAGACAGGATTCGCAAGATGATGGTGGAGCGGCGCATGGCGCTCTCCCCGGAAGAAGTCAAGCAGGCCAGCATGGCCGTGACCGAGCGCGTGCGCGCCCTGTCCGAATGGAAGAACGCCTACAGCGTCCTTTTGTACTGGCCCATCAAGAACGAGATCGACACCCGCGCGCTTTTGGCCGAACTCTGGGAGCGCGGGGCCATGGCGCTCTTGCCGCGCTGCCGCCCGGAACAGCCGGGGTTCATGGACATCTGCGCCTGCACCTGCGAGGACGACCTCACCGAGGGCTCCTTCAACATCATGGAGCCCGCGCCGTGCTGCATGACCCGCGAGGACTCCGGCGAGCCCTTTGTGCCCGATCTGGTGCTGGTTCCTGCCGTGGCCTTTGATGCCCGCGGCTACCGCCTGGGCTTTGGCGGCGGCTACTACGACCGGCTCATGGCCCGGCCCGAGATGGACGACACCGTGACGCTCGGCCTGTGCTACGAGTTCCAGCGCATCGAGTCCTTCCCCATGAACGCGTGGGATGCGCCTGTTCAGGGGATCTGCACCGAGCGCGAGCTCAAATGGTTCCGCTAGGCCCGACCCCGTTCAGGCCGATCCCTTTTGAGCCGACCCCCCTGGGGCTGATCCCCTTCCGTTTTCCGGGCCTGGCCGGCATCTCGTGCGTGTTCACCACCCGCCGGGGCGGGCACAGCCTGCCGCCCTTTGACGGGGTCAACCTGTCCTTCGACGTGGGCGACGCGCCCACAACCGTGGCCGTGAACCGCCGCCAACTGGCCGCTGGCCTGGGCCTTTCGCGCTGGTGCGAGTGCCGGCAGGTCCACGGCGATGTCCTGCACATCGAGCCCGCCCCGACCCCGCTGGGAACCGCCGCGGTCCTTGAGGGCGACGCCCTGGCCACCAGCGCCCCTGGCCTGGCCCTGTGCATCAAGACCGCAGACTGCCAGCCGGTGCTGCTGGCGCACGCGTCCGGGCGCTTTGTGGCGGCCCTGCACGTGGGCTGGCGCGGCAATGTGCTGGACCTGCCGGGCAGCGCCGTGGCCCGGCTTTGCGCGCACTACGGTTGCGACCCGGCCGGGCTGTTCGCCGTGCGCGGCCCGAGCCTGGGCCCGCAACAGGCGCAGTTCACCAACTTCGCGACCGAGTTCGGCGCGGGCTTCCGGGAGTTCTATGACGCCTCCGCGCAGACCGTGGACCTCTGGCGGCTTACGCGCTGCCAACTCGAAGCTGCGGGCCTGAGGCCGGAGCGCATTTTTGGCCTGGACCAGTGCACGCAGTCAAACCACCAGGATTTCTTCTCCTTCCGCGCCGCGCGCGTCACGGGTCGCCAGATGGCGCTTATCTGGATCGGCGCCGGGGCCTAATAAACGCCCAGCGCACTTCCCCTGCCAGCGTTTTTTATTGTACAGGGTCGTGTGCACGCCCCTGGGCCAGGGCATTGCGCCCGGCGGCAGGGTCCGGACAGGCCGGGCCGCCGCGCCCGGGTGGGAGAAATTTCCGGCCAGGAGAACATCCTTGGCCGGGGCGAGCATGGGCCGCGTCCTGTTGCGCGGCGAAACAAGAGCAGAAAGTGAGGCGCATGTGTTTGTCAACAGTCACGAAGAAGACATCTTCATTGTCAATCTCGACAACAAAGAGATCCACCTGGCTTCAAAGCTTAGCGAGAGCTGCAACCTGGACCGCATGGGCGACGGGGAGCACAAGGTCTTTCCGGTGGGTTCGGGCAGCGACTATGAGAATGTGCTGAAGCGTTTGAAGAAGAATTGCAGGGAGTGCAAGTACTGCTTCAAGAGGTAGGCGGCTAGCCGACCTTGCCGCCCAGGCTGGACAGGATGGCGATGAGCAGCAGCACGGCCACGATGACGAGCAGGGCCTTGACCGAAACCCATTCCTTCTTCGGCGCGTCGGCGGGCAGGGAGGCGTTCTGCACTGGAACAGCCTGCACGGGCGGCGGGCTCAGGCGCGCCTGCGCCTTGCGTTTGCCCCAGCGGTAGCCCAGGAGCACCAGGGCCACGGCGATGAGCAGGCCAGCCTTTGTGAACATCGCGCCTCCCGGGTGCGGCAGGATCAGGGATCGGGCCGGATGAAAAACAGGGATGAAAAACGGGAATGAATAACGGGGCGCCCCGCCCAATGCGGTGGAGCGCCCCGGACTCGTTCTAGATGACCTTGTTCAGCGGGTACTCGATGATGCCCTCGGCCCCGAGCTCTTTCAGCTGCGGGATGAGTTCGCGCACGATGCTCTCGTCGACCACGATCTCCACCGACAGCCACTCCGGGTTGGACAGGCCGGAGACCGTGGGCGAGGTCAGGCTGGGCAGAAGGGTCATGGCCACGTCCATCTTGGCCTTGGGCATGTTCATTTTCAGGCCGACCATGCGCTCGGCCTTGAGCGCGCCCTGCAGCAGCAGGTCCATCTTCTGGATCTTGGCGCGCTTGAAGGGGTCTTCCCAGGCCTTCTTGTTGGCGATGAGCCGGGTGTTGGTGAACAGCAGGTCCTCGATGATCTTCAGCCCGTGGGCGCGGATGGTGGTGCCGGTCTCGGTGACCTCCACGATGGCGTCGCACAGGCCCTCGACCACCTTGGCCTCGGTGGCGCCCCAGGAGAAGCTGACCTCCACCGGGATGCCCCGCTCGGCAAAGTAGCTCTTGGTGAACTGCACCAGCTCGGTGGCGATCTTCTTGCCGGCCAGGTCCTCGGGCTTGGTGTAGGGCGAGTCGCCGGCCACGGCCAGCACCCAGCGCGCCGGGCGGTTGCTGACCTTGGAGTAGACCAGGTCGCTGACCACCACCACATCGGAGTTGTTCTCCAGAATCCAGTCCTTGCCGGTGAGCCCGCAGTCCAGCACGCCCTGCTCGACGTAGACGCTCATCTCCTGGGCGCGGCACATGCTGCAGGTGATCTCGTCGTCGTCGATGTCCGGGAAGTAGTTGCGGGAGTGCAGGCGGATCTTCCAGCCGCTTTTTTCGAACAGCTTGATGGTGGCGTCCTGGAGCGAGCCCTTGGGCACGCCCAGCTTGAGTTTTTTGGTGGTGCTCATTTTCCGTAGACCTCCTTGGGGTCGAAAACCATGGGCGAGCACTCGCGTTCGGTGTCGCCCGCAAGTTCGCGGTAGAAACAGCTTTTGCGCCCGGTGTGACAGGCCGCCCCGCCCACTTGGGTCACCTGGACCAGCACCGTGTCGGCGTCGCAGTCCAGGCGGATGGTATGCACTTTCTGTACGTGGCCCGAGGTGCCGCCCTTGTGCCAGAGCGTGTTGCGGCTGCGGCTGTAGTAGTAAACCTCGCCGGTCTCAAGGGTCTTGTCCCAGGCCGCCTCGTTCATGTAGGCGAGCATGAGCACCTCTCCGGTCGTGGCCTCTTGGGCGATGACCGGCACCAGGCCTTGGCACTTGGCAAAATCTGGTCGGAGCATGAAAACCTCTCGCTTGGGTGTCTCTCTGGATATCTCTCGACGTGCGCGCGCCGGGCAAAAATGAGCGCCCACGCGCGCGCCAGAGGCGCTTCATATGCGATTGCCCGGCGGTTGTCCAATGCCGGAGGGGAGGCGGGGCGGGGAGGCCCGCAGGCGGGCTTGGGCTTCAGCGCACGCCGCGCTCGGCCAGGAAGGGGGCGTAGCGCCCGTCCATGGCCTGGATGTGCCCGGCCAGCCAGGACAGCAGGAAACCGAGGGCCTGGTGCGCCAGCTCCGGGCTCGCGGCCTGCCCGGACAGGCGCTCCAGGGCCTCCAGGAACTCCTGGTGGGCCTGGCGGTGGGCGCGCAGCTCTGGGTAGCCTTGCTCCTCCAGCAGGCCTTCCTCGGTCTCGAAATGATAGCGCGCGTAGGTGCGCATGCTGTCCAGCCCGTCCAAAAGCGCCTCGCTGGCGTGGCCCAGGGCCAGCTTGCCCTGCATGTTGTTGATGATCTCAAACAGGTAGCGATGCTGCGCATCCACAGCCTCAACGCCGATCTTGAGCGAGCCGTCCCAGCAGACAATCGCCATGGCTTACCTCCGGAGGGTCTTTCTTATTTTTCGCATACACTATTCCAGCCTTCCGGCAAAGAAAATTTGTGGAGAAATTGCAGGCGGAAATCATCCCCAAGGGGCAGGACAAAGGTATCCTCCAAACCGGTTGGGAATATC
>MGTN01000162.1:22199-23113 GCA_001799475.1 Desulfovibrionales bacterium GWA2_65_9 | reverse complement strand
GAGGTCGCCGCGCTGCTGGCCGCAGGCGACACCGCCCTGGCCGTGCGCCTGCTTTTGCCGCGCCTGCGCGACCCGGTCCAGGGCGTGGCCTGGCTGGCCTCGGCCTGGGACGGCATGTTGCGCCTGGGCAGCCCGGACCTCTGCGCCGCCGCGCTCTCGGCCTGCCCCTGGCCCGAGGCGCTTTTGCCCCTGCGCGCGCGCCTGGCCGCAGAGCTGTCCTTCCTCTTTGATGCGCCGGAGGCCGCGCTCCAGGTCTTGGCCGGGGTGGACGAATCCCTGTTCGGGGCCTGGGCCGGGTATCTGCGCGCCGAGCTGCTCCTGCGCCTGGGACAGGAACAGCCTGGGCGTGAACTCCTGTCCAAAATCTTTGCGGCCCTGCCCTGGCACACGCACCTGGGGCTCAAGCTGCACGCCCTCTGCTTCCCGTTGCCCGTGGCCCTGCCTGCCGCCGCGGCAGACGCCGCCATCCTCATCTATTCCTGGAACAAGGCCGGGCTCGTGCGCCAGACCCTTGCCAGCCTGGCGCGCACGGACATCTCCGGCGCGCGCATCTGGGCCCTGGACAACGGGTCCACTGACGGGACGGGCGAGGCCATGGAGGAGTGCCGGGCGCTCTTTGCTCCCGGGGTTTTGCAGGTGGTGCGCCTGCCGGTGAACATCGGCGCGCCCGCCGCGCGCAACTGGCTGTTGTCCCTGCCCGAGGTGCGCGCGCGGGCCTGGGCCGTGTTCCTGGACGACGACGTCATCCTGCCGCAGCGCTGGCTGTTGCGCCTGCTGGGCGCGGGCCAGGCAGGCGGGCGCTGCGGGGCCGTGGGCTGCCGCATCGTCTCGGCCAGCCTGCCCACCTGCCTGCAATCCGCCGACTACCAGCTTTTCCGGCCCGGTTCCGGCGCGCGCACCTTTGCCGACCGGCC
>MGTN01000162.1:21880-22181 GCA_001799475.1 Desulfovibrionales bacterium GWA2_65_9 | reverse complement strand
TTCTCGCCTACCCAGTTCGACGACCTGGAGCGCGACCTGCGCTCCGCCGTGGCCGGACACGGGGCCGTGTACTGCGGGGACGTGGCCGTGGCCCACGTGCAGCACTCCAGTCTGGCCAAGGCCAAGGGCCCGGCGGCCATCGGCCAGGTCATGGGCAACAAGCTCAAGCTGGAGGGCAAGTTCGCCCAGGCGGACCTCCTGGCCGTGTCCGAAGCCGGGCTGGCGGCCCTTTGGGCGGACCTGATCGCCAAATGGGCGCAGCTGGCGGGCGCATGACCTTGCCGGTTGCGGGCTGAAACGG
>MGTN01000162.1:19850-21872 GCA_001799475.1 Desulfovibrionales bacterium GWA2_65_9 | reverse complement strand
CGTCGGAAGGTGCTTTGCATTTTCGCCCGTTTGTGCTAGTGCAGGGATCATGGAACAGAAATTTCATTCAGCCCGGACGCCTGCATGCCGGGGGCTCATGCCCCTGGTTGTCCTGGCGCTGGCGGCGCTGACGCTCTGGTCCTGCGCCCCGGTGTCCCAGGACGTGGGGCATCTGCGCCGCGACGCCTGGTCCCTGGAGGAGCCGCGCTCCCTGCAGGTGAAGTTCATGCGCTTCGACTATCAGGTCCAGCCCGTGGGCGGCGACGTGGCCGGGGTCAAGGGCTGGGCCTATCTGGACACCAGCAGGGTGCCGGATTGGGCCAAATGGGTCGACTCCCTGGTCCTGACGGTCTACCTGAGCGACCCCGAGGGCCATGTGATGGCCCAGGATTCACGCAACTTCCTGCCCCGCGCGGCCAGCTCCGACGCGGGCGTGCCTTTCGAGTTCTCCCTGCGCCCGGAGCAGTGGGGGAAAAGAGCCTTGTTCGTCACCTTTGGCTATCGGGTCGTCCTGACCGAGGGCCGGGACGTGCAGGGCGGCAAGCAAACATTTTTCGCCAGCGAAGACGCGATCACGAGGTGACTCATGCCCCTTCCCGGTGGTCAAGACACAGTCGTCATGAAGCGCGTGAGCCAGGGCTCGTTCCTGCAGCGCACCGTGCTCAAGCACAACGTCATCTTCACCGAGGGCAGCAAGGGTGACGAGGCCTACCTGCTCGTGGACGGCAAGGTGGAGATCTCCGGGGCCGTGGACGGCCGCAAGAAGGTCTTTGCGATTCTCCAACCCGTCTCAATGTTCGGGGAGATGGCCCTGTTCCTGGATGATCGCGGGCGCACGGCAACGGCCATCGCCCTGGAAGATAGTAAGGTCGTGGTCCTGAACCGCGATGATTTGGAGGGCTTCATCGAGGCCGCCCCGCCAGCCATCGCGGCCATGCTGAACACCCTGGTCGCGCGGCTCAAGAGCACCACCAAGAAGGCCCTGCGCGCGCCCAACGTGCCCATGGGCATCGTGCGCATCCTGGACCTGTTCGAGTCCAACGGCGTCACGGAGATCGGCTATGACCAGGCCGTGCGGCACATGTCGGACATCTTCGTCTGCAGCCCGCAGACCATCGAGGGCTATATCCAGGGGCTGGCGCAAAAGGGCCATGTCGTCGTGGACACCAGCGGCGGGAGCGGCCCGGCCGCAAGCGGACGGCGCGTGCTGCGCATCCTGACCCCGCAGCTGCTCCATGTGGTGGTCAACACTCCCAAGCCTGAGAGCCCCTAGAGGCGGCCATGGGAAATCTGGGCCAGAAGAGCAGGGCAGCCATCCTGGCCGCGTATGCGATCTTCCTGGCCTCGCTTTGGGGTGTGTCCGGCTATTGGGCCTGGAACGAGCGCGCCCTGACCCTGGCCACCGCCGACCGCCAGCTCGCGCAAATCACCACCGCCGTGGCCGAGCAGACCCTGGGCTGGCTGCGGCTGCTCAAGATTTCCCTGGTCCTGGCCGACCACTGGGTCGGCGAGCATTCGGGCGCTGACCCGGGCACGTCTTCCGAGATGTTGAAGCTGATCTCCTCCACAAGAAATATTTCGAATAATCTCGTCGATATACGCATGGTCACGCGCGCTGGAGGCCTGGTCTACGTGGGCGGCAAGGCCAGCGCCCCCCTGGCCGACGTGGCTGACCGCGAGTACTTCCGCGCCCAGCAGAACAGCACGACACGGGGCTTTTACATCGCCCGGCCCGTGAAGAGCCGCGTGACCGGGAAGTGGGGCATCCCCATCTCCTACCCCGTGAGCGACCCCGCCTCCAGGATCGGCGTGGTCTTCGGCGCGCTGGAGCTCGACCGTGTCGCCCCGCAGCACGAGAAGGAGCGCATCAAGCCCGGCGGCAGCATAAGCCTCATCCGTGCGGACGGGCAGTTCCTGTCCCGCGTGCCCTTTGACGAGTCCTACATGACCAGGACCCTGGCCGGGACGGCGAACTTCGAGGGCCCCATGCGCCACATGGAGGAGGGCGTGCTGCACAGCGAC
>MGTN01000162.1:18080-19771 GCA_001799475.1 Desulfovibrionales bacterium GWA2_65_9 | reverse complement strand
CGCTCAAGCAGAACGAGCTGGACCAGATTGTGCTGGAGCACCAGGCCCGCACCGACGGCCTGACCGGCCTGCTGAACCGCAGGGCCTTCATGGAGGCCGCAGGACGGGAGCTTGAGCGCGCCAGACGCGCGGGCAGGGGGCTGTCCGTGCTCATGCTCGACCTGGATCATTTCAAGGACGTCAACGACACCCTTGGCCACGCGGCGGGAGATCTTGTTTTGCGCCTGCTGGGGGCCCTGCTGCCGAACGTCCTGCGCGTCAATGACCTGGCCGGGCGCGTGGGCGGCGAGGAGTTCTGCGTGCTGCTGCCGGAGGTCGACGGCGCGCATGCCGTGGAGGTGGCCGAGCGTCTGCGCAAGGGGTTTGCGGACGCCTCCGAGACTGCCGAGGGGCTGGCCCGGCGCGTGACCCTGAGCGTCGGCGTGGCCGAACTGCACGCTGCCGATGAGACCCTGGAGGCCCTGCTCCTGCGTGCGGATCAGGCCTTGTACCGGGCCAAGGACGGCGGCCGCGACCGGATCGAGATCGCTTCGGCCTAGCCCTCCAGGGCCACCAGCTCCATCTTGCCCCAGACCGCGAGCTTGCCCCCGGCCTGGGCGAACACGCCCTCCAGGCCGAGCGGGGCCATTTTGCGCGCGGTCTTGAGCACCAGGTCCAGGTCGTCGCCGCTGTCGATCAAGTTGGCCAGGGCCGTGGCTGCGGCGTCGGCCAGGGCGCCGCTTTTGGAGCGCACCACCACCAGCTCGCCCTGGCCCAGCGAGAGCGACGGCCCGATGGTCGCCGAGGAGGCGCACAGGCTCACCGGGAAATCGCCCTTCTTCAGCCGCAGGCCAAGGCGCGCGCCGCTTGCCGGGTCGCCCAGCAGGGCCACCACGCGCTCGCGGGTGGAGTGCATGAAGATGTCGCCGCCGTTCTCCACGATGAGGTTCGGGCTTTGCGGGCGGAAGTGGTCGGCCACGAGCTGGGCAAAGGTTCCGGCCACGGCGGCCATGGGCCCGACGTTGACCAGCCCGGCGGCGTGGGCCATCTCCCGGGCCACCAGCGGCGCGCTGTCCTTTGCTGGCACCGGGCGCAGGCTCTCGCGGAAGCCGGGGGTCAGGAGCATGAAGCTTTTGAGCTCGCCGCGAAGCTCGCGCACCAGGTCGAGCATGGGCCCCGAGAGGTCGCGCTCGGCGGTGACAAAGAGGTCGGTCTGCTCCACGACCACCTGGAAGCTCACCTCGCCGTGCTGCGGGGTGATGGTCTCGCGGTAGCTGCGGTGGGCCGAAAGGAAGGCTTGCTTCGTCATGCGTTAGAGGGTACCAGAACGAATCGGCGGCGAAAAGGGGCATCTGACCTCTGCCGTCTGAACCGGGTTGCCCACCGGGGGCTTGACGAGCGCCGTCGACCCGGCTATAGGGCTTGGTTCCGCGTTGGCGGAGAAAAATAAGACCGACACTCCCAGGAGAAATCATATGAGCAAGCGTACTTATCAGCCCAGCAAGATCAGAAGGAAGCGCACCCACGGATTCCTCGTCCGCTCCCGCACCAAGGGCGGCCAGGCGATGCTTCGCCGCCGTCGTCAGAAGGGGCGCAAGAGATTAGCCCTCTAGGCTGGCCAAGAAGCCGCCGCCTGCTCGCAAGTTCGCGGTTCACTGCCTGTTACGAGCAGGGCCGGAAGTTTTACACCCGGCATTTCGTCCTCTTTGTTC
>MGTN01000162.1:17543-18005 GCA_001799475.1 Desulfovibrionales bacterium GWA2_65_9 | reverse complement strand
GGTGGAACAGGAGTTCCCCCCCGTGCTCTCCCGCGTGCTGCGGGAGGAGCCGGCGGCGGCGCCCCACGAGAGGCCCTGATGCGCATAGACCTGCGCTCTTCATTGCGCGCTGCGGCGCGGTCCGTGCTGCTGGCGCTCATCTGGCTGTACCAGCGGCTGCTTTCTCCCCTGTTCGCGGGCTCTTGCCGCTTTGAGCCCTCCTGCTCCGAATATGCCCGGCAGGCCGTGCTGATCCACGGTCCGGCCAAGGGCAGCCTGCTGGCTGTGTGGCGCGTCTTGCGCTGTCAGCCCCTGTGCCGAGGCGGGTATGATCCCGTACCCCGGCCCATTTCCCACAACATCCCCGACCCCCACGCGAGCTGACACCTATGGATACCAAACGCCTGATCATCGCCCTTTCCCTTTCACTTATGGTCCTCTTCGGCTGGAGCTACCTCTTCCCGCCCGCCGAGCCGGTCACCC
>MGTN01000162.1:13474-17466 GCA_001799475.1 Desulfovibrionales bacterium GWA2_65_9 | reverse complement strand
CACCAGACCATCGACCCCAAGTCCCCGGCCATCGACATGGTCGGCGACAAGGCCCGCGACCGCTCGGCCCTGGGCGTGGTGCTCAAGCCCACCGGCCAGGAGATCCACACCTGGAACAGCCCCAACTGGACCTCCGACGGCCAGGATATGGACCTGAAGGCCGGGGAGAAGAAGACCCTGACCTTCACTGGCGAGGCCGGCGGCCTGCGCCTGGAGCGCCGTCTGACCCTGAGCGCCGACTCCTACCTGATCACCGAGGAGCTGCTGGTGACCAACCCCGGCGCCAGCGCCGTCACCGGGCATGTGGCCTTCACCGCCGCCAGCGAGAGCCTCTCGGCCAGCGGCGATGACAAGTACAACCCCACGCGCATCGCTTACGGCCCGGCCAAGGGCGGGTTCGAGGAAGTGACCAGCCTGGAGGACATGGAGAAGACGGGCGTCGATTCCAAGGGCAGCGTCAACTGGGGCGCCATCGAGAGCAACTACTTCCTCTTCGCCATCATGCCCGGCGCAGCCGAATCCCAGCTCAACGGCCTGTACAAGTCCAACGTGTTCAACCTGGCCGTGTCCCAGGCCGTGAACATCGCGCCCGGCCAGACCCAGACCCTCAAGTGCTCGTACTACGTTGGCCCGGCGGACCGCGCCATGCTGGCGGGCATGCCGGGCAAGCTGGCCGAGGCTGTGGACTTCGGCTGGTTCCACCTCATCGCCGTGCCGCTTTTGAAGCTGCTGAACTGGTTCTACCAGTACGTGCACAACTACGGCGTGGCCGTCATCCTCCTGACCGTGCTCATCAAGCTCATCTTCTGGCCCCTGTCGCAGAAGAGCTACAAGTCCATGGACCAGATGAAGCGGCTGCAGCCCATGTTGACCAAGCTGCGCGAGAAGTACGCCGACGACAAGGAGCGCCTGAACCAGGAAGTCATGCAGCTCTACAAGACGTACAAGGTCAATCCGGCCGGCGGCTGTCTGCCCATGGTCGTGCAGATCCCCGTGTTTTTCGGCCTGTACAAGGCCCTGCTCGGCTCCATCGAACTGCGGCACGCCGCGTTCATCAGCCATGTGCCGTTCACGGACCTTGTCTGGATGGCCGACCTGTCGGTGAAGGACCCCTTTTATGTCACCCCCCTGATCATGGGGGCCACCATGTTCATCCAGCAGAAGATGACCCCCTCCGGCGGCGACCCCATGCAGGCCAAGATCATGTTGCTCATGCCCGTGGTCTTCACCTTCATGTTCCTGAACTTCCCGGCAGGCCTGGTCGTCTACTGGCTGGTGAACAACGTTCTCTCCATCGGCCAGCAGTGGTGGATGATGCGCAAGGCTTAGGCATGGTGGCCAAGAACGACCTGCTGGGAGGACAATTGTGAGCGACGCCAAAGAATTCCAGGGCAAAAACCTGGACGAGGCCATTGAGGCCGCATGCAAGCATTATGATCTGAAACGCGACAAGCTGGAGATCGAGATCCTTTCCGGCGGCTCCTCGGGCATTTTCGGCCTGGTGGGCGTCAAGAAGGCCACCGTGCGCGCCAAGCCGCGCGGCAGCTTGAAGTCCATGGTCGAGGACCAGCCCGTGGCCGAGGCCAAGCCCGAGCGGCCCCGCCGCGAAGAACGCCCGCGCCAGGAAGACCGTCCACGCCAGGAAGAAAGGCCGGCGCGCCGCGAGCCCGAAGCCAAATCCGCGCCTGCGCTCCAGGCCGAGGCCGCCAGGCCTGGCCAGCCCTCTGCGCAGGCCGAGACCGCCGAAGGCCAGGAGGCGCGCGCCGAGCAGGCCCGCCGCAGCGAGCGCGGCCGCCGTGGCCGTGGCCGCGGCCGTGGCGAACGCCAGCCCGAACGCCAGCCCGAACGTGGCGAACGCCAGCCCGATTCCATCGGCAACCGCCCCCCCCAGGCCCGGCCCGAGCGTGACGGCAACCGTCCCTCCGAGGACCGGCCCGAGCCCAACGGCAACCGCATCCCGGAAGTCCGGCCCCTCCCTCCTGACCGCGACGGCAACCGCGATCCCAACCGTGACACCAGCCGCGACGCCAATCGCGACGCCAATCGCGACGCCAATCGTTCTGGCGAAGGCCGCTCCGACTCCGGCCGTGGCCGTGGCCGTGACCGCCCCCGCCGCGATTCCGGCGATTCCCGGCCTCCGCGCCGCGACGCTCAGCCCGGCGATCTGGGCAGCGAGGACGAGAACGGCGCGCCGCAGGGCATCGGGCATCTGGACCAGGTTTTGCTTGAGCAGGTCGCCCACGAGGTGACCCAGAAGCTGCTCCTGCCCCTGGTGGAGAACGCCCAGGTCAGCGTGACCCTGCTCGCCGACCGCGTCAGCGTGCGCATCGAGGACCCCGAGAATTCCGGCCTGCTCATCGGCCGCGAAGGCCAGACCCTGGCCTCCATCCAGTACCTGGTGAACCGGCTGGTCAGCAAACGCATGGACGCTTCCGTGCGCGTGCAGATCGACGCCGGGGACTACCGCGAAAACCAGGACGAGCGGCTGCGCCAGATCGCCCGGCACCTGGCGGACAAGGCCATGAGCACGGGCCGCACCCAGAGCACCCGGCCCATGAGCTCCTACCACCGCCGCGTGGTGCACCTGACCCTGCAGGAGGACGAGCACGTCTTCACCCGCAGCAAGGGCGAGGGCTCCATGAAGCGCGTGCTCATCATGACCAAGCGCAAGGGCAAGAACGGCGAGCTCCTTGAGGACGGCCCCACTGACCAGACCGGCCAGGCCGACCAGACGTTCCAGGAGTACAGCGACACCGCCGTGGAGTAGCCCCGGCCCAGACCCGACACCGCCGCCGGGGCAGGGGACGCACGAGCGCGTTCCCGCCCCGGCGTTGTCTTTGGAGGCCTCACGTGAGCATCTCCGCCCCTGACACCGCCGTCGACACCATCGTGGCCATCGCCACGGCCCCTGGCCCCGGCGCCGTGGGCATCGTGCGCCTGAGCGGGCGGCAAGCCCTGCCCCTGGCCAGCGCCCTGTTCCGCTCCAGCCAGCCCGGATTTTCCGCGTTCAAACCCCGCCATCTGCACCACGGCAGCCTGATGGACGCCTCCGGCCGCGTGCTGGACGAGGCCCTCGTGGCCGTCATGCCCGGCCCCGGCTCCTTCACCGGCGAGGACACGGCGGAGTTCTTCTGCCACGGCGGACCGGCCGTGCTGCGCGCCGTGCTGGAGGAACTCCTCGCGCTGGGGGCGCGGCTGGCCCGGCCCGGCGAGTTCACCCTGCGCGCCTTCCTGAACGGCAAGCTCGACCTGACCCAGGCCGAGGCCGTGGCCGAGACCATTGCCGCGCCCACCCGGGCGGCCCTGCACCTGGCCCAGCTCAAGCTCTCTGGGGCGCTCTCGCGGCGCATCAGCGACCTGCGCGCGGCCCTGGAATCCCTGCGCGCGCGTCTGTGCCTGGCCGTGGATTTCCCGGACGAGGACATGGAGTGCCTGCCCCTGCCGCAATTGCGCCAGGAGGCCCTGCAGGTGGCCGAGGGCGTGGAGCGCCTGCTGGCTTCCGTTGCGCGCGCGCGGGCCTGGCGCGAGGGCGTGCTGGCCGTGCTGGCGGGCCGGGTCAATGCGGGCAAGTCGAGCCTGCTGAACGCACTTGTCGGCCGCAGGCGGGCCATCGTGTCCGCCACGCCGGGCACCACCCGCGACTATCTGGAGGAGCAGCTGGACCTCTCCGGACTGCTGGTGCGCCTGGTGGACACCGCGGGCCTGCGCGGGCCGGTGGGCGGGCCGGTGGGCGGGATTGAGGCGGAAGCCTTGGGTGGAGCGGAGGCCAGGGAAGCGGTGGACCCGGTGGAGGCCCAGGGCCAGGACCTGAGCCGCGAGTTCATGGGCCGCGCCGAGGCCGTACTCTACGTGCTCGACGCCTCAACACCCTTGCACCTCGTCGACCGGACGGCCCTGGAAGGCCTCACGCCCGGGCGCACGCTGGTTGTGCTGAACAAGTCGGACCTGCGCGCCAGCCAGGACTTCTGCGCCGAGGCATTGGACGCTGCGCG
>MGTN01000162.1:9377-13461 GCA_001799475.1 Desulfovibrionales bacterium GWA2_65_9 | reverse complement strand
CGCGCCCAACACGCGCCAGGCTGCGGTGCTGCGCCTGGCGCGGACCGAGCTTATGGCCCTGGCCGACGACGCCGGGGCCGGGCTGCCCTATGACATCCTGGGCGTGCGCCTGGAGGCGGCCTGCCGCCTGCTTTCGGAGCTCACCGGCGAGATTGCGCCGGAAGCAGTGCTTCAGGATATCTTCTCCCGCTTCTGCCTCGGGAAATAATTGAGCCTGGGGGTGCAGCTATGCGCCGATTCTTTACAGCCTTTGTACTGGTGCTGGCCCTGCTCGCCAATGCCCAGGCCTGGGATGGCGGACCAATAAGCAATTGGGGCTGGGTCAATGACCTGTGGGAATACTTCCGTCCAACGCCGAAGAAGCCTGAACGGCCAGGTTCGACGAGTGATAATGCCTCAAGGGCGGGTGGGTATAAGCAGGCGATAGAAGCGTATGAAATGAGCCGCAGGGACAACGCCACAACAGGCCTGGAGCGCTCGCAGCCTGGAAGCGCCGGAGGGCGTCATTGACGGCCGGGTGCAGCTTCGGGTTGCGGCGCAGGCTGGCGTTGCCCCAGGCGCGGCGCCCGGACATTGTGAATCATGGCGCAGACGTTGCGGGCCGGGTCAAGAAAGGATACAGGCCTATCTTCTGCGCCCACCCCGGATGTTGAACCCCTGTTGTTCCTGGCGCGACAACCTTAAAGGAGCCCAAACGTTTGCGCATCGCGGAGCTGATACCCACACGCCGTCCCTTCCTGTCGCTGGAGTTTTTTCCACCCAAGGATCGCGACACCTGGCCGAAGTTCTTCGAAGAGGTCGAGAAGCTCAAGGTCCTCGACCCGCTCTTCGTTTCCGTCACCTATGGCGCGGGCGGCGGCACCCAGGCCAACACCCTGGACATCGTCACGCACCTCAAAAACCACCTGGGCCTTGAGCCCATGGCCCACCTGACCTGCGTGGGCGCATCGTCCCAGGCCCTGCACGGGTTCCTCAAGGCCATCACCGAGGCCGGCATCCAGAACGTGCTGGCCCTGCGCGGCGACCCGCCGAGGAACGTGGAGGGCTTCTCCTTCGAGGGCCAGGAGTTCCGCCACGCCTCGGACCTGGTGGAATTCATCCGCAGGCACTACCCGGACATGGGCATCGGCGTGGCCGGCATCCCGACCATGCACCCGGAGTCGGCCAGTCTCGCGGACGACCTCAAGTGGCTGAAGCACAAGGTGGACGCGGGCGGACAGTTCGTGGTCACCCAGCTCTTCTTCGAGAACGAGCTGTACCTGGGCTACGTGCAGCGCCTGCGCGAACTGGGCGTCAGCGTGCCGATTTTGCCGGGCATCATGCCCATTTTGAGCATGAAGTCCGCCGAGTTCATCGCTGGCCTCAATGGCCGCGCGGTGTTCGGCGGCTTTTACGAGACGCTGGAGGCGGCCTTTGCCAAAGGCGGCGACGCGGCCGTGCGCGAGCTGGGGCTCGCCCATGCCACCGCGCAGGTCCAGGGGCTCCTCGATGCGGGCGTGCCGGGCGTGCACCTGTACACGCTCAACCGCGCCGAGGCCTGCCTGTCCATCATGAACAACATCATCATCCGCTAAACGGGGGAAGTCGAAAATGAGCGCACAGAATCCGAGAGTTGCAGTGGTTGGCGCGACGGGCGCCGTTGGCCGTGAGATGCTTGAGGTGCTGGCCCAGCGCCAGTTCCCGGCCTCCGAGATTGTTCCCTTTGCCTCGTCGCGCTCGGCTGGCGGCAAGGTCGAGTACGCCGGGAGCGAGCTCACCGTGCGCGAGCTTAAGGAAGACTCCTTTGCCGGGTTCGACCTGGCCCTGTTCTCCGCTGGCGGCTCCACCTCCGAGAAGTTCGCCCCGCTCGCCGCCAAGGCCGGTTGCGTGGTGGTCGACAACTCCAGCGCCTGGCGCATGGACCCCAAGTGCCCGCTCGTCGTGCCGGAGGTCAACCCGCGCGACCTGGAGTGGCACCAGGGCATCATCGCCAACCCCAACTGCTCCACCATCCAGATGGTGGTGGCCCTGAAGCCCCTGCACGACGAGGCCAAGATCAAGCGCATCGTGGTCTCCACCTACCAGGCCGTCTCCGGCACGGGGCAGAAGGCCATTGTCGAGCTGGAGACCCAGACCGCCCGGCTCATGAACGGCCAGGAGGTCATCCCCCAGGTGTACCCCTACCAGATCGCGTTCAACTGCCTGCCGCAGATCGACGTGTTCATGGACAACGGCTACACCAAGGAAGAGATGAAGATGGTCAACGAGACCAAGAAGATCATGGGCGACGACTCCATCCGCGTCACCGCCACCACGGTGCGCGTGCCCGTGTTCTACAGCCACTCCGAGTCCGTGAACATCGAGACGGAGACCAAGCTCACGGTCGAGGACGTGCGCAGAATTCTTTCCCAGGCCCCGGGCATCATCGTGGCCGACTACCCGGAGAAGAAGATCTACCCCATGCCCATCGACGCCGCAGGCCAGGACGACGTGTTCGTGGGCCGCATCCGCGAGGACGAGTCCATCGACAACGGCATCAACCTCTGGATCGTGGCCGACAACATCCGCAAGGGCGCGGCCCTGAACGCCGTGCAGATCGGCGAGGAGCTCATCCGCCGCAACCTGCTACGCGTGCCCAAGTAGTCAAAACAAAAGGAGCACGCCATGCGCGTCGCCACTTCGCAAGAGTACCTGGAGGCCATGCTGGAGGCCATCCGGCCCGGCACCGAGGAGGTGCTGGCCTTCTATGACCACCGCATCGGGGTCATCGGCACGGACCCGATGCTCATGCTCATGCCCTGGGACGACCACCTGGTGCACCGGGGCGACGGCGTGTTCGAGACCATCAAGTACGTGGGCCGCAAGCTGTATCAGCTCGACCCGCACCTGCGGCGCATGAAGCTCTCCTGCCAGGCCATCCACCTGGAGCCGCCGTGCTCCTGGGCCGAGCTCAAGCAGGCGCTCATCGAGGTGGCCAGCGCGGGCAACGAGTCCGACGGCCTCATCCGCATCCTGCTGGGGCGCGGGCCGGGCGGCTTCGGGGTCGACCCCTACGAGAGCCCGGTGCAGAGCCTGTATCTGGTGGCCTACCGCATGCACCAGAAGCCGGAGTCGTACTTCGACCGTGGCGTCACCGGTTTCCGCACGTCCATCCCGGCCAAGCAGGCCTGGATGGCCACGGTGAAGACCACCAACTACCTGCCCAACGTGCTCATGAAGCGCGAGGCGGTGAACAAGGGCATGGACTTCCCCTTCTGCTACGATGACAAGGGCTTTTTGGCCGAGGGCGCCACCGAGAACATCTGCCTGGTGGACGAGGCCGGGCGGCTGGTGATCCCGGAATTCACCAACTCCCTGGCCGGCACCACGCTCATGCGCGCCGTGGACCTGGTGAAGGACGAGCTCAGCATCATCTTCAAGGGCGTCACCGAGGACGAGGTCTATACCGCCCGCGAGGTCATGATGGTCGGCACCAGCTTCGACTGCGTGTCCGTGGTGCGTTACAACAACAAGCCCATCCACGACGCCAAGCCAGGGCCTGTGAGCAAACGCATCCGCGCGCTGCTCCTGGCCGACCAGGCCGAGGGCGGCACGGTGTTCTAGGACGCCAGCCCGCTGACGGCCGAGACGACTGCCAGCACAGACAACGCCCGGTTCCCCCTGTTTGGGAGGCCGGGCGTTTTTTGTCGCTCCCGGTGCGGGGATCATGTCAGCCGTTGCCGGTGTCGCGGCAGGACTTACCCAGGCCCCCGCACCAGGCCCCGCACCGGATTAATGGCCCCTCGGCCGCCATCTGCCAGCATGTCCGCCCAGCTGTGCGGCGTCTTTCCCCGTCAGCCGCCTCCCTGCTCCGGGTCCGCTCTGGGCCAGGCCTGTGCTGAAGGAAAGACCAGCGCATTGTCCTGGACAAAATTAACCCTTTTGACCTAGTGTGATACACGCTGCCTTGAACACCGCATCGTGTGGGGCTCGGGGCGTCTTGATTCGCTTGAGGAGGTGGGGCTGTGCGTATCCTGGTCATTGACGACGACATCACCAGCAGGCTGTTGCTGCAAAAGTTGCTTTCCGGCTATGGGGAATGCGTGCTGGAGGACAACGGCAAGGC
>MGTN01000162.1:0-9367 GCA_001799475.1 Desulfovibrionales bacterium GWA2_65_9 | reverse complement strand
ACCTTCCTCAAGGCCCTTGGCGAGGACGCCCCCTTTGACCTGATCTTCCTCGACATCGTCATGCCCGAGATGGACGGCCACGAGTTCCTGCAGACCGTCCGCCAGATGGAGGAGCAGTGGGCCGTGGCACCTGGCCGCGAGGTCAAGGTCATCATGACGACCTCCCTGAACAGCCCCAAGGAGGCCACCAAGGCCTTTTTCAAGGGCCAGGCCACAGGGTATCTGGTCAAGCCGGTGGACAAGAAGACCATCGACGAGAAGCTCAGAGAGCTCTTCGCTGGAACCCTGCCCGGAGAGCACGCCGGATAGGGGGCACCCCATGCTGACCCCCTCTGCCTCCTCCGCCGACGTCCGCAAGCACTCCCAGGACGAATACGTCCGCCACGCGGTCTCGCTCATGATCACTGGCGCAGGGACCTTCTTCTCCCTGGCCTTCGGAATCAACGCCCTGCGTCTGGGGCAGCAGTTTCTGGGCATCTTCGACCTTGCCCTGGGCAGCGTGCTCCTGGGGCTGACCATCTGGACCGTCATCCGGCCTGGGAAGGCCTTTGTGCGCAAGCTGGTGGGCGTTTTCTGCACCATTTCCTTCGCCTGCCTGCTGGTCAGCGGCGGCGCGGAGAACACGGGCATCCTCTGGAGCCTTTTGGTGCCCGCCTGCGCCTTCTTCCTGCTGGGCCTGCACGGCGGCCTGGCCCTGTGCGGGGTCTACGCCCTGTTCATCGTCGGCTATCTGGCCGTCGGCTACTCGCCGGGGCACTTCCACCAGTACAGCGCGGCCTATGTCTACCGCTTCCTTGGCGTGGGCATCGTCTGCGGGCTGGTGTCCATGGCCATGGAGTACAGCCGGGTCAAGACCCAGCAGGCCCTGGAACTCCAGGTGGAGCACGCCCGGCGCATGGAGCGGGAGCTGCGCCAGAGCGAGGAGGCCTTTCGCACGCTCTACGAGGAAGCCCCGGTGGGCATCTTCAAGTCCCTGCCCGAGGGCCGCTACCTGGGCATGAACAAATACTTCGCGCGGCTGCTGGGCGAGCAGGACCCGGAGGAGCTGGTGCGCCGGATCACCAACATCCCTGCCCAGACCTACTGCGACCCCGACGACCGGGAGCGCCTGCTCGGCCTGCTTGAGCAGCAGGGCGAGGTCGCCAACTTCGTCACCCGGCTCAAGGGCGAGGCCGGGCAGCCCCGGTGGGTCAGCCTGAGCGCGCGCGCCGTGCATGGCGAGGACGGGGGCATCACGCATTTCGAGGGCTTCTGCTCGGACATCTCGGAGCGCGTCCAGTTCGAGGAGGCCCTGCGCACAAGCAGGGAACGCTTGCGGACCTTCTTCGACGCCTCTTCGGACATGATTTTTCTCAAGGACGAACTGCTGCGCTACGAGATGGTCAACCGGGCCCTGGCCCAGTTCTGCTCCGTCGCGCCCGAGGACGCCATCGGCCGCACCGATGCGGAGGTTATGCCCGGCTTTTTTGCCGCAAGGCTGCTCGGCTCGGATGAAACCGTGCTGCGGGAGGGCCGGGTCACGGTGGACAACGTGATCCTGGGGCAGCGCACCTACGAGACGCGCAAGTTCCCCGTGCCCCTGGCTGGTGGCAAGACCGGCGTGGGCGGCACCCTGCGCGACATCACCGACTTCAAGCGCGCCGAGGAGGCCCTGCGCGAGAGCGAAAAGCGCTGGCGCATGATCGTCGAGACGTCGCTTGAAGGCATCTTCACCATGGACGCACAGACCAGGATCACCTACCTCAACCAACGCCTGGGGGACATGCTCGGCTATGCCCCGGAGGAGCTGCTTGGCCTGCCCATCTCGGTGGTTGTCTTTCCCGAGGACCAGGAGGCCAGCGACGAGAGGATCGCCAACCGCCGCAGGGGCGTGGTCGAGCGCTATGAGCGCCGCCTGCGCCGCAAGGACGGCGGGGAGATCGTGACCCTGCTTTCGGCCACCCCGCTCCAGGACGACGACGGAGGGTTCCAGGGCTCCATGGCCACCTTTGTGGACATCACGGAGCTCAAGCGGGCGGAGGAGGCCCTGCGCCGGGCCACGCGCGAGGCGGAGCACGCCAGCCGCGCCAAGGGCGACTTTCTGGCCACCATGAGCCATGAGCTGCGTACGCCCTTGAACGCCATCCTGGGCATGACGCACCTGGCCTTGAGCGCGGAGCTGCCGCCCAAGCAGGAGTATCATCTGCGCATCATCGACCAGGCCTCCAGGGGCCTTTTGGCGCTCTTGAACGACATCCTGGACTTCTCCAAGATCGAGGCCGACATGCTGACCCTGGAGAGCGCCTCCTTCAGCCTGGACGAGCTGCTGGACGAGCTGACCCTGCTCCTGGGGCCGCAGATCCAGGCCAAGGGCCTGGCCTTTGTGGTCGGCCGCGAGCCCGGGGTGCCGGTCGGGCTCATGGGCGACTCCCTGCGCCTGCGTCAGGTGCTGGTGAACCTCGTGGGCAACGCCATGAAATTCACCGAACGCGGCGAGGTGACGGTCTTTGTCCAGAGCGGGTCCGTGTCCTCCGAGGGGCTGGTGGACGTCAGCATCACCGTGCGCGACACCGGCCTGGGCATGTCCCCGGAGCAGCTGGAGCGTTTGTTCGAGCCCTTCACCCAGGCCGATTCGTCCACCACGCGCCGTTACGGCGGCACCGGTCTGGGGCTGTCCATCTGCAAACGGCTGGCGGAACTCATGGGCGGGAGCATCAGCGCATTGAGCCAGCCGGGCAAGGGCAGCGTCTTCCGCGTGGAGGCCCGCTTCCCCGTGTCCAGCGCCGCCCGGCACCAGGCCGCGCTTCTGCCCACGGTTCTGCGCGGGAAGCGGGCGCTCGTGGCCGATGCCAACGTCAGCTCCTGCGGCATGCTGGCCAAGAGCCTGACCAGCCTGGGGCTTGTGGCCGAGCAGGCCTGGTCCGCCGGCGAGGTGCTGGACCGGGTGCGCCTGGGCCAGCCGCCGCTGGATCTGCTGCTCCTGGACGCCGCGCTGCCGGAGCTCGACGGGCTTGAGAAGGCCCTGGCCGGGGGGCCGCCTGCTGGGGGCAAGGCCCCGGCGGTGTTGCTCCTGCGCACCTTGATGGAGCAGGACGGCTCGGACCAGGGCACAGCCTGGGCTGGGCAGGCTGTGGTCATCAAGCCCGTGAGCCGCGGCCAGCTGCTCGGAGTGGTGCGCCAGGCCCTGGGGGGAGCGCCTGAGGGGCGGGCTGATGCAGCGAGCCGGGCAACGTATGGGGCCGGGCGGCGCGAGCCGTCGGCGTCCCTGCGTGGCCGCCGCGTCCTGCTGGTGGAAGACAACGTCATCAACCAGAAGGTGGCCCGGGGCATCCTGGAGCAGGCCGGCATCGAGGTGACCATCGCCGACGAGGGCTCCAGGGCGCTTGCGCTGGTGCAGCCGGGCCGCTTCGACGCCGTGCTCATGGACATCGAGATGCCGGGCATGGACGGCTACGAGACAACCTTTCACATCCGCGAATACCTGGCCGACAGCGACCTGCCCATCATCGCCATGACCGCCCATGCCTTTGACGACGACCGCAAGCGCATCCTGGCCGCAGGCATGAACGACCATGTGGCCAAGCCCACGGACCCCTGGGTGCTCTTCGCCACCCTGGAGCGCTGGATCGCCCCCCGGACCGGGGGCGAGGCCATGGAGCCCGAGGCCGCCGCATCTGAAGCCGGGGCATCCGAAGCGCCAGAGGCTTCAAGGTCCGAGGCTTCAAGGTACGCGGTCGGCGTCGCGGAGGTTCCTGCCGAGGGCGCGGCAGAGGGCGCGGGCGGGCTCGTCCTGCCCGGCATCGCCGCCGCCGCCGGGCTGGAGCGTTTCCTGGGCGACCGCGAGCTGTACCTGACCGTGCTGGGCAACTTCCGCGACCTGCACGCCGACCAGGTGCGCAAGATCCGCCAGGCCCTGGCCGCAGGCGACGCGGGCGGCGCCAGGCAGCTGGCGCACGTGGTGCGGGGCGTCGCCGCCAACGTCAGCGCCAGGGGCGTCTTCGAGACGGCCACAGCCCTTGAGCTGGCCCTTGATCTGGTTCTTGAAGGCGGCGCCCAGGACTCCTTGGAGCCCCTGCTGGCCGCGCTGGACACGGCGCTCACCCAGGTCATGTCCGGGCTTGCAGGCCTGCAGAGCGCCTGAGCCGCCACGGCTTCAGGCCTTCGGCGTGCAAAAGCCCTGGCCGCCTGGCCTGGCCGTCTGCCTTGGCCACAGGGCTGTGGGGCCGGATTGTTGCCTTGGCCACGGCCCCGGTGTACTGGAGAGCAGGCTCCGGACGAGGCCGCCAGCGCGTCCGTGACGCATGGGCTGCCCTCAGGGCCCCGGCCAACGGGTGCCTGGCGTTCGTCCTGCTGGTCCACGCAATGCAAACAACCTCCGCTGGAGCGATGGTGGCAAACCCTTCAGGAATTTTGTCCCCGCCACGCCACGACGCCCTGTCCAAGGCTGTCGGCGCGGAGCGCTTTGCTGCGGACCTCGCCCCGGAGGGCTGCCTCCATGCCGGAGCCTTCCGGCCTGGGGCACTGCTTGGCATCGCCCATGGCCGGGTGCGCGGGGTGGACGCGGCGGCGGCCCTGGCCGTGCCCGGCGTGCTGCGCGTGCTCACCGCTGCGGATGTGCCGGGAACCAATCTCCAGGGCATCATCCACAAGGATCAGCCCGTGCTCTGCGGCGAGGTCATCCGCCATGCGGGCGACCCCGTGGCCCTGGTGCTGGCCACGTCCGCCGAGGCCCTGAGGGCCGGGCTCGCGGCCCTGCGCGCGGACATCGAGCCCCTGCCCGGCGTGTTCGACCCGGAGGCGGCGCTGAAGAAGGACGCGCCCCTGGTCCACCAGGGCCGCAAGGGCGGCAACCTGCTGCTCGGCGCGGTCATCGAGAAGGGCGACGCCCGCACGGCCCTGAGATCCGCGCCCAGAGTGGTGCGCGGCGAATTTTCCACCCCGGTGCAGGAGCACGCCTTTCTGGAGACCCAGTGCGGGGTGGCGCAACTGCTGCCCGACGGCACCCTGGACATGACCGTGAGCACCCAGGCCCCGTTCCGCGACCGCTTCGAGATCGGCCAGGCCCTGGGCCTGGACCCTCTGCGCATCCGCGTGCGTGCGCCGCACCTGGGCGGGGGTTTCGGCGGCAAGGACGGGGCCACGGTGCAGTGCCTGCTGGGACTGGCCGCGCTGAACGCCTCGGGCCGCCCCGTGCGCATGGCCTGGGACCGCGAGGAGAGCATCCTGGCCGGGTACAAGCGCCACGCCGTGCGCCTGCGCTGCGCCCTGGGCGCGGACGCGGACGGCACGCTTCTGGCCTTCACCTGTCGCGCCTTCTACGACACCGGACCCTACGCGCACCTGGGCGGCGAGGTCATGGAGCTGGGCCTGGAGCACGCGGCCGGGCCGTACCGCATCCCGCACACGCGCATCGAGGGCCGTTGCGTGTACACCAACAACCCCATTGCCGGGGCCTTTCGGGGCTTTGGCGTGGCCCAGGTGAGCCCGGCCTTTGAGGGCCTGCTGGACGAACTGGCGGAACAGCTCGGCCTGGACCCGCTCGAGCTGAGGCGCAGAAATGCGCTCACCCGGGGCGACGTGAACTGCGCGGGCGTGCGCCTGGACAGCTCCGTGCACCTGGTGGAGTGCCTGGACACCCTGGCCGCGCACCCGCTGTGGCTGGGCCGCGAGGCCTGGCAGGCCGAAGCTCCGGCCTGCACCCGGCGGGGCGTGGGCCTGGCCGCGGTCTTCAACGGCATGGGCTATGGCCGGGGCCTGCCGGACATGGCCATAGCCAAGGTGGAGCTCACCGAGGCGGGCGATTTTCTGGTCTACAGCGGCGTGGCGGACATGGGCCAGGGCAATTCCTCGGCCTTTGCCCTGCTGGCGGCCCAGGAGCTGAACCAGCCGCCTGGGGCCGTGCGCCTGCTCCAGCCGGATACGGCCCTGTGCCACCCCTCGGGCTCGTCCTCGGCCGGGCGGACCACCTACACCTTTGGCAACGCGCTGCTCAAGGCCTGCGCGGCCATGCGCGACAAGCTCCTGGCCCGCGCTGCCATGCCGCTGCTCCGCGACACCTTGGAGGGCCTTGAGCTTGTCGCGGGCGCGGTGCGGCACGCAGCCACGGGCAAGACCCTGCCCCTGGCCGTGCTGGCGCGCTACCTCAGCCGCGACGACCGCATCTGCGTTGCGGACTTCCTCATGCCCGTGGCCCAGGACCCGCCGGACACCGGCCGCGCCTTCCCCATCGGCTTCCCGCACCTGTTCTTCGCCTATGCCGCGCACCTGGCGCGCATCGAGGTGGACGAGCTCACGGGCCGGGTGCGCGTGTGCGACTACCTGGCCATCACCGACGGCGGGCGCGTGCTCGACCGCTCCTGCTTCGACCAGCAGGCCCAGGGCGGCGTGGCCCAGGGCATCGGCTTTGCGCTCATCGAGGATTTTCAGCTGCGCCAGGGACTCATCCGGAGCCGCGACCTGTCCACCTACCTCATCCCCACGGCCCTGGACGTGCCGGACACCCTGTCCCTGGCCGTGGAGGGCGACGAGGACACCGGCCCGCGCGGCCTCAAGGGCGTGGGCGAGGTGGGCCTCAACGGACCGGCCCCGGCCATGGCCGCAGCCCTGCACCGGGCCACGGGCGTGCGCTTGCGGCATCTGCCCTTCACCCCGGAGCGGGTGCTGGCGGCGCTCAAACAGCGCAAAACGCCCAGCCGGAGGCGCGCATGATGCTTTCCTTCACCCTGAACGGCCAGGGCGTGCGCCTGGACACGGCCCTGGACAAGCGCGTGGTGGACCTGCTGCGCGAGCTCCAGGCCCTTGACGTCAAGGAAGGCTGCGGCACGGGCGAGTGCGGGGCCTGCTCAGTGCTGCTGGACGGCGTGCACCGTCTGTCCTGCCTGATGCTCGCCGCGCAACTCCAGGGCCGCGAGCTGACCACGGCTGCGGGCCTGGGCAGCGCGTCCGCCCCGCACCCCATCCAGCGGGCCTTTGCCGAGCATGGGGCTGTGCAGTGCGGCTTCTGCTCGCCGGGCATGACCATCGCCGCCAGCGCCCTGCTGGCCCAGAACCCGGACCCCACGCGGGACGAGGTGCGCCGGGCTTTGTCCGGGAACCTCTGCCGCTGCACGGGCTACGTGAAGATCGTGGACGCCGTGCGCGCCGCAGCCAAAGAGTTGGGCGATGCCCCGAGCGATGCTCCGAGCGCTGCCCCGGACGATGAAACAGCGGGCGCCAGGGGCAAGCCATGAACGTGCTCTTTCCGCGCGACCTGAAGGGGTTCTTCAAGGCTCTGGCCGAACCCGGCGCGCGCGTGCTGGCGGGCGGCACGGACCTGCTGGTGCGCCTGCGCGCAAACCCGCAGGCCACAGCCAATGCACCCGAAGGGGCCGGATCGGCCACGCTGGTCAGCCTGGACAGGCTCGCGGCCCTGCGCGGCATTGTCGAGGATTCCAAGGCCGAGACGCGGGACGCCGGGCCGGGAAACCTGCACCGCACCCTGCGCATCGGCGCGGCCACGACCCACGCGGAACTGCTGGCGCATCCGCTGGTCCGCGCGCGGCTGCCCGTGCTGGCGCAGGCCCTGGCCGAGCTGGGCTCGCCGCCCATCCGCAACATGGCCACCCTGGGCGGCAACATCTGCACGGCCTCCCCGGCGGGCGACTCCCTGCCGCCGCTCCTGGTGCTGGGCGCGGAGGTGGAGCTGGCCTCGGCCGCGGGGGTGCGGCGCATGGCCCTGGCCGAGTTCATCCTTGGCCCTGGCCGCACGGCGTTCATGCCCGGCGAGGTGCTCCTGGCGGTGCATGTGCCGCTGCCTGCCGTGGGCTGCGTGCAGCATTTCGAGAAGGTGGGGCGCAGAAGCGCGCTGGCCGTGGCCGTGGTCAGCCTGGCCGCCCTGGTGCGGCTGGACCGGCGGGGCAGGATCGCCGAGGCGCGCCTGGCCTGGGGCTCCGTGGCCCCGACCGTCTGGCGCTGCCCCGAGGCCGAGGCCGCCCTCATCGGGCGCACGCTCTCCCTCACTGCCCTGAGCGCCGCTGCGGCCATTGTGCGCGCCCGCGTCCAGCCCATCGACGACATCCGCGCCAGCGCCGCCTACCGCCGCGAGGTGGCGGGCAACCTGCTGCTGCGCCTGGCCGTGCTTTAGGGCCTGTTTTCAAACGCTGGATTGTGTTTCCTGGCGAGGAGAGAGTCTGTTTTGGGGCCAGGGAGTGTACTCATGCGGTACAGCCCTGGACCCAAATCGGCTCGCCCCGCTGGACAGGCAACGTCCAGGGGTCAAAAGACGCCTTTAGAAACAGGCCCTAGTGTCGCGTCCTCGAAGAAGGTGCTTATTAAAGGTGCAGACTGAAGGGCATTTTAAGGAAATAACCTAAATGATTCCAGCAAGCGCTGGCATACTTTGTATGCACTAATTTCGAGGACGCGACACTAGTCCAAGCACTCCGCAAAGCTGGCGGACCTTTGCCGCCCCGCAGGCAGCAACACAAACAGCCGGATGGTCCCGCCGTCCTTTATGCACCGTCCCCGGCGGAAAGGATCTGCGCCACACTGGCCCCGGCTGCGGCCTCGATGCGCTGCTGCATGTCCAGGGCGTTGCGCAGCCTGCGGCGGATGGCCGCCGTGGCCTCGGCGTCGTCCTGGAAACGGTCCAGCTTCTCCTGGAAGCGCGTGGGCACGTCCACCCGGGCGCTGCCCCGCACCAGCTTGTCCGCGAAGTAGACGACCTCGCGTTCGCTGAGCCTTTGCGCGGCTGCGGGCGGGATGTCGCGGTGCGCCTCGACGATGCGCGCCACCGGGCCGAAGCCCAGGCCGTCCAGCAGGGCCGCGCCTGCCGCCTCATGCCGGGGGCTGCCCTTGGCGATGTCGTGCAGCAGGGCCGCAGACTCCACCAGCTCCAGGTCCAGTTCCAGCTCCTGCTCCAGTTCCAGCGTCGTCCCGCGCGCATTGAGCGCCCCGGCCAGGGCCAGCGCAGCCTGGGCCACGCCCCGGCCATGGGCCAGGCCGCGCTCCCCGGCATTGTGCAGGGCCAGCAGCGCCACAGCCTCGTCTGGCGTGGGGATGCCGCGGCGCTCGAACCGCCGTTGCCCCTCGGCCAGTTCGGCTGGCGTGTCCACATCGAAATGGATGCCCCGGGCGGCGACAGCGACCTCTGCCGCGCCATGGCCTGCCTCCAGGGCCTGGAGCGCCCCGGCGAGGCCGTTTTGCCCCTCCCAGGCCAGGATCTCCGCCGCGTGCCGGGCGGCGATGAGGGGCGGATGGCCGCGTGCAGCGCCAGGGTCAACACGGTTGCCATGTCGCCCGGCGAACACCGGGTGCAGCACGGCCGCCGGGGCCGCAGCAAAGCCGTCGAGCAACAACCGCAGGGTCTGGGTCCGCACCAGCGGGATGTCCACGGGCAGCACGAAGATCG
>MGTN01000161.1:19414-25083 GCA_001799475.1 Desulfovibrionales bacterium GWA2_65_9 | reverse complement strand
GGAGGCGGGCAAAGGTTTTCATGCCTGGACGCTAGCAGAACGCCGGGCCTGCGGTCAACGCTGCGGTCAACGCTGCGGTCAACGCTGCGGTCAACGCTGCGGTCAACGTCCGGTCTCAACGCTGCGGTCAACGCCCCCCCGTCGCGTGCCACGTGGCACCTGCCCTTTGGCCTGCCCCAGACGCCAAGGAACTGCGTATTTTCGCTTTTGGGCTTCACAAGCCGCACAATCAATGGTATCATAAATACAGTCACAAGTAATTACTAACAGCGGCACAGCCGGGCACCCTCCGGTGTGCGAGGAGGAAGCCAGCAAGACAACACCACCCCATTGTTCCGTGAGTGCGTCCCTTGGCCCCCCCCCCTGCCAATGCCTTCCGGCAGCGCTGTCCGCGCCCCAAGGCCCAACCGCAAGACACTGCGCAAAAGGAGTGAAGCAATGACGCTTGCTATTTTGCTGCTGCACGCTCTGACGGGCATGCTGTTCATCTTCACCGCAGGCTTCGTGTTCGTCGACACGCTGAACGCCAGCGCGGACAACATTGAGCGCATCCGGCTCATGAGCCGTCTCGTTGTGGTGCTGTTGTGGGTGACATACTTCATCGGCGGGTACTGGTACGTGGTGAACTACGCCCCGGAAAAGGCCTTCATCATGAAGGGCCCCTGGAAGTTCGCGCACAGCCTGGTCATGGAGACCAAGGAGCACGTGTTCCTGGGCCTTTTGCTGCTGGGAACGCTGCTGCCCATCATCGCCACCAACGACATCCACAAGTCCGCAGGGGCCCGTAAGCTCATGCTGTGGGTCACCGCCCTGCTCGTCCTGGTCGGCTTTGGCATGGATGGAGCCGGCGCAATCATCAGCCTGGGGGCCAAGGTCGCCCTGCTGCCCGTGGTAGGAGGTTAAGGCCATGAGTACATCCACCCTGAATGCGCAGACCAAGGGCTTTTGCCTGTCCGTGGCCATCACCAGCGTTGCCAGCGCCCTGCTCATGGTCGCCAAGGAGACCAATCCGGGCCTGATGGGCTTCCTGAAGACCATCACGGTGCACCACTGGGTGTCCCATGGCATCTTCAACCTGCTGCTGTTCCTGGCCCTGGGACTGCTTTTGGCCAAGAGCAACAACGGCCAGGGACCGGCCATGGATGACGACAAGCTCATCAACGTCACCACCGGAGGCTTCCTGCTCGGCTGCGCCATCATCGCCGGGTTCTTCCTCATCGGGGGCTGACGCGCCGAGTAAGGTCTGGCGGGCGCCCGGTTGCGGGAGCCGGCCCAGTTCCCGCAATCCGCACGCCACGCCAGAACAAGCGCATCAGGCCGGGGGGACAACCGCCCGGCCTGACCGTTTCCGGCAGGCCGCAGCGCAGCGCAAGACTGCCCCTTGCCCCCGGGCCCTGGCGGGCTTATCTTGCCCCCTGACATGCAAATGACCACCTGCCGCGCCCAATGGTCGCGGACAGTCATCGCGGACAGTAATCGCGCCCAATTCCAGCGCCAATGCCCAAGGAGTCTCCATGCGCCGCATCTCATCCCGGCTCGCCCCCCTGCTCGCCACCCTGCTCGTTTTGTGCTGCGTTGCCAGCGCCCTGGCCGCAGCCAAGAAACCCGTTGCCAAGGTCCCGGCCGCGCCAGCCGCAGCCCAGCTTCAGGCCCCGCCCGCCCGCCAAACAGAGTCCCCGGCAGAAGCCCTGGGCGCGGGCAACACCCTGGTGCGCCTGAAAAACGGCATGAGCGTGCTGGTGCGCGAGGACGACCGCTTCCCCCTGGTGAACATCCGCATCCTGGTGCACGCTGGCTCGGCCTACGAGACGCCAGCCCAGGCGGGCATCAGCCACGTGCTGGAGCACATGGTCTTCAAGGGCGCGGGCGACCCCGGCCCAGGCCAGATGGGCACGGGCGAGGTGGCCCGGCGCATCGAGGCCGCAGGCGGCAGCCTGAACGCAGGCACCAGCTTCGACCACACCACCTACTATGTCGAGGTGCCGGACCAGGCCTGGAAGCTCGGCCTGGCCACGGTTGTGGACATGACGCTCAAGCCCACCCTGGACCCCAAGGAGCTGGAGAGCGAGAAGGAGGTCGTGCTGGCGGAACTCAAGCGCGGCGAGGACTCCCCGGACACCATGCTCTTCCACACCGTGCAGCGCATGCTCTGGAAAAACACCAGCTACGAGTGGCCGGTCATCGGCTTTCCCGGCACCGTGCGCGCCGTCACCAGCCAGTCCATGCGCGCGTACATCGCGCCGCTGTACCAGCCCCAGAACATGCTTTTGTGCGTGGTCGGCCGGGTCAAGGCCGCCGAGGTCCTGGCCGAGGCCGAGCGCCTGCTGGGCGGCCTGGCCAACACCAGCCAGCTCACCCCGCCCGTGCCCTTTGCCGCGCCCAGGGCCGCCGAGGCAGATGGCCCGCAGCTAACCGTGGTGCCCGGCCCCTGGAACAAGCTGCACCTGGCCCTGGCCTTCCCGGCCCCGGACTTCCTCTCGGCCAAGATGGCCGGGCTGGACGTCCTGGCCCAGGTCCTCGGCGGCGACTCCACCTCCAGGCTGTACCGCAAGTTCAAGTACGACAGACGCTTGGTGGACTCCATCAGCGTGGGCAGCAGCAACCTGGAACGCTCCGGCGTGCTCATGGTCGGCGCCGTGCTCGACGCGGACAAGCTGCCGGAGTTCTGGGAGGCGCTGGTGACCGAGCTGGCCGCCTTTGACCCCGCCAGCATCACCGGCCAGGAGCTGGCCCGGGCCCGCACCAACATCGAGGCCGGGCTGTTTCTGACCAAGGAGACGATCTCCGGGCTGGCCGGCAAGATCACCCACCAGTACGCCTTTGAGGGCGGCCCCCAGGGCGAGGCCAACTACCTCCAGGGCATCGCCAGCCTGGACCGCGCCCAGTTGACCGCCCTGTACCGCGAGTTCTTCCGGCCCGAGCGCCTGTCCGTGGCCGCGCTCACCCCCAAGGGCGTCACCGTGGAGACAGGGCCACTTTTGGCCGTGCTGAACAAACGCTGGCCCGCCAAGACCACGGCCAAGGGCGAGGCCGAGGCCGCAACAGCCAAGGCCATCCGCCAGGTCAGCCTGCCCGGCGGCGGCACCCTGGTCTTCCAGCCCGACCACACCCTGCCCTACACGGCCCTGTCCCTGGCCTGGCCCGGCGGCGACGGCCTGCTTGCGCCCGCCGAACAGGGCCTGGCCGCGCTCACGGCCTCCATGCTCGGACGCGGGACAAAAAAGCTCAGCGCCAATCAGCTGGAGGACTTCCTGGCCGACCGGGCATCAAGCCTGGGCGCCAACGCCGGCACCGAAACCTTCAGCGTCAGCGCCAAATTCCCCAGCCGCTTCAGCGCGGACATGCTGGGCCTGGTGCGCCAGACGCTGACCAGCCCGGCCTTTGCCCAAAAGGAGCTGGCCCGCGCCCGGGAAGACCAGCTGAACGCCATCAAGCACAGCGAGGACCAGCCCATCAGCCTGCTTTTCCGCAACCTGTCGGGCATCCTCTTCGCCTCCGCGCCGCAGAACTACAAGCGCCTGGGCCTGGCCGAGAGCGTGGCCAAGATGACCGAGGCCCAGGCCAAGGGCTTCTGGGCCAGGCAGTCGCGCGAGCCGTTCGTGCTCTCGGTCTGCGGAGAATTCGACGAGGCCCAGGTGACGGCCTTTGCCCTGGCCCTGGAGCAGGAGCTGCGCGTGCAGCCCAAGGCATACGCCATCAAGACCCCGGCTTGGAATCCCAAGGCCCGAAAGACCCTGACCCTGAAGGGCCGCAAGCAGTCGCACCTGCTGGTGGTCTTCCCGGCCCCTGGGCGCGAGGACCTGGAGACCAGCACCCGCCTCTCGGTTCTGCGCGCCATCCTGGCGGGCCAGAGCGGCCTGCTCTTCCGCGACCTGCGCGACAGGCAGGGCCTGGGCTACACGGTGACGGCCTTCATGTCCCAGGGCAAGCATGCCGGCTACATGGCCTTCTACATCGCCACCGACCCGGACAAGGTGCCCCAGGCGCTCGAAGGCTTCCGCAAGGCCGCCAGGGACATCGGCGCCCAGGCCCTGCCCGAGGCCGAACTGGCCCGGGCCAAGAACCTGCTCTCCGGGGAGTACTACCAGGACCGCCAGGCCCTGCTCGCCCGCAGCGGCGAGGCCGCCGGGGCGCTGGTGCAGGGCTATGAGCGCGACATGGAGCGCCAGCTGGTGGAACGCGCCCAGAAGCTCAGCGCCGAGGACGTGCGCAGCGCGGCGGCCTTTGTGCTCAAGTGGGACGACGCCTTTGTGGTGCAGGTGGAGCCTTAGGACGCACCCGGCCCTTGATAGGAGGGCCCAGGTTGGGCTAGAGGTTGGGCTACAGGTTGGAAAATACGGGCGCGGACAGGTGCGGGAACTCCATTTGGACGAGCCCCCGGCGCGAGAGAGACCGACGAGGAGGCATGATGGCCCTATTCAACACCAGCGGGCGCAAGACCAAACCCGTGGAGGAAGAAACCAAAAACGATCCGCGCCTGGGCCTGGCCAAGGACCACTACATGGCCGGGCGCTTCAAGATCGTGACGCTGGACTCCGTGCCCACGCGCGAGGTCCTGGGCACCTTCGGGCTCATCGTCTGCCGCAGCTACAACTTCGACAACGCCTTCTACGGCCTCATCGCCCAGGCGCTGGAGGTCAACGCCGACGCCATTTTGGGCTACCGCGAGACCGTGGCCTTCCACCCCGAGGGCGACAAGTACTACTCCTGCTATGGCACGGCCGTGCGCCTGAAGCCCATGAAATGAGCCGCCACGGGTTGCGCACCGGCAAGGCTGCCCGCTGACAAACAAGAAGCCCCGGAAGCGCACTGGCTCCGGGGCTTCTTTGTACGTGTCGAGGCAGGCTTGGGCCTGTCTCCAAAAGATGGATTTTGTTCCCTGGCGAGGAGAGAGCCGAGCAGGGGCCAGGGATAGTACTCATGCGGTACAGCCCTGGACCCTGCTCGGCTCACGCCGACCTCCAGGCGTCGCCCAGGGGGCAAAAGACGCTTTTGGGGCAGGCCCTAGAACGCGCCGCACATGTCCCGGGACAGCTCGCGGTAGACATCGGCCACCAGGACCACGCCGAGCACCTTGCCGTTCTCCTCCACCACGGCCCAGCCGCGCCGCTTGCGCAAAAAAAGCTCCAGCACCACGGGCAGCGGGTCGCTGGGCTTGAGCACGGGCACGTCGGCGTCCATGTGCCCGGCCAGGGACGTGTGGGTGCACACGGCGCAGGCCCGGGCAAAGGTCTTGTCGAAGTCGCTCTCCTCGACGACCTTGAGTTCCGGGTCGCGCAGCACGCATTCGTCCACGGCCTCCAGCACCTTCCACACCGACACCGCGCCCTTGAGCTTGCGCGTCTCGCTGCCGGACTTGCCCAGCACCAGCACCACGTTGTTCTCCGGGGTGGCCTGCTGGCTGTCGCGCAGGGCGCGCACCACCTCGGCCAGGCTGGCCGACTCGTCGACCCAGGCGAACTCCTCGCGCATCATGTCCCAGGCGCGCTTGCGAAACAGCATAGCATCTCCTCACAGCAGGGTTTTTCCGCCAGGCACGGCCTCCCCTTGAAGCGGGCCAGGCGGGGTAAGCTCTGTGTAACCCGTCCCGGCACGCGGAGGCAAGCTCCGGGGCGACCTTGACAAAACATCGTCCCGGCCCCACTCTGCGGAGCATGAAACGACTTGCG
>MGTN01000161.1:18134-19363 GCA_001799475.1 Desulfovibrionales bacterium GWA2_65_9 | reverse complement strand
CCAGACCACGCCCTTTGTGGACAAGTTCTACCGCGTGCGCGACCAGATCCAGTCCTGGGTGGACCCCAAGGTGACGCACGCGCTGTTGTACCAGAAGGACCAGTCCGAGGGCGACTACGTGCGCAACTACGTCATCCGCTTCAACGCCCGGAACAACATGGCCTACCGCTACAGCAAGGGCACGCTGAAGAACGCCGTGATCATCAACCCCGGCACCTTTGATCCGCTGTCCATGCTCTTTTTGTTCCGCACCCAGCCGCTGGCCGTGGGCTTCGAGTTCGCCGCGCCCGTCACCGACGGCGACAAGGCCGTGGTCGGCAAGGCCCGCGTCGTCCGGCGCGAGACCATCACCACCCCGGCGGGCGAGTTCGACACCTTCCTGGTGGAGCCGGAGATCAAGGACATCGGCGGGGTCTTCCGCAAGAGCCCCAGCGCCACGCTCCAGGTCTGGATCACGGCCGACGAGCGGCGCATCCCGGTGCGCGTAAAGAGCAAGGTCATCGTCGGCTCCTTCTCCATGGACCTGACGGGCTATGAAGGCCCCAAACAACCGCAGGCATCCCTCCTGCCAACACAACCCCAGCACGCAAAATCCTTGCAGCAAAAATAGGAGCGCACATGAGCCGCAACACCTCTGGTCGCGGCGGCGGGAGCCACAAGTCCGGCCGACACTCGCACAGCACCACAGGCCGCACCCCCCGCCACGGGTCAAGTCCTCGAACGGGGCACCGCACCGGCCACCGCGCCTCCGCCGCAGCCGCCTCGCCCCTGGCGGGCAAGCTGGTGGACCTCGACATCGACGCCCTGGCCCTGGGCGGCGCCGGCGTGGGCCGCATGCCCGAAACTATTGAAGGAGTGGACGAATTCACCGGCGCAGGCATGGCCGTGTTCGTGGCCGGCGCCCTGCCCGGCTCACGGGTGCGCGCGCGCCTGACCCAGGTCCACCGCCGCCACGCGGAAGGCCTGGTGGCCGAGGTGCTGACCCCCTCGCCCGAGGCCGTGACGCCCTTTTGCCCGCATTTCGGCCTGTGCGGCGGCTGCTCGCTGCAGCACCTGGCCCCGGAAAGCCAGCTGGCCTGGAAACAGCGCCAGATACTGGAGGCGCTGGCGCGCATCGGCAAGGTGGAGCCCAAGACCGTGCTGCCGCCCGTGGCCGCGCCCATGAGCCAGCGCTTCCGCAACAAGATGGAATTCGCCTTCCAGGGCAAATGGGACGCCCTGCGCCTGGG
>MGTN01000161.1:17783-18111 GCA_001799475.1 Desulfovibrionales bacterium GWA2_65_9 | reverse complement strand
GCCAAGTCCCCGCTCCGAAAGGAGTCGGCCGGGTCTTTGACCTTGTCACCTGCCCCATCTTCCCCGAGGCCGGGGAGGACATCGTCCACGCCGTGCGCGAGGCCTGCAAGCAGGCCAAGCTCTTCGCCTACGACCGCGCCACCCGCGAGGGCTTCCTGCGCCACCTGGTGCTGCGCCACAGCGTGCACCAGGACGCGCTGCTGGCCCAGCTCATCACCGCGCCGGCCACCGAAGGCCAGGGCCGCGCGGTCCAGGCCATGGGCCAGGAGCTCCTGGCCCGCTTCCCCAAGCTCACGGGCTTTGCCCACTCCGAGCGCGGCAGCGCCGA
>MGTN01000161.1:11423-17777 GCA_001799475.1 Desulfovibrionales bacterium GWA2_65_9 | reverse complement strand
GTCCCAGGCCGAACGCACGCGCCTGACCCTGGGCTCCCCTGTGCTCATCGAGGCCCTGGAGGACGTGCGCTACTCCATCAGCGCCGACGCCTTCTTCCAGACCTGCACCAAGGGGGCCGAGGCCCTGTACGCCGCCCTGCGCAATCTGGCCGACCTCGCGCCCACGGACACGGTCTATGACCTCTACTCCGGCGGCGGCGGCATCGCGCTGTTCCTGGCCGGGGCCGCCGGGCGCGTGCTGGGCCTGGAGCAGAACCCCTCGGCCGTGGCCGACGCCGAGGCCAACGCCAAGCTGAACGGCACGCAGAACTGCCGCTTCATGCGCGCCGACCTCTCGGGCCAGGAACCCATCCCCCTGCGCCTGCCCGAGGACTACGAGATCCCGGCCGTGGCCGTGGTCGACCCCCCGCGCGAGGGCCTGGACGCCGGGCTGGTGCAGTGGCTCATCGACAAGCCCCTGCCCCGGCTGGTCTACGTGTCCTGCAACCCGGCCACGCTGGCGCGCGACGCCGGGCTGTTGTCTGCGGCCTACGAGCTCTCCGCAGTGCAGGCCGTGGACCTGTTCCCGCACACGGCCCATGCCGAGTGCCTGGCCCTGTTCACGCCAAAGACAGTGTAGGAGGGGACGGTGCAGCAGCGGGTCGTCTATCTGTACGTCCTCGACACCTTGGCCGACTGGGAGCCTGGGTATGCCTTGGCCGAACTGAACAGCGGGCGTTTTTTCCGCAAGGGCGCCCCAACGCTGGGGGTGAAAACCTTCGCCCTGAGCAAGGAGCCCGTCACGACCATGGGCGGGCTGCGCGTCCTGCCCGATCTCACGGTGGAAGAGGTGGATGTCCGGGACGGGGCGCTGCTGCTCCTGCCTGGCGGCGAGACCTGGCTTGAACCCAGCCACGCGCCGGTGCTCGACAAGGCCAGGGAGTTTCTGGCCGCTGGCGTGCCCGTGGCGGCCATCTGCGGCGCGACCCTGGCCCTGGCCGCTGCCGGCATTCTGGATTCCAGGCCACACACCAGCAATGATCTCGGCTTCCTGAAGCAGGTATGCACGGCGTACAAGGGCGAGCGGTTCTACCAAGCCCAGCCTGCGGTCACGGACGGTGATCTCATCACCGCCAGCGGAACCTCGCCTCTGGAATTCGCCGCGCAGATCATCAAAAGGCTGGACGTCTTCTCGGAAGAGACCCTTTCCGCCTGGTACAATCTGCACAAGCTCAATGATTCTCAATATTTTTTCCAGTTGATGCGCTCTGTCGCCCAAGAGTAGCCGCCGCCTTGGGGCAGGCCCAGCCCTTGCCGGGAACCAGGGAAGCACGCTAGACTTGAGCGTTTGAGACGATCCAAAGGAGACCCGCATGGCCACAGTGATCCGCAAGAGCCTCTTGCAGCTGGTGTTCTCCGGCGCGTTCATGAAGCGCTGGAACGACCGGCTGCGGCCCATGGAGCTCATGGAGGTGGACAAGCAGGCCCACAAGATGATCGTGGCCTGGATGCTGCTCTCCCGCGTGACCAAGGACATGCCCTTGCAGGAGCGCCTGGACCTGGTGGAGGAGACCATCGAGGGCGGGCTCTTCGACTACTTCTACCGCCTGGTCATCACCGACATCAAGCCGCCGGTGTTCTACAAGATCAAGGCCAACCGCGAGGACTACCAGAAGCTCACCCAGTGGGTGCTGCCGCAGCTCAAACCCCGGCTGGCCCCGCTGGGCGAGGACTTCTGGGCGCGCATGACCGCCGCCCTGATGGAACCCGAGGAAAAGACCCCGGCTCGGCGCATCCTCATGGCCGCGCACCTCTACGCCTCGTACTCCGAGTTCCGGCTGCTCAAGCCCTTCAACGCGCACGACGAGGAGATGCCGGAGATCGAGCACAGCTTCGTCTCGCGGCTCCAGGGCCTGACGGACATCCCCGGGGTGAGCGAGCTTTTGGCCGGAGACAACGAGTTCGCCCGCTTCGCCGCGCGCGCAGGCCAGCTGCGCTTCCAGAAGCGCTGGTCGCAGACCCCGCGCGTGCCCGAGACCACGGTGCTCGGCCACATGTTCCTGGTGGCGGCCTATTCCTGGTTCTTCAGCGTCGAGGCCGAGGCCTGCCGCGCCCGGCGCCACAACAACTTCTTCACCGGCCTGTTCCACGACCTGCCCGAGCTCCTGACGCGCGACATCATCTCGCCGGTCAAGTCCTCCGACGCCGCCATCGGCGAACTCATCAAGGCCTACGAGAACCAGGAACTGGAGAACCGGCTGCTGGCCCCCCTGCGCAACGGCGGCTGCGCGGACCTGGCCGAGCGCCTGAGCTACCTGCTGGGCCTGGCCGTGGGCTCGGAGTTCATCGCCACGGTGGTCGAGGACGGCCCCGGCGGGCTACAGATCCGGCACGTCACCGAAGACGACCTGCGCGGCCCCAAGAACCGCGACGAGCTGGACCCCAAGGACGGCCCGCTGCTCAAGATGTGCGACCGCCTGGCCGCCTTCATCGAGGCCGACACGGCCCTGCGCAACGGCATCAACAACGAGCAGCTGCACCAGGCCCGCTGGCGCATCCGGCAGATGTACGAGCATCGGCCCGAGGTCATGGGCATCCAGGTGGGCGCGCTTCTGGCGGACTTCGATTGAGCCCGGCCAGCACCGATTCCCCGACCGCGCAGCTGGCCCCCGGCCTGTACCTGGTGGCCACGCCCATCGGCAACGACGCCGACCTCTCGCCGCGCGCCCGCGACGTGCTGACCCGCGCCGACGCCGTGCTGGCCGAGGACACCCGCCGCGCCGGGCTGTTCTTCCGGCGGCTCTCAATCACCCGCGCCAGGCCCGGCTTCTTCAGCCTGCACGAGCACAACGAGATTGGGCGCGTCCCGCAGGTGCTGGAGATGCTCCGCCAGGGCCAGGCCGTGGCGCTCATCAGCGACGCCGGGACCCCGGTGCTCTCGGACCCCGGCTTTCGCCTGGCCCGCGCCTGCCGCGAGTCCGGCTTCCGCGTGACCTCGGTGCCCGGGCCCTCGGCCCCGGTGGTGGCGCTCTCGGCCTGCGGCCTGCCGCCCGCGCCGTACACCTTTCTGGGCTTTCTGCCGCGCCAGAAGGGCCAGGCCAAAAAACTGCTGGCCCGGCACGCGGCCACGGGCGCGACCCTGGTCTTCTTTGAGCGCAAGGACCGCCTGGCGGCCACCCTGGCCCTGGCGGCAGAGCTGCTGGGCGACCGCGAGTTCGCCCTGTGCCGCGAATTGACCAAGGTCTACGAGGAGTTTATCCTGGGCCGGCTGGGGCGGCTTCAAGATGCGAACCTGGACGTGCTGGGCGAGATCACCGTGGTCATCGGGCCAACACCTCTGGGGGGGCCGGAGCCCCTGGGCGGCCCTGACCCGGCCAGCGCCGCAGGGCCGGACCTGGAAGCCATCATGACCGAAGAAAAGGCGCGCGGCGGCAAGCCCCGCGAAGTGGCCAGGCGCGTGGCCCTGCGCGTGCCGGGCTTAAGCGTGAAGGAAATCTATGAGCGCCTTGGGCACAACGGCTGAACTGGACCGGGCCATCGTCCTGGCCCTGGACAACCGCCCCCTGGATGGGGCGGCGCTGACGGCCGTGCTCTCTGCCGCAGCCTCCGGGGCGGCCTCCGGGGCGGCCCCAGGGACAGGGACGGCCACACCCAATGAAGCCTTCGGCCGCCTGCTGGCGGGCGCGCGGGCCGTGCGCCGCAGAAATTTCAACACCGACCTGCACCTCTGCGCCATCGTCAACGCCAAGAGCGGCGGCTGCACCGAGGACTGCGCCTTCTGCGCCCAGTCCGGCCACCACAAGACAGCAAACCCGCGCCACGCCTTCCTGGACCCCGGCCAGATCGAGCAGGCGGCCCTGGCCGCCCGCGCGCGCGGGGCCTCGCGCTTCGGCATCGTGACCAGCGGGCTGGCCCTCAATGCTGACGACTTCGCGCGCCTGCTTCTGGCCGTGCGCCTGGTGCGCGGCACCGGGCTCTACGCCGACGTGTCCGTGGGCCTGCTTGGGGCCGAGCGCCTGGCCTGGCTGGTGGACGCCGGGCTCTCGGGCGTGCACCACAACCTGGAGACGGCCAGAAGCTTCTTCCCCCAGATCTGCACCACGCACAGCTACGACGAGGATGTCGAGGCCGTGCGCCTGGCCCTTGCGGCCGGGCTCTTCGTCTGCTGCGGCGGCATCTTCGGCCTGGGCGAGAGCTGGGACGAGCGCGCGGAGCTGGGCCAGACCCTGCTGGAGCTGGGCGTCGCCAACGTGCCCGTGAATTTCCTGGTGCCCATCCCAGGCACGCGCCTGGAGCACCGACCCGTACTCTCGCAGGCTGAGGCCCTGGGCATCCTGGCGCTGCTGCGGCTCATGCTGCCGCGCGCCAACCTGCGCGTGTGCGGCGGGCGCAGCGCAGTGTTCGGTTCGGCTGCGCCCGCCCCAGAGGGAGAGGGCATGCGCGAGCTGTTCCGCTCCGGCATAAGCGGACTGATGATCGGTGACTACCTGACCCTCAAAGGCTCCCCGGCCGAGGCCGACCTGGCCCTGGCGCGGGAGCTGGGTCTGACGCCCACGCCCACCCCCAATCCCGGGCAGGGCCGCTGACGTGGCCGCCGTTGACAAGAAAGCAATCCAGGGCTTCTGGACCGAGCGCGGCAAGGCCTACCTGCGCTGCTTCTTGCGCACCTATCTGGTGGGCGCGTCCATGAACCCGCGCGGGCTCATGAGCGTGGGCATCCTCTACGCCATGCAGCCGGGGCTGTGGGTCATCCACAAGGAGAACGCAGCCCGGGAGCAGGCGCTCAAGCGCTACGCCCGGCACTTCAGTTCGCACCCCTTCTGGGTGCCCTGCCTGGTGGGCATCTTCCTGGCCGTGGAGGCGGACATCGCGGGCCGCAGGTTGCCGCCCGACGCCCTGGAAAAGGTCAAGAACACCACCAGCTACACCCTGTCCGCCGTCGGCGACTCCGTCTTCGCCGGCAGCCTGCTCATCTTCTGGGCGCTGGCCAGCACCAGCCTGCTGCTGGCGGGCATGCGCGCCCTGCCGCTCGGAATCGGCATTTTCTTTTTTCTTGGATTGCAAGTCTTTCGTGTGTACACTTTTCTTGGGGGTCTCCGCAGGGGCTTCAGCTTCCTCGGCGCCCTCAAGAACTGGGATCTCATCAACTGGGGACGGCGCATCAAGTTCCTCAATGCCGCGCTGCTCCTGGTCTTGTGGGCGCAGCTGTTCCCGGCCAGGGACTTCGTGTCCTGGGCCTGGGGCATCGGCGCCCTCGGATTGGCTGGGGTCCTGACCCTGCGGCCCATACTGCCCCGGTGGGTGGTGGCCGGGGTGGTCCTGTGGGCGCTTTCCGCCATCCCCTGGCTCATGCAACGCGCCAGCGGCGGCATCCCCGTGGGCCTTCCTTGAAGCCGCCCCGGGCGCACTGAAATACGGTTGGATAATGTCGGAAACGAGTGCATATATGGATTCAGGCGCCGCTGCCGGAGAGCAGTGCGTGCGGCAGGTGCTGGTGACCAACCAGCTCGGCCTGCATGCGCGCCCGGCCAGCCAGATCGCCCGCGAGGCCCAGGCCTTTGCCGCCCAGATCAGCATCGCGGGCCAGGGACAAAGCGTGGACGCCAAGAGCATCCTGGACATCCTGACGCTCTCGGCGGGCATGGGCAGCACCCTTGAGATCCGGGCCAGCGGCTCGGACGCGGCCCAGGCCGTGGACCGCCTGATGGAGCTGTTCGCCGCCAAGTTCGGGGAGAAATAGTGGCCAGAGTCATCATTCGCGGCATATCGGTGTCCACGGGCTTCGCCATTGGCAAGGCCGTGTTCGTCAACCGCAGGCACCGCTCCGAGCTGCCGCGCCAGACCATCCAGCCCGCCCTGGTGGCCGAGGAGGAGGCCCGCCTGCGCGAGGCCTTTGCCAGCGTGGAGGCCGAGCTGGCCGCCGCCCGCGACCGCATCCCGCCCGAGCTCAAGGAACACAAGCACATCCTCGACTCGCACCTGATGATCCTGAAGGATCCCAAGCTCGCCGGGGCCGCAGCCAAGTGCATCCGCGACCTCGGCGTCAACGCCGAGTGGGCGCTGGAAAAGGCCGTGGCCGAGTTGGAGAAGGCCTTTGGCGTGCTCGACGACCTGTACATCCGCGAGCGCCTGCAGGACGTGCGCGTCATGAGCGACCGCGTCATGGCGCAGCTGCTGGGCACTGTGCACGAACTTCTGGCCGTGGAGGGCCGGGTCATCATCATGGCCCACGACCTGACCCCGGCCGACACCGTGGCGCTCGAAGTCTCCAAGATCATGGGCTTTGCCACGGCCCAGGGCGGCAAGACCTCGCACACCGGCATCATGGCCCGGACGCTGGGCATCCCGGCCCTGGTGGGCGTGGCCGACCTGGAG
>MGTN01000161.1:5647-11402 GCA_001799475.1 Desulfovibrionales bacterium GWA2_65_9 | reverse complement strand
CTGGTCATTATGGACGGCGTGGGCGGCCGCATCCTGGTGGACCCGGACGAGGACGAGCTGGCCGAGTTCAACGAGCTGGGCGCGCAGTTCGAGGACTACCAGCGCCGCATCTACCGCGGCTGCCAGCTCCCGGCCGAGACCATCGACGGCTACCGCGTGCACGTCCTGGCCAACATCGAGCTCATCGAAGAGGTGGCCGCGGTGCTGGACAACGGCGGCGAGGGCATCGGCCTGTACCGCACGGAATACAGCTACCTGAACCGCACCGACCTGCCCGGCGAGGACGAGCTGGCCGACAAGTATTCCGACCTGGCGGCCATCATGAGCCCGCGCAAGGTCATCTTCCGCACCCTTGACCTGGGCGCGGACAAGACCATCGCCAGCTTCGGCTCCCTGGAAGAGGCCAACCCGGCCATGGGCCTGCGGGCCATCCGCTTCTGCATGCAGCACCCGGAGCTGTTCAAGACGCAGCTCAAAGCCATCGCCCGGGCTAGCGCCTACGGCAACGTGTCCATCATGTTCCCCATGATCTCCGGCCTGCGCGAGGTGCGCCGGGCCAAGGCCAAGCTGCGCGAGGCCCAGGAGGAACTGCGCACCGAGGGCAAGCGCTTCAACCAGGAAATGCCCATCGGCATCATGATTGAGCTGCCCGCAGCCGTGATGATCGCCAACCTGTTGGCCGAGGAAGTGGACTTCTTCAGCATCGGCACCAACGACCTGATCCAGTACAGCGTGGGCATCGACCGCACCAACCCGCACGTGAGCTACCTGTACCAGCCGCTGCACCCGGCCATTTTGCGCAGCATCAAGCACGTGGTCGACGCCGCGCACCAGGCCGGCATCGAGGCCAGCTTATGTGGCGAGGTCGCCAGCGACCCGTTCTGCGTACCCATCCTCATGGGCATGCAGATCGACTGCATCTCGCTCTCGCCCCAGGCCATTCCCGGCATCAAGCGCATCATCCGGCAGGCCCGCATGAGCGAGTGCAAGGCGCTCTTGCGCGAGGTGCTGGCCTGCCGCACCGTGGGCAAGATCAACCGCCTGGTGCGCGACACCATCTTCAACAAATACCCGGAAGAGCTCACATTCTTCGCCTCGCTCCTGGACAACGACGATCTCGGCGGGTGAGCACATGACCGAAAATCCCCATCGCCACGCGGGCGAGAAACTCATCGCCACCAACAAGCAGGCGCGCAGGCTCTATGAATTCCTGGAGGTTTTCGAGGCCGGCCTGGTGCTCATGGGCTCGGAGCTGAAAAGCCTGCGCGAGGGCCGCGTGAACTTCATGGACGGCTACGTGCGCTTCCAGAACGGCGAGGCCTGGCTGACCGGCGTGCACATCGCGCCGTACGCCAACGCGGGCATGGACCCGCACGAGCCCACGCGCGAGCGCAAGCTGCTGCTGCACACGCGCGAGATCGACAAGCTGCAAGCCCTGGCCTCGCAAAAAGGCCTGACCGTGATCCCGGTCAAGCTCTATTTCAAGAACGGCCGCGTGAAGCTGCAAATCGCGCTGGGCAAGGGCAAGAACGTGCACGACCGCCGCGACGACATCAAGGCCCGCGACATGCAGCGCGACACCGCGCGGCAGTTGTCGGAGTATCGGAAGTAGGCAGTATGGATGTTTCGCTGGAGAATCTATTTCTTGTTGATTATCTAACTGGCGCACATGCAAAACTACGAAAAGTTTTTGGAGACGTCCACCTAGAGAACCGCTCTACTGGAATTCGTCTATTCCTTATTACTTTCCTATCCATACATTCTAACCTTTCAGCTTGGATTATGCTTTACAAGCTTGGGCTATTCATTCAGGCCCAAGTCATCCTTCGGACTGTTCTTGAGTCTTATGCTGACTTGGTCAACCTAAGTAAGGATGAGCACTATGCTGATATTTTGCAATACAGTGTCGCCAAGAAGCAGCTAAACAGCATCACGCAACTTAGGGATAATCATAATGCAAGCATTTTAAGCGATAGCGAAAAGGCTACAAGTTTTCGATCTATTGTTAACGACTGCGAAGCAAAAGGTATAAAAGGTATCTCAGTTAAGGGGAAATTCGAACGTGCAGGTCTGGCAGAGTACTATGTGTCCGTTTACTCTCACTGGTCATCTTTTGTTCACAATGACTATACAGGAACGTTATTTGATTGCCATAAAACTGATTGTTCATTGGTCAGTATCCCACACTACAAAAGTATTGACCACAATATGAATTTTGCACAAATGATTATTGTTGCCGAAGTGTTAAAGGACTCAGCCAGTCTAATGGTAACCAATGTCGGAGAATATGACATATCTGCTTATGAAATGTTCACTGCTGACTGTAATGCAATAATTGCTCACCTCACGGAAGTTTATCCTAAGATCCAGCGCAAGAACACATCGAAACGACCTGACTAACGAACGAGTATTGGAGTTACCGTGCTCGCCCCCGCTCTCACCCCCGCCCACCTGCGCTTCCTGGAAACGCTCTTCCCCGGCGAAGGCCTCGTCACCCAGCCGGAGGAAATGGCCGTGTTCGGCGCGGACTCCAGCCGCCGCTCGGCCCTGCCCTGGGCGGTGGTCAGGCCGAAGAATGAAGAGCAGATCGTCGAGCTTTTGCGCTGGGCCGAGGCCGAAAAGATGCCGCTGGTGCCCCGTTTGCGCGGCACAGGCATGAGCGGCGGCGCGGTGCCTGCTTTCGGCGGCGTGGTCGTGTCCACGCTGTGGCTGAACCGCGTGCTGGACATCGACCCGAATGACTTCTGCGCCGAGGTCGAGCCCGGCGTGGTCACGGCTGAGTTCCAGGCCCTGACGCAGAAGCAGAAGCTGTTCTACCCGCCGGACCCGGCCAGCCTCAAAATTTCGACGCTTGGCGGCAATGTCTCCACCTGCGCGGGCGGCATGCGCGCGGTCAAGTACGGCGTCACGCGGGACTACGTGCTCGGCGTGCGCGCGGTGCTGCCGGGCGGGCGCATCTGCGACGCCGGGGGCCGCACCCACAAGAACGTGGTCGGCCTGGACCTGACGCGGCTGTTCGTGGGCTCCTGCGGAACGCTCGGCATCTTCACCAAGTTGACGCTGAAGCTGCTGCCCCTGCCCGAGTCCTCGGCCACGGTGCTGGCGGCCTTCCCCACCCTGGTAGCGGCGCTGGAAGGTGCGCGCGGCGTGTTCCGGGCGGGCATCCTGCCCACGGCCATGGAGTTCATGGACGCCACGGCCTGCCGAGGCATCGCGCAGATCAAGGACGTGCCCTGGCCCACCGGATCGGATGGCGGGGAAACGACCCAGGCCGTGCTGCTGCTCAAGATCGACGGCTCGGCAAGCGCCCTGGCCGATGAAGTCAACCGGCTGGAGCGGGCGCTGTCCCAGGCCAAGCCCTTGTGCCTGTTGAAAGGCCTCGGCCCCAAGGAAGAGGAGCCGCTGTGGGAGATCCGCCGCCTGGTCAGCCCGGCGGCCTTCCAGCTGGGTCCGGACAAGATGGGCGAGGACGTGGCCGTGCCGCGCGGACGGACGGTCGAGGCCGTGGAGGGCTTCCAGGCCATCGGGGCGGAGCACGCAACCCACGTGGCCTGCTACGGCCACCTGGGCGACGGCAACATCCACGTGAACATCATCTTTGATGCCAAGGACGAAAGCCAGCGCGCCCGGGCCAAGGCCTGCAAGGAGGCCGTGTTCAAGCTCGCGCTGGCCCTTGGCGGCACCATCTCCGGTGAGCACGGCACAGGCATCACCAAGGCCCCGTACGTGTCCTGGCAGCTCTCCGAGACCGAGCGCGAACTCATGGCGGGCATAAAGAAGGTCTTCGACCCCTCGGGCATCCTGAACCCCGGCAAGGGCTGGGTCTAGGTCCTGGTGCCCCGCATGAAATCCGACGACAAGCCCGGCGACAAACCCAACGCCATGATCAATGACAAATCTGGCGATAAGTTCAACGCCAAGCCCAACGACAAATTCAACGACAAGTCCGACGACAGTTTCAACGACACTTTCAACGACAAGCCCGGTGCCGGGCAGGACGCCAAAGCCAGGCCCAGCGCCATTTCCAACGCCAAGCCTGACGAAATGTCCAACGACAAGTCCGACGCCAAAATCAACGACACATCCGGTGACACATCCAACGGCAAATTCGGCGACAAAAACAGCGCCAAGCAGACCCGCGACTGCGTGCTCTGCGGCTGCTGCCTGGAGCTGTGCCCGCTGTTTGCGGCCACCAACCGCGAGGAGCTCTCCCCGCGCGCCAAGGCCCTGCTCGCCGGGCCGTCGAAATTCTCCGCCGCCACGCTGAGCGAGGACGCCGTGGCCGAACTGGCCAGCCTGTGCCTGGCCTGCGGCAAGTGCGAGAAGCTGTGCCCCCAGGGCGTCAGCGTGCCCAGGCTCGTGGCGCGGTTGCGCGCAGAGCACCCGGACTTCCGCCAGTGGCTGTGGAAGCAATGGGTCACGCGCCTAGCGCCCTACTGGTCCCTGGCGGCCCAGGGCGCGGCGCTGGTTCCCGACATGCTGGCCCCGGCCGGACTCGGCCTGGCCCTCAAGGCCCTGCGGGGTCTTCGACCCGGTAAAGGGCTCCGTCCCTGGCTGACAATCACGAAATTCCCAACCGAGGCCTATCGCCAGGAATATGGCGACCGCCCAGTGGTGCTCTTCGACGGCTGCGTGGGCTCCGGCCCGCGCAAGGCCTGGGCGGATGCGGCGCGGTTTCTGCTGCGCGGACTGCTGACAGGGCCGGGCGCGGACCTCGCCGAGGCGAATTTTTCCTGCTGCGGGTCGACGCTGGGCGTGGCCGGGCTGCCCGAGGACCAGGAGCGCGCGCGCCGCGCCAACATCGAGGCCTGGAGAAAGGCCGGACAACCGCTCATCGTGACCTACTGCGCCACCTGTTGCGCGGGCCTGGCCGATTACGCGGCAGCAGGGGCAGCATCAGGGGCCGGGGCCGGGCTGTTCGCCGATGCAGAGGAAGAGGCCCTCTGGGCCGCCAGTCTGACCCCGCTTTCGGCGCTGCTGGCCGGAGCCACGGCCAAGGCGGGCCGGGGCGCGCCCACGGTGGTCGGCTGGCACCGCAGCTGCCACGCGGACCCTGGCGACGCCGACTTCACGCTCCTGTCCGACCTGCTGGGAACGCGGCTGCGCACCCCGGCCAAGGCCAGCTGCTGCGGCTTTGGCGGCATCATGCAGCTCTCTGCGCCGCAGCTCTCGACGCAGGTCGGCGCGGCCTGCTGGGACGGCCAGGATAGCGCGCTGGGCTTCTCCGCCGCGCCGGATGTCGTCGGCGCCTATGTGCTCACCGGATGCAGCGGCTGCGTCATGCAGCTTTGCGCCACCGGGCCGAAAAGCGCCCGCGTCGGCCACTGGCTGGAGATCATCAAACGGGACTAATGCGACCGGGAGCATTCCCGGCGGGTTGACGAACGGCCAGCACGTGTTATCTCCCCCACGGGGATTTGACGCGGCCCCGGAAATGACCGACTATGCCGCCTGCGCGCGCCCCGGCCAGCCCTGGCCGCCCCCGGTCGCCCCCGGCCGAGAGCCCCAGGCCGCGCCAGGAATCCGCCGGGCCGCCTGCAGCCGAGCTTTGGCCGCCCGCACCGACACGTTGCAATACCGCCAGCCAGGACATTGAGCCTGAGCCAGCTTGAGGAGTTTTTGCGCATGTTCAACGCCATCATCAAGAAGGTCTTCGGATCAAGCAACGACCGCTATCTCAAGAAGATCGAGCCCCAGGTGGAGCAGGTCAATGCCCTGGAGCCGCAGATGCAGGGGTTGTCCGACGAGGACTTCC
>MGTN01000161.1:0-5636 GCA_001799475.1 Desulfovibrionales bacterium GWA2_65_9 | reverse complement strand
GCGGCGTGGTGCTGCACCAGGGCCGCATTGCGGAGATGAAGACCGGCGAGGGCAAGACCCTTGTGGCCACCCTGGCCGTGGTCTTAAACGCGCTCTCGGGCAAGGGCGTGCACCTGGTCACCGTCAACGACTACCTGGCCCGGCGCGACGCGGCCTGGATGGGCAAGCTCTACAATTTCCTGGGCCTGTCCGTGGGCGTCATCGTCCACGGCCTGTCCGACGAGGAGAGGCAAGTCTCCTATGGCTCGGACATCACCTACGGCACCAACAACGAGTTCGGCTTCGACTACCTGCGCGACAACATGAAGTTCTACAAGGAGTCCCTGGTCCAACGGCCGCTCAACTTCGCCATCGTCGACGAAGTGGACTCCATCCTCGTGGACGAGGCGCGCACCCCGCTCATCATCAGCGGCGCGGCCGAGGAGTCCACCCAGCTCTACCGCAAGGTCGACGCCATCATCCCCAAGCTGGTGCGCGGCGAGAAGTCCAAGGAGGAGGGCGCGGAGCCCACCGGCGACTTCGAGGTCGACGAGAAGGCCCGGAGCATCGCCATGACCGAGCAGGGCGTGGCCAAGTGCGAGAAGCTGCTCGGCATCGACAACCTCTACGACCCGGCCAACGTGACCTACCAGCACCACGTGCTCCAGGGCCTCAAGGCCCACCACCTGTACCGCCGCGACGTGGAATACATCGTCAAGGACGAGCAGGTGGTCATCGTCGACGAGTTCACGGGCCGCCTCATGCCCGGCCGCCGCTTCTCCGAAGGCCTGCACCAGGCGCTGGAAGCCAAGGAGAACGTCAAGGTCGAGGCCGAGAACCAGACCCTGGCCTCCATCACCTTCCAGAACTTCTTCCGGATGTATGAAAAACTTTCGGGCATGACCGGCACGGCCGACACCGAGGCCGTGGAGTTCAAGCAGATCTACGGCCTCGACGTCTCGGTCATCCCCACCCACCGCGACATGGTGCGCCTGGACCACCCGGACATGATCTTCAAGACCCAGCGCGAGAAGTTCCTGGCCATCGTCGAGGACATCGTGGACTGCCACAAGCGCGGCCAGCCGGTGCTCGTGGGCACGGTCTCCATCGAGAAGAGCGAGCTGGTGTCGGAGATGCTGAAGAAACGCGGCACCCCGCACAGCGTCCTGAACGCCAAGCAGCACGAGCTGGAGGCCCAGATCGTGGCCGAGGCCGGGCAGAAGGGCAAAGTCACCATCGCCACCAACATGGCCGGCCGCGGCACCGACATCGTGCTCGGCGAGGGCGTCCAGGCCCTGGGCGGCCTGCACATCCTGGGCACCGAGCGCCACGAGTCCCGGCGCATCGACAACCAGCTGCGCGGCCGCTCCGGCCGCCAGGGCGACCCCGGCACCTCGCGCTTCTACCTGGCGCTGGACGACGACCTGATGCGCCTGTTCGGCAGCGACCGCATCGCCGGGCTCATGGACACGCTCGGCATGCAGGAGGGCGAAGCCATCGAGAACCGCATGGTCAGCCGCGCCATCGAGGGCTCGCAAAAGAGGGTGGAAGCCCACAACTTCGAGATCAGAAAGCAGCTGCTGGACTACGACAACGTCATGAACCAGCAGCGCGAGGTCATCTACGCCCGCCGCCGCGAGATCATGTACGCCGAGGCGCTGGACGAGATCGTCGAGGAATACGTCGACGAGCTTTTGACCGACATGTACGCCCCCGTGGCCGAGGCCAAGGGCCACGAGCTGGACGAGGAGACCGCAGGCATCATCGCCTCGCGCCTGGACGAGGTCTTCGACCTCTCCCGCTTCCCCGGCTTCGCCAGCCACCTGCCCTTGCGCGAGCAGTCCGAGGCCTGGATCCAGGAGATCCTGGGCGGGCTCAAGGCCGCAGCGCCGGACAACTACCAGGAGATCCTGCGCTACTTCATCCTGGAGACGCTGGACCGCAACTGGAAGGACCACCTGCTCAGCATGGACCACCTGCGCGACGGCATCGGCCTGCGCGGCTACGGCCAGAAGGACCCCAAGCAGGAGTACAAGCGCGAGGGCTTCGAGCTTTTCCGGGCCATGCTCTACACCATCGCCGAGAAGTCCATGAGCCTCATCCTGCGCCTGCGCATCGAGAAGGAGGTCCGGGAGGAGGAGTTCCAGCACAAGGAGACCGCCTCGGAGCTGGAATACCAGAGCTCGGGTACGGCCTCGGAGCCCAAGAAGCAGAAGCCCGTCAAACGCGCCGCCAAGGTGGGCCGCAACGACCCCTGCACCTGCGGCTCGGGCAAGAAATTCAAGAGCTGCTGCGGCAAGTAGACCGGCCAATAGACCGTCAAATAGATCGGCAAGTAGACCGGTTTCGCAGCCGAGACTTCGCGCCAGCGGTCTTGCTGCTCAGGGCGGGTTGTGGTAGAGAATAGACTCGCCACCCTGCCCTTGCTTTTTGCGGGCCGCCCTGGCTGAAAATGGGAACCGGAGCCGTGCGCAACATGATCCACACGCGCCTCGACCAGAAGCTTAGGCCACGCCACGCCTGCCCGAAGGCGGACCAGGGCGCCCACGCCGTCCGGCGCGCCCGCAGCACAGCACGCGCACACAGGAGCTGACATGTCCAGGGTACTCGTGGTCGAAGACAGCCGCACCTTCTCCTCCATGCTCTCGCGGCGCATCACCGAGGAGATGGGCCACCAGGTGGTGGTGGCCGACTCCAAGGCCAAGGCCGCAGAGATTCTGGCCACGGACGCCGACTTCTTCGTGGCCCTGCTGGACCTGAACCTGCCCGACGCGCCCAGGGGCGAGGTGGTGGACCTGGTGCTGGCGCATGGCATCCCGTCCATCGTCTTCACCGGCGAGATGGACGACGAGCTGCGCGACAAGTTCTGGGCCAAGCACATCGTGGACTACATCCTCAAGCAGAACATGGACAACGTGGCCTACATGCTCTCGCTGGTGGAGCGCCTGCACCGCAACCCCGGCATCAAGGTCCTGGTGGTCGACGACTCCAAGAACACCCGCTACGTGGTCGGCGAACTGCTGCGCGCCCACCGCTACCAGGTGCTGCTGGCCAAGGATGGACCCACGGCCCTGGCCATGCTGGCGGAACACCCGGACACGCGCCTGGTCATCGTCGACTACAACATGCCGGGCATGGACGGCGCCGAACTCGTGAGCACCATCCGCCGCGACCACGCCAAGGACCAGTTGGCCATCATCGGCATCTCCGGCGTGGAGAGCGCCGGGCTCACGGTCAAGTTCCTCAAGAGCGGGGCCAACGACTTTCTGCACATGCCGTTTCTGACCGAGGAATTCTACACCCGCGTGACCCAGAACATCGAGCTTCTGGAGTACATCGCGCAGATCAAGGAGCTGGCCGAAAAGGACTACCTGACGCACCTCTACAACCGCCGCTACGTCTTCTCGGCCGGGCCGAAGCTCATGGCCGCGCAGACGCGCCGGGGCCAGGGCGTGGTGCTGGCCATGATCGACGTCGACCACTTCAAGAACATCAACGACACCTTTGGCCACGACGCGGGCGACAGCGTGCTGCGCCATATGGCCGCGCTTTTGTCCGCGCGCTTCCGGGCCTCGGACATCGTGGCGCGCTTCGGGGGCGAGGAGTTCTGCGTGCTGGCCACCGACATGAACGCGGCGGACGCGGGCGGGGTTTTCGAGGAGCTGCGCCAGGCCTTTGAGACCAGCCCGGTGCGCTTCGACGGCCAGAGCATCTCCTACACCGTGAGCATCGGGCTGTGCACCAGCCCCCTGGGAGGGCTGGAGGACATGATCAAGGCGGCGGACGATGCGCTCTACGTGTCCAAGAACGACGGCCGCAACCGCGTGACCATCGCCTAGGCGCAGCCCCGCGCACGGCGAAACGACAGGCGTCTGGTGGAAACGCCGGGGGCTTTTTTGTTGCGCGTTGATACGCTTAGGCGATAGCGGCTCCTTGAAAGGGGCGGCGGCGTGGTGTATCGGGAGGTGGCGATGAGCCGTCGTCGCAAGTCAGATCTTCTGAATTGCGCTTGCTTCAGAAGCGGGAGAAGCAAATGGATATTTCAACTTTTCTTGGTGGGCTCGGGATTGGTGGCGTGATTGCAACGTTAGTGAAAGGCTATCTTGACAACAGGCGGATGTTGAAACAAAGGTTTTTTGAGGAAAAGCGTGATGCCTACGTCAACTATCTTATGGTCGTGGCAACATCGCAGACGATGCCGAGTAAAGAGGCCCTTTGGGCAAGAACAGCGGCAATTGAGCGGGTCATGTTATGCGGTAATCCAGAAGTCGTGCGACTACTCGAAATTGTCTCAAACACCCCACCCGATTCACCCCGCGATACAGTGAATGAACTGCTTAAGGCGATGCGAGCAGATTTAGCTTTCTAAGGTTGTTCAATCGTCTCACCCTCCCCCACCCACCCCAAATCCCCCTTTGAATCCCGGCCCGGCCTGTGCTAAGTAATTTTTCTGCGCGGCCAGCTTAAGCCTCAGGCCGCGACGACATTTCGCGAGGTGCGCGTATGACCATCGTGCCCAAAGGCTACCGTTTCGGCGTGGCAGCCGCTGGCTTCAAGAAGGCCGACCGCAACGACTTGGGGCTCATCCTGAGCGTCGGCCCGGCCGTGGCCGCAGGCGTGTTCACCACCAACCGCTTCCAGGCCGCGCCCGTGCTGGTGTGCAAGGAGCAGCTGGCCGAAAGCCCGGTGGCCCGCGCCATCGTGGTCAACTCCGGCCAGGCCAACGCCTGCACCGGCGAGGAAGGCCTGAGCAACTGCCGCGCCACGCTCGAAATCGTGGCCGAGTTCGCCCGGGTGCAGCCCGAGGAGATCCTCCCGGCCTCCACCGGCGTCATCGGCGCGCAGCTCAAGATGGAACTCTGGCAGGCCGCCGCGCTGAAGCTCGCCGGGTCGCTGGGCCGCGCCACGCCCATGGACGTGGCCAAGGCCATGATGACCACGGACTCCTTCCCCAAGCTCGTGGCTAAAAGCGTGCAGCTCGAAGGCGGCGAGGTGCGCCTGCTCGGCATGTGCAAGGGCGCGGGCATGATCTGCCCGACCATGGCCACCATGCTCGGCTTCGTCATCTGCGACGTGGACATCGAGCCCAAGGCCTGGCGCGAGATGCTGACCTTCTGCGCCGACCGCTCCTTCAACGCGCTGACGGTTGACGGCGACACCAGCACCAACGACACGGTCATCGCCCTGGCCAACGGCGCCTCGCGCGTGCGCGCCCAGGGCAAGGACGACCTGGAGGCCCTGCGCCAGTGCATGCTCGAGGTCTGCCAGGAGCTGTCCTACCGCATCGTGCAGGACGCCGAGGGCGGCACCAAGGTGGCGCACATCACGGTCAGCGGGGCCAAGAGCCACCCCCAGGCCGAACTGGCCGCCCGGGCCATCGGCAACTCGCCCCTGGTCAAGACCGCGCTTTTCGGCTGCGATCCCAACTGGGGCCGCATCATCGCCGCCCTGGGCCGCAGCGGCGCGGACTTTGAGCCCGGCGACGTGGTGCTGACCATCGGCGGGATTCTCGTTTTCCAGAACGGCCAGCCCGCGCCAGACGACCTGGACGCCCTGCTCGCGCCCGCCATGCGCCACCAGGACGTGAAGATCGAGCTTTCCATCGGCCAGGGCCGGGGCACCTTCACCCTGCTGGCCTCGGACCTGAGCAAGCGCTA
>MGTN01000160.1:1871-15917 GCA_001799475.1 Desulfovibrionales bacterium GWA2_65_9 | reverse complement strand
ACAAAATTCGGCGGATTGTGGCAACAGCCATAGATACGCACGATGCGAGAGGAGCAGCTTATCATTGTCTTGCCTACACTGCACTGACGACAAATACGCATACGCAATGCGCGCGGCATCGCAACCTAACCCTATATAGCTGCGCGCTCTGGCGGGTCGCCAGGGACTGGCCCTGCAATGATTCGGCCGATGCAGCCGAGCCGGCCTGGGCACCGGCCCCAAAGCGCAAGGCCAGCGCCCAGGGCAAGAGGATGCAATTCAAGCGGCCAGGCATGCAAAAAAATCTTGCCAACGCAGGGGGGCTTGGATTAGAGAGACGGTCCTGGGCGATTAACTCAGCGGTTAGAGTGCCACCTTCACACGGTGGAAGTCCCGAGTTCAAATCCCGGATCGCCCACCACCCAGAGAGATCGGCTCCGCCCAGGCGGGGCCTTTTTCGTTTCAGGACCCCAAACGGCCAGAGAAGACCAGACAAGGCCAGAGGACAAACGCCATGCGCCTCGTGCTCTACCAGCCGGAGATACCGCCCAACACCGGCAACGTCGCCCGGCTCTGCGCAGCCCTGCGCACGCCGCTCTCCCTCATCGAGCCCCTGGGCTTCAAGATCGACGACAAGCACCTGAAACGCGCTGGCCTGGACTACTGGCCCTTGGTCGACCTCTCGGTGCATGCGCACTGGGCCGCCTTCGAGGCAGCCGTCAGCACCGTTGTTCTTCCGACGCGCATCGTGCTCACCAGCGCCCGCGTCGGCACGCCGGTGCACCGGTTCGCCTTCAGGCCCGGCGACGCCATCGTGCTCGGCCAGGAGACCAAAGGCCTGCCGGAGTTCCTGCTGGAGCGCTACCCGGACCACGTGCGCATCCCCATCGCCTGTGCGGGCGTGCGCAGCCTGAACATGTCCACAGCCGCCGGCATCCTGCTCTTCGAGGCCCTGCGCCAGACAGGCGGCTTGGCGGGCGACCTGGACGATTAGCCCGGCAGCCTTGCGCGGCAGCCTTGCGCATCGCCCGTTGAGCGGGTAGTAAGCCTGGAACATCAAGCACAAGGAGCCCTCCATGCGCCTGCTCGTCACCGGCGGCTGCGGATTCATCGGCGCCAACTTCCTCTACGCCATGCGCGCGCGCCATCCCGATTGGCGGCTCGTGAACCTGGACAAACTAACCTACGCGGGCAACCTGGGCAACCTGCGCGCGCTCGAAAGCGAAGCCGGGCCCCACTACACCTTTGTGCACGGCGACATCTGCGACCGCGAACTGGTGACGCGCCTGCTCGCCGAGCACCAGATCGACGCGGTGGTCAACTTCGCGGCGGAATCCCACGTGGACCGCTCCATCGACGACCCCGCGCCCTTTGTGGTCACCAACGTCCTGGGCGCGCAGAACATCCTCGACTGCGCGCGCCGCGCACGCACCAAGCGCGTGGTCCACGTGTCCACGGACGAGGTCTACGGCAGCCTCGGCCCCACGGGCCAGTTCCTGGAGTCCACGCCGCTTGCGCCAAACAGCCCCTACTCGGCCTCCAAGGCCGGGGCGGACCTGCTCGCCCGGGCCTACCACGAGACCTACGGCCAGGATGTGGTCATCACGCGCTGCTCCAACAACTACGGCCCGTACCAGTTCCCGGAGAAGCTCATCCCGCTGATGTACGTCAAGGCCAGCCGTGGCGAGCCCCTGCCGGTGTACGGCGATGGCCAGAACGTGCGCGACTGGATCTTCGTCGACGACCACTGCCGGGGCGTGGAGCTGGCGCTCCTAAACGGCAGGCCCGGCGCGGTGTACAACTTCGGCGGCGCGGCGGAGATGCCGAACCTCGACGTGGTGCGCACCATCCTGCGCCTCACCGGGCAGGACGAGGGGCTCATCCGCTACGTCACCGACCGGCCCGGCCACGACCGCCGCTACGCCATGAACTTCGACCTTGCGGCAGCCGAGCTTGGCTTCGCGCCCAGCGTGAGCTTTGCCGAGGGCATGGAGCGCACCATCGCCTGGTACCGCGCCAACCCGGACTGGCTCGCCGAGGTCCAGAGCGGCGAGTACCTCAAATTCATGGACACCTGGTACAGGGGGCGCGCATGAGCCTGCCAGCGACACACCTGCCGAAGAAGGCCCTCGTCCTGGGCGGCAAGAACGGCCTGCTGGGCCGGGCCGTGGCCGAGGCCCTGACCAGGGCCGGAGTCGAGACCCTGCCCGTGTCCAGCGCGGACGTGGACTATTTTGACGCCGACGCCCTGGACGACTTTCTGGACGACTTTCAGGAAGGGCACGAGCCTGACGGCCCAGACTCAAGCCCCATCGACTGCATCATCAACGCCGTGGCCTACACCCAGGTGGACAGGGCCGAGGACCAGCCCGAAGAGGCTTACCGCCTCAACGCATCCCTGCCCGCCCTGCTCGGCGTCCTGGCCGAGGAGCGCGAACTCCGGCTGGTGCATTTCTCCACGGACTTCGTCTTCGACGGCAAGAAGGGCGCGCCCTACCTGCCGTTAGACCAGCCGAACCCGCTCTCGGTCTACGGAGCGTCGAAGCTAGCGGGCGAGGAGGCGCTCATGGCCCTGGATCTCCCCGGCCTGCTGATCCTGCGCACGGCCTGGCTCTTCGGACCGGGCAAGATGAACTTCGTCCAGCGCATCCTCGAACTCTCCGCCGAGCGCCAGGAGCTCAAAGTCGTGGCCGACCAGTTCGGCTCACCCACGGGCACAGCGGACCTGGCCAAGCTCACCGTTGCGCTCCTGAAGAACAACGCCACCGGCCTGCTGCACGCCGCAAACTCCGGCCAGGCCTCCTGGCATGAGCTGGCCGCCGAGGCCGTGCGTCTGGCGGGCCTGTCCTGCCGCGTGCTGGCGATCCCCACCAGCGGCTACCCCACCAAGGCCCCGCGCCCGGCCAACTCCGTCCTGGACATCACGGACACCGTGCGCCTGGCCGGATACACGCCGCGCCACTGGCGCGAGGCCCTGGCCGAATATGTGTCGAGCTTCCCGACAATCTGACGCGGCCATCTGACGCGGCTTGCCAAAGCCAGGGGAGTGTGGTTTGCCCATGCCCATGCCGATGAAAACCTATTTCTTCCTGCCGCCCGTGCGCCAGGCCGCCGGGGGCATCACCGTGCTGCGGCGCATGGCCGCGTTCCTGGCCGCAGCAAACCGCGAGGCCTTTCTCGTTCCGCGCGAGATGCAGGGCGAGGGCCCGGGCTGGGCGCCCTGCGAGTCCTTTGTCGAAGCGCCCATCGTGCCCTGGGACCAGCTCACGCTCACACCCGGCGACCTCTGGGTGGTGCCCGAGGGCTGGGTCAACGCCCTGACCCCGGGCCTGAACGCCGGCGCGCGCTGCCTGGTCTACGTGCAGAACTGGGCCTACCTGCTCTCGGCCCTGCCCGAGGGCGTGTCCTGGCGCAAGCTGCCCGTGGAGTTCGCCGCCGTATCCGACCCCGTGGCCCGGTTCGTGGCCGCCACCACCGGCTTTGATGCGCCCATCCTGCGGCCCGGCATCGACACGGAGCTGTTTTGCGCGCCGGACCAGAAGCCGGATGTCTCAGGCTCCGGCACGGTGCGCATCGCCTTCATGCCGCGCAAAAACAAGGCCCTGGCCAAGCAGATCCGCGAGACTTTCAGCGCCCTGGACGAGGGCCTGGCCGCCCGCTGCCAGTGGGTCGAGATAGCCGGGATGACGGCCAAGGGCGTGGCCGAGGCCCTGCAAAGCGCGCACATCTTTCTGGCCACGGGCTTTCCCGAGGGCTGCCCGCTGCCGCCGCTGGAGGCCATGGCCTGCGGCTGCCTGCCCGTGGGCTACATGGGCTTTGGCGGCGCGGACTACATGCGCCAGGCCCTTTCGCCTGAGGCCGACCCCGCGCCCTTTGCGCCCTGGTGGCCCCTGCGCGACGTGCCTTGGGGTGACAAGGGGACCGGCGGCGGCCATGGCAACGGGCTGTGGAGCGCCGACGCCGACATCCTGGGCGCGGCCCTGCACCTCAAGACAGCCGCCATGTGGTTCCTCGACGGCACATCCGCCGGGGGCAGCCCGCGTCTATCCCCCACCCTGGCCCCCACCCTTGTGAATGCCCGCGCTACAGCAGCGGCCTACTCCCTGGAGGCCCAGCGCGAGAGCGTGCTGGACTTCTGGCAACGCCTTGACCCTGCCTGAGGCACGCACAGCATCCCATGTCGAAAAAAAACAAGCCCCCCCGGCCCGAGCCGGAAACCCTGGCCCTGCCGCCCTGCGGCGTGGACTCCCACGCACACCTGGACATGGTGGACTTCGACGCCGACCGCGAGGAGCTCATGGACCGGGCCAAGGCCTGCGGCGTGGCCCGCACCGGCAACGTGTTCCTCGGCCCGGAGGCCTACCGGAAGAACCACGCAATGTTCCGGAACCGGCCGGAAATATTCTTCATCCTTGGCGTTCACCCCGGCAACGCGGACCAGTGCACGGACCAGGCCCTGGAGGCCATGCGCCAGGCGTTTCTGGACGACCCGCGCCTCAAGGCCGTGGGCGAGATCGGCCTGGACTACTACTGGGACGACCACCCGCGCGACCTGCAGGAGCGGACCTTCCGGGCGCAGCTCACGCTGACCGCGAGCCTGGGCGTGGCGCCGGTGATCCACTGCCGCGACGCCTTTGAAGACACCCTGCGCGTGCTCGTGGACGAGGGTTTTTCCGGCCGGAAACTGCTCTGGCACTGCTTCGGCGGCGACGCAGACCAGGCCCGCACGCTGCTGGACCACGGCTGGCACGTCAGCATCCCCGGCCCGGTGAGCTACGCCAAGAACGAGGCATTGCAACGCGCCGTGGCGATGATCCCCCTGGAGCGCCTGCTGCTGGAGACCGACTGCCCGTACCTCTCGGCCGAGCCCTGGCGCGGCAAGCGCAACCACCCCGCCCTGCTTAGTTTCACGGCCCAAGCCGTAGCCCGCATCAAGGACATGCCCGTGGACGCGCTTTGGGCCGCCACAGGCCAGAACGCCTGCGCCTTTTTCGGCCTGCCCGCACCTGTATCCGAACCGGAGGATCTCCCATGACCCCGCAGATGAGCGAAACCGAGCGTTTCGAGCGCCTCAAGCGCTTCTTCAACAACCGCGACCGGCTGTGCAAATGCCTGGGCATCAAAGTCACGGACATCGGCCATGGCACGGCCTCCACGCGCATGGTCATCGAGGACAAGCACATGAACGGCGCGGACGTGGTCCAGGGCGGGGCCATCTTCACCCTGGCCGACCTGGCCTTTGGCGCGGCCTCGAACTCCCACGGCACCCTGGCCCTGGGCGTCAACATGGCCATCGCCTACACCAAGCCGGGCCTCAGCGGCAGCCTCACGGCCCATGCGCGCGAGACCGCCGCAGCGGGTCCGCTGTCGACCTATGTGGTGGAAGTGAAGGATGACGGCGGCGAAACCATCGCCACCTTCCAGGGCACGGCCTACCGCAAGCGCGACAAGATCGACCTCTCGGCCTGGGGGAAAGAGCCCGGCTAGGGTCTGTTTCCAAAAAATGGATTTTGTTCCCTGGCGAGAAGAGAGCCTATTTGGGGGCCAGGGAGTGTACTCACGCGGTACAGCCCTGGACCCAAATCGGCTCACGACGCCCCCGAATAGGCGCGTGGCGAGGTCCAGGGGGCAAAAGACGCTTTTAGAAACAGGCCCTAGCGCTGGGCGGCGCGATTCTTGGCGTTCTCTTCGGCCAGGCGCTCGGCCAGCAGGGTCACGATGAAGCGGTTCACCGCAGCGGCGAGTTGCGGGGCCTTGTCCTGGATGAGCTTGAAGCGCTCCACCGAGAGCCGGTAGAACACACTGCGCTCCGTGGCGATGACCGATGCCGAGCGCGGAGAGCTGGTGTACAGGCCCATCTCGCCGATCACCGTCCCCGGCCCCATCTTCTTCAGCCGCAGGAGCTTGCCGCCCGGCAGCGCCAGTTCCACCTGCACCTTGCCGGACTCGAGGAAGTACATGGAGTCCGACTCGTCGCCCTGGCGGATGACATGCTTCTTCTTCAGCACCTCCACCCGCTCCAGGCACTTCATGAGCGTGGGCACCAGCCGTGGATCGGGGAAGGTGGCCGCCAGCAATTGCTCCAGGGTGGCCTGGCGCTGCTCCAGCCCGCCCGCCTCGGCCAGGATGACGTCCTCACAGGACTCCAGGGCGTAGTCCAGGTTCAGATAAATCCGGCACAGGCCTTCTTCGTCGCTCAGGCGGTAGCCCAGGGCCTCCAGATGCTCCTCCAGCTCCAGGGGCACGCTGGTGAAAAACAGCAGCATCCCGCCTTCCCGGGCCAGATGCTCCAGCCGCCGGAAGCCATGCAGGGCCGAGGCCCCCAGGCCGCTCACCGCGCCGAAGTCCAGCAGCACGAACCGGAGTCCCGCAGGTCCGGCCCCCTCAATGCGCTGGCTGATTGTCCGCAGCAGGCTGTAGAGCGTGCCCAGAAACAGGAAGCCTTGCAGACGCAGAATGAGGATCTGGCCGCCGCACTCGCGCAGGATGCGGCGCTCCGCTGGCGAGCGGTCCACGTTGCTGTGGAACACATCGCCGGACTGGATGAGCTTGACGCCGCCGCCGTCCACAGCCCGCGCCAGGGCCACGGCCAGCCCCAGGCCCAGGCAGGAGAGAACGCCCAGCACCGGCCCCAGGACCACGGTCAAAATGCAGGCGAGCCAGGCCGTGCGCTGGTCGTCCTTGCGGGTAAGCGGGTTCTTGCTGTCGCGCAGGAGCCAGCTCACAGGCATGGCCAAGCCCGTGGCCAGCAGGATGCCCAGGGGGACAAACAGGGGGATGTGGGTCAGCACCACCTGCCCACGCAGAGCAAAGGCCAGGCAGACAAGGCCCAGGGTGAACCCGGCCACGGGTCCGGTGGCCCCCAGGGCGCGCAGCCCAAGGCTGCTCGAAAGGGACAGGGTGGCAGGAAGCCCGCCCAGAAATCCCGAGAGCATGCTCGCCCCGCCCACCATGCGCAGCTGCGCGTCCGGATCGACGTCGCGGGCCAGCACGGCTTCGAGGATGGTCGTGCGCACCAGGGTCGGGCCGATGGCCACCACCGCCACGGCGGCAAAAAACTCCTTGCGCCAGCCTAAGGCCGACCAATCAATCTTCGTTAACGTGCTCGCATCGAACAGGGACAATAAACACGCCTGGTCGAGCAGATTCGGCACATGGGGCAGGTGCGCCAGCCACGGGCCAAAGACAGGGCCGCCCTGCACAACCGCAGCGTTCCAGCCGGCGATGGCCAGCAGCGCGAGCAAAAGCGGCCAGAGCATGCCCTTGATGCTTATGCGCACCAGAAAATACACGAGCCCGAAAGCCACCGGAGGTCCCCAGGAGCGGAGGTTGCCCAGGAGCAGCGGCCCCATTTCAGCCAAGGGCAGCTGGAACAGCCTGGCCAGTTCCGGCGTGCCCACAGCCAGCACCAAAAACCAGGCTTTGAGCAGAAGCAGGCCGAAGCCCGCCAGCATGCCGCCAAAAACCTCCACGGGCAGGAAACGGACGCGCTGCGCAAGCCCAAAGCGCGAAGACAGGACGCAGACCACACCGGTCAGTGCGCTGGCCAAAGCCAGGGCGGCAAGCATGGTGGTTGCAATAACCTGGGGCGAGGCGCGGCCTTCAAGGTCGGCGCCAACGGTGGCCACCAGGAGCAGCACGCACAGCGTGGACGCCGGTCCTGGGCCGCCCACCGCCACTGGCAGCCGCCCGTGCAGGGCGAAGAGCACCGAGCCGAGCACCGCCGGGAACAGGGTCAGGTACAGGGCATGCGGAAAGGCGCCGCTTAGGGTCGGCACGGAGAAGACAAGCAGGGCCAGGGCCAGGCAGACCAGACATTCTTGCACCCCGCCCGTGATTCCGGCGAGCAGGTTCAGGGCCGGGTTGCCCGAAAAAAAATGTCGCAGGGAGTCAAGGGTGCCCGCAGGTTTCTGAACGGCTTCCAGGGCCAGGGAGTCCGGGGAAAGCACGGGCGCGGCAGGCCGGGGCAGAGCCGAAGACGGGTCCTCGACGGCCAGGTCATCCAGGCGGACATCGTTCACGTCCGGCTCGCGCTGCTGCATGTGGAGCCGTTCAACGAGGCCAAGCTGACCGCACTTGGGGCACTTGGCCTGCCGCCCGATGAGCTCGTCAGGCACGGACAGGCTGTGCCCGCAGGAGGCACAGTGGAACACCGCCCCTTCCGGGGCTGCTGGTGGCGCGTTTGCTGTCTCTGGCATCTTCTGCTCGTCGGACACTCTGCCCTCCGGCTTGGTGGCGGTTACTCACCGTCTGCTCGACTATGGCAAATTCGGCGGCAATTCTCAAGGCCGCAGCGTGGGTTCAATCGCTCTTAGGCAAAACTCTCGCGCATGACGCCCAAAAGCCGCGTCAGCCGGTGCTCGTAGGTGTGCTCGGCCAGGATGCGCCGCCGCGCCGCCTGGACCATGCGCTCCCGGGCCGCGGCATCATGCAGGGAGCGCTGCACAAGCCCGGCAATGTCCTCCGGCGTCTCATACACCAGCACCTCACGGCCAGGCTCGAAGAGCTCGGCCAGCTGCGCGCGGTTGTCCGTGAGCACAAAGGCCCCGCAGGCCGGAACATCGAACACGCGCTGGTTCACCGCCCCCTTCATCTGCCGACTCGTGCAGTTCAGATTCACCGCGCTCATGGGATAGAACGCGGGCAGGTCGCGGTAGTAGTCCAGGCGCGGAAGCAGGCGCACCGTACTATTTGACGAAAACCCCTCGCCCCAACCCACCGGGTCCCCGGCCACCACGGCGTCGAACCCGGCCAGGGCAGCCACGCAACTGGCGCGATACTGGCGGGTGGCCTCCCAGGTCAAAAGCGACTCGCAGGCCAGGCGCTCCGCTTGCCCCAAGGCGCGGAGCGCGGCAGCATGCTCCGGATGCCGGTCCTCCAGAAAGTCCTGCACCGAGCGCTGGCTGGCCAGGCCAAACTCTGCGGCCAGGGCGACAGAGTTCCCAAGCAAGGCCTTCGGGCCGCTGCAGGCGGCCAGGCTGTCGGCCACGGCGCGCTGCATGGAGTCGCCCACAAAGGAGGCCCCGGCGCGCCAGCTGTCCGGGCCGGGCGGCAGGCCGGGCCGAAAGCGCGTGGCGTCCGTGGCCAGCGGCAGGTAGTGGACATTGGCGTAGCCCTGGGCCTGCAGGCTTGGCACGTTGTCCGCGTCCCAGGTGAAGATCACCGTTCCCGCGCGGGCCAGCCCGGCGTGGCGCGAGAGGATGAGGTGCGGATTGTCCACGAACCAGGAGGCCAGGGGCAGGTTCAGGCGCTCCAGGAGCTCGGCCAGCCGCCCCTCGCTGTCCAGGCCGAAGTGGTTCACCGTGAGCAGGAAGTCTGGCTTGAACTCCAGCACGCGCCGCAGCAGGTCCTCAATGAACTGCGTGCTGCCCCGCGCCTGTGTGCCCACGGGCAGGGCCGTCCAGGCGATGCCCAGGCGCGTGAGCGCGTCCTTGATCTCGGTTTGCAGAAAATACGGGCGGTCCAGGAGCAGCACGCGCGGGCTTGCGCCCTGAAACTTCGGGTACGCGGCCTGGTCCCAAAAATTGGCCTTGGCGCTGGCGAGGAGGTCCTGCTCCAGGCGTGCATAAAATTCCGGGTCGATGCGCCGGGCCGTGGGGGCCATGAGCGGCGCAAAGGGCAACCCGCCATGCGCGGCCTGCCAGCGCGTCAGCTCGGCCAGCACCGCTTCCGGGTCGTCCTGATCCAGCCAGAGCACGTTCGGGGCTCTGCTGTGCCGTTCTCTGGCATCTGTCACGGCCCAGACTGCGGCCTCGCGGTCCACCACGGCCAGCGGGCGGCCCGCCGCCGCGAGCAGGTCCAGGCACAGGCCCAGGCTGGGCCCAAGGAGCACCGGCAGGGAGCGTTCCGGCACAGAGGCGGCCAGGGCCTGCTCCCGCGCGATGCCGTCGCGGCCCCAGAGATGCCAGGTCTTGCCGTGCACCAGCAGGCGCAGGTCCGCAAGCGCCCCGTCACACGGCATGTTGTCCGGCATACCGTCCCTGCGCACGGCCAGAGCCTCGGCCACGGCCTGGGGCCGTTCCGCTGGCACGCCGGGTCCGGCGTCAGATTTCTTGCGTTTTTGCTGCATGGCGCACCTGTCCGCAGAGCGTAGTGCAAAGATCGTGACAGGGAAAGGCCTGCCGCCAGCCAGGAAGTTCGCGCGCGGCCTAAAGTATCCCCCTAAGCCGACCGATAAGAGCAGCGAATGGGGCTTATTGCGGCACACGGATCGTGCCTGCCCCGGATTATCCCAGGGAAGGGGTGCCACATGAGCGCAACGAATCGCATTCGGGTGCTGGTCCGCTCTCGCGGAACCGGAACAGATATGTTCAGAACCCTCGTCTCCCTGGCCTGTCAGGACATCGGCCCCAAGCGGCTGGAGATCGTCCTGGCCGCCACGGACCCCGACCTGCATACGGGCCCTGAGGCCAGGCTGCTGCACAGCGCCCTGGACTTCGCCGCCGTAGAGGTGCTGGACGCGCGCGGCCTGACTCCGGCCCAGGCCCTGAACTTGGCCGCCACGGACGGTGACGCCGAGCACCTGGCGCTGATTCCTGAAGGCACTCGGCTGCACCCGCAGTTCATGAGCCGCTGCCTGTCGGCCCTGCGCGGCAGGAAGAGCCCCCAGGCGGTCTTCTGCGAGCATACGGCGGGCAGCGCGGACAGCAAGCCTTTTTCGCGCCGCCCGGTCTTCCGGCCCGAACAGCTCATCCGGCGCAACGCCGTGGGCCCTGTGGCCCTCGTCCAGCGCACGGCCTGGGACATCCTGGGCGGCCTGCACCCGACCCTTGACTACAGCCTGTGGGATTTCTGGCTCCGGCTGGTCCTGGCCAGCGGTCGGCTGGCGCAGGTTTCCGGACTGCTGGCCTCCTGCCCGCCCCTGCGCAGGCTGCCGCCCATGCAGGATGGCCGGGCCAAGGCGCTGCTGGTGGTGCACACGCCCGGGGCCTTTGAGCCCGACATCTGTCGCTGGGCCCTGGCCCTGCTGCGCGGCGACCCCTGGGCCACGGCTTTTGAACCGGGGGTCATTCCAGCGCCGCGCGACGTGGCCGCCCTGTTCGCAGGCCTGGAACTGCCCCTGCGCCCCGGCGGCTTCGGCTGGGACCAGCGCCAGCTCTGGAGCGCCTGAGGCTTCCGCTACGCGCCCGGAGCCTAGAGTCTGTTTCCAAAAGATGGATTTTGTTCCCTGACGAGGAAAGAGCCCATTTTGGGGCCAGTGGGTGTACTCATGCAGTACAGCCCTGGATCAAAATCGGCTCGCGACGACATCCAGGGGGCAAAAGACGCTTTTAGAAACAGGCCCTAGCCCCGCCGGGTGGCCTTCAACTGCTTGCCCACGTTCCAGCAGGGTGCGACCTCCGCGCCCAGGCTCCAGTACTTGATGCTCGCCATGTCGAACAAGAGCGGCCGCACGCGGGCGATGTCGATTGTGCCGTCCTCGCGCAGCACGGACTCCTCGGCGTGGGTGGCCACAATCTCGCCGATGAACACGTCATGCGTCTCAAAGTCCACCACCCGCGCCAGACGGCACTCCATGCACACCGGGCAGCCCTGGATGAGCGGGGCATGCTCAAGCTCCCCCTGGAACAGCTCGAAAACCTGCGACTTGTCCGTGTTCCGGCCCGTGACCAGCCCCACATAGTCCGTCTCCACCACCAGGTTCTCGCCGGGGATGCATACGCTGAACTCGCGGTGCTCCAGAATACCCTTGGGCGTGTGGTGATTCTTGTTGATGCCGAAGGACAGGTACTGCGGCTGGCCGTGGTTCATGATGCCCACGTGGGCCACGGCCAGGAAATTAGGCTTGCCATCCACCACGGCCCCGACAATGGTGATCAGCGACGGATACAGCGCGTTCACGGGTCCGAGATTGCGTTTCATAGGTCCTCCACATGTTGTTGTGTGTACAAGCAATAGTAAAGTATCGACGGAAAATAGTTTGGCAAACCTGGGCTCTACTCTTCTTCGCCCTCCAGCTTGCGGCAGGCGGCATGGATGTCCGCAGCCAGGCGGTCGCCCTCCGGGCCGAGGATGGTGCTGTAGGCCGTGTGCAGGCGCTTCCAGGACTTCTCCACGCCCTTGAGCAGAGCCAGGCCAGCCGGAGTCGCGGCCAGGTGCGCCGCCCTGCCCTCGGCCGTACGCGTGAGCAGGCCCTTGGCCACCAGGGCGTCGACAAACCGCGTCACCGTGGACGGGGCCAGGGCCAGCTTGGCCGCCAAGTCGCCCGGCCCGATGCCCGGACTGGAGGCCGCGGTCATGAGCACAAAGGCGTGCGAGGGCGACAGGCCCGTGGGCTTGAAAGCCTCCTCGGCCAGGCGCGTGATGTTGCGCGCAAGGCTGTTGGCCGTGAAGTACAGGCAGTGGTGCAGAAGATCGCAGGTTTCAGCCATCGGGCCCTCTCTTGCGTGTACAACTAACAGACGTTTTGTCTCACTGTCAACAGTTGGCGCAAAAAAGCCGCGCCCGGTTGCCCGGACGCGGCCTGTAACGTCTCTGTGACCGGGGCTAGGGTCTGTTTCCAAAAGATGGATTGCGTTCCCTGGCGAGGAGAGAGCCTATTTGGAGCCAGGGAGTGTACTCATGCGGTACGGCCCTGGCCCCAAACCGGCTCGCGCTGATGTCCAGGCTGCGTCCAGGGGGCAAAAGACACTTTTTGAAACAGGCCCTAGCGACCGCCCTGCTTCTTCTCAATCTTGCCCCAGGTGTCGCGCAGGGTGGCCGTGCGGTTGAACACCGGAGCACCCGGCTTCGTGTCCTTCTCGTCGGCGCAGAAGTAGCCCAGGCGCTCGAACTGGCAGTGCCAGCCGGGCTCGACATTGGCCAGGGCCGGTTCCAGCTTGCCGCGCACGACCGTCAGCGAATCCGGGTTGATGCAGGAGGTGAAGTCCTCCTCGGCGCCGGGGTTCGGCTTGGTGAACAGCTGATCATACAGGCGCACCTCAGCGTCCAGCGCGTGGGCCGCGCTGACCCAGTGCAGCGTGCCCTTGACCTTGCGGCCGTCCGGACTGCTGCCGCCCCTGCTCTCGGGGTCGTAGGTGCAGCGCAGCTCGCTGACGTTGCCCGCCTCGTCCTTCAGCACATCCGTGCAGGTGATATAGTAAGAGTAGCGCAGGCGCACCTCGTTGCCCGGATACAGGCGGTGGTAGCCCTTGGGCGGCACCTCCCGGAAGTCGTCCTGCTCAATAAACAGGACCTTGGAGAAGGGCACTTTGCGCGAACCCATGTCCGCCTCCGGGTGCCAGGGGAAGTCGAACTCGTCCACCTGATCTTGCGGGTAGTTCTCGATGACCACCTTGAGCGGATTCAGCACGGCCATGGCGCGCGGGGCGCTGGCGTTCAGGTCCTCGCGCACGCAGTGCTCAAGCAGGGCGAACTCGACCATGTTGTCGCAGCGCGCAACGCCGATGCGCTCGCAGAAGTCGCGCAGGGCCGCAGGCGTGTAGCCCCGGCGGCGGATGCCCGAGAGCGTCGGCATGCGCGGGTCGTCCCAGCCCGTGGTGATGCCCTCGGTGAGCAGCTGGATGAGCTTGCGCTTGCTGAGCACGGTGTTCGTGATGTTCAGGCGCGCGAACTCGATCTGCTGCGGGTGGAACACGCCCAGCTCGTCCAGTATCCAGTCGTAAAGCGGCCTGTTGTTCTCGAACTCCAGCGTGCAGATGGAGTGCGTCACGCCCTCGATGGAGTCGGACAGGCAGTGCGCGAAGTCGTACATGGGGTAGATGCACCAGGCATCACCGGTGCGATGGTGGTGCACATGCTTGATGCGGTAGATGGCCGGGTCGCGCAGGACCACGTTGGGCGAGGCCATGTCGATCTTGGCGCGCAGGATGTGCGCCCCGTCCGGGAACTCGCCCGCGCGCATGCGCCGGAACAGGTCCAGGTTCTCCGCAACAGAGCGGTCGCGATAGGGGCTGTTCGTGCCGGGCTCCTTGAGCGTGCCACGGTGCTTGCGGATCTCCTCGGCCGAGAGGCTGTCCACGTAGGCCTTGCCCTTTTCGATGAGCTGCTCGGCAAAGGCGTAAAGCTTCTCGAAATAGTCCGAGGCGTAGTAGAGCCGGTCCTCCCAGTCGAAGCCCAGCCATTTGA
>MGTN01000160.1:0-1842 GCA_001799475.1 Desulfovibrionales bacterium GWA2_65_9 | reverse complement strand
TGGGAAGCGGGTCATGACGCGGCCGGCGTTCTTGCCGCTGGCGATGTCCTCGGCCACGCGGGCGCGGATGAAGTTCACGGGGGCTGACTGGCAGGTCTCGGCCTGGGAAGCCGAGGGGGCCGAGGTATTCTCAGGGGTACTCATGCGCGTGTGTCCTTGTTGCGAAAAGTGGAGCGAAAAGTGGAGCAAAAGATGGAGCGGCCAGGCGCGTGCCCGCCGCAATCTTTAATATTATGCCAAAGCGCCCGCGCGGTCAAACGCGCAGACGCTCGGAACTCGGCGGGGAGTGGGCTATTGCGGCGGGGGCGGGCCAGGCGGCAGTCCCGGCGGCGAGCCAAAGGGCAGGCCACCCGGCGGCGGGCCAGGGGGCATGCCTCCGGGGGGCAGGCCGGGGGGCGGGCCAGGTGGCGGGCCGGGGGGCATGGCGTTGCGGAAGGCCTTCATGCGCGCGCGCAGCTCGGCGAACCTGGCCTGCTGGCCCTGGTCCAGCCTGGCGGCGATGGCGTCGTCCATCTGCGAGAAGTTGGCTTCCAGCTCGGCGCGCACGGACTGGTGCACTGTGTCGGCCCGCTCCAGCGCCGCCTTGATGAGCGGGCGCAGCTCGGCGCGCTGGGCTTCGCTCAGGCCCACCTCGGCGTCGATGTGCGCCAGGATGCCGTCCTCCATGCGCCCCATGGGCCGCGCCAGCATCTCCGGCAGATGCCGGACCATGTAGGCGCGCATGCCAAAGGCCCCGGCAACGACACCGGAGACGAAAATCACGGCCACCAGGAGCCAGGCCTTCCAGGACTTCATGACGCCCACCCTTCTCAGCATAGGCTAGGGCAGCAGCCCGGCCAGAATGTACGTGCCGCCGCTGCCGTGCAGGGACAGGGTGAGCAGGGCCTGGTTCAGGACGCGCTCGGACACCAGGGCGTAGCCGCAGGCGGCGGTGGCGGCCAGGACCCCCACTGGGGCAAAACGCCGGGCCGTGAGCACGAAAACTCTCCAGAAATCGCTGCGCCGCTCGGCGTTGGCGCGCACCTCGCGCAGGACGCCGCCCGTGAAGCCCGCAGGCACGGCCACAGGCTTCCTGCCCCTGGCGTGCCGCATAAGCGCCTGCTCCAGCTGATCGAGTCTGCCATCATCCATGATCGCAACCTCCGGTATTTTCGTCGTCAACGGTCAGAATCAACGGCCGGAATTAACCGACCAGAATTATCGGTCGAGCAGGCGCCCCAGAACCGCACGCAACTTGCGCCGGGCCCGGAACGAGCGGACCTTGACCTTGGCCACGCTCCAGCCCATGAGCTCGGCCACCTCGGCCAGGGCCTGGCCGTCCATGTGGGTCATGGTCAGCACCACCCGGTCATCCGGGGCCAACTGCCCCAGGGCCCAGTCCAGGAGCGTCCCGGCCTCGTTCTTCTCGGCCAGGTCATCCAGCCCGTCAAGAGAGGCCTCGGACGGGATGCTCTCGATCCAATCCATGGTCTCCGGCCCCAGGGCGCTGAACACGGTCTCGCGCCGCCGGGCCTTCTCGCGCCAGTAGTCGGAACAACGCCTGAGCGCGATACGCACCAGCCAGTGGCCGAAGGGGCTCTCGGCCCGGTAGGTGCCGAGCTTCTCAAAAGCGCGGACAAAGGTCTCGTGGGCCACCTCGGCGGCCCGGTCCGGCGGCACATGGCGCGAGATGACGCCCAAAAGCCGCACGCCGTGGCTGTCCACCAGCAGCGCGTAGGCGTTCACGTCCCCCGCCAGCACGCGGCGCACGATCTCGGCGTCATTCATTCCCGCATCTCTTGCTGCCGCCCCTGTCCCCCGCCGGGAAAGCTCCGGCGAAATCAGTCTATGCCGTGCGGCCCG
>MGTN01000159.1 GCA_001799475.1 Desulfovibrionales bacterium GWA2_65_9 | reverse complement strand
CGGGTGCGCCGGTGCGCCGGGGCGAGATCGAAGACGTAGGCCTTGTCCCTGGTCAGTGGGTCGCGCGCGCCAACCGCCCACAGGATGGGCAGCGCCGTCCTGATGGCTGCGGCGTTTTTGGGCATCACCGCCGGGCCATCCGGGTCGTTGTAGCTCAGATAGGACTGAGCGGACACGTCCAGTTCGAACAGCTTGCCCATGTTCAGGTCATGAAAGCGCGCCGTCTCCTGGCCGCGCGAGGCCGCCACCAGCTCCCTGGCCAGCTGCACGTCCGCCGCGAAGCGCTCGCGCTGGCGCGGCTGCTCTGGCGTATGCGCTGGAGCCATGCAGACAAGGCCATCCAGTCCAGGAAACCGCGCGGCATAGGCCAGGGCGGCGTTGCCCCCCAGGCTGTGACCGGCCACGACAACCTTTGTTGCGCCCTTGGCGCGCAGCTCGCGCACAGCCGCATCGATTTCACTCAGCGCGACCTCGAAGCCCTCGGCGGACCCGCGCCGCCCGGACCAGGGCATCTCCGGGGTGACCACCACAAAACCCGCAGCACGCAACTGCGCGGAAAAATCCGCAACCAGACGGTCGGGCGCGCCCTGCTTGCCGTGCAGAACCACAACGGCTGTGGGCCCGGCATCGGCTGCCAGGGCCAGGGAGGCAGGAGCAAGCACTGCTGTCAAAAGGCCCGGAAATCGGCGCATGCTGCACGTCCTATTGTTGTTGCGGGCTATTTGCCTGCAGGCTTCTCCAGAAGATCTTTGAGCCATACCGCCACCATGCGCGCAGCCTCCACAGGCACGCCCGCGTGGTCGGCCAGAATCTCCTCGTAACGGCTCTGCGGATGCTCCGGAGCCTTGGAGTACACATAGGTGCGCCCCAGGCGTGAGAGCGAGTCGTTTGTCCCCACCACCCACAACAGCGGCACAGCCGGCAGTATGCCCTCCGCAGTGCGCGGCATCACCGCCGGACCGTCCGGGTCGCTGTAACTCAGGTAGATCTCCGCCGTGGTGGACAGGTCGTAGTCCTTGCCGTGGCGGATATCCATGAAGGCGGAGCGCTCCCTTCCGCGCCCGGCCACCATCATCTGGTGCGCCTTGCGCAGATCGGCCAGAAAAATGTCCCGGGTCCGCTCCGGGTCGTGGGACGGGGCCAGGGCGACGAGGGCAAAGACATCGGGCCGGGTCGCGGCATAGCCCAGGGCGGCATTGGCCCCCAGGCCGTGGCCGACGATGGCCACCTGCGTCGCGCCCTTGGAGCGCAGCTCGCCCACGGCCAGGCCGATCTCCACCAGGGACTGCTGGTAGGAAGCGTCAAAGCCGCGCTTGCGCGACCAGGGCATCTCCGGCGTCTCCACCAGAAACCCGACGTTGCGCAACAGGCGCACGGTCTCTGCCAGGTACTTTTCCGGGGCCTCGCTCTTGTCGTGCAGCACCACCACGCCGAGCCTCTCCGCAGCATTGGCTGGCAACGAAAAAAGACAACCGGTCAGCACAAGGAAGAGACAGAGGGTGAGGCAGAGGGCGAGGCCTGGTCGGGGGCCAATTCGTGTGGACGGCGCGCGCAGCATGAAAGGCCTCCAGCAGGATGCGGACAGGGCTCAGCCCATCCTCATCCTCCATACCGGGCCTTGCCAACATTGGCAACCCGCGCCGGAGATCGCTTGAATCAGCCCCCGCAGCGCTCCTGGAACTGGCGGTGGCGCTCGCCGTAGGGCGGGAAGCCGAAGAAGGCCGAGCCGGACACCAGCACATCCGCCCCGGCAGACACCAGCTCGGCGCAGTTGTCGAGCGTCACGCCGCCATCCACCTGGATCAGTGTGGGCGCGCCAGCCTCGCGGATCATGGCCTTGAGCTCACGCACCTTGTCCAGGCAGAAGGGGATGAAGCTTTGGCCGCCGAAGCCGGGGTTGACGCTCATGATGAGCACCATGGACAGTTGCGGCAGCAGGTAGCGCACGGCTTCAATGGGCGTGGCCGGATTGAGGGCCACGGCGGGCTTGGCCCCGGCCTGGGCAATGGCCGCGCAGGTGCGCTCCAGGTGGTTGGTGGCCTCGGCGTGCACGCAGATGAGGTCCGCGCCGGCCTTGGCGTAGTCGTCAATAAAGCGGCCCGGCTCGTCGATCATCAGGTGGCAGTCGAAGAACAGGTCGCTGGTCTTGCGCATGGCGCTAATGACCGGCGGGCCGAAGGTGATGTTCGGCACGAAGCTGCCGTCCATGACATCCAGGTGCGCCCACTTGATCCCGGCGGCCTTGAGGGCGGCCAGTTCATCGGCCAGGCGGGCGAAATCGCAGGAGAGAAGCGAGGGCGAGAGGATCATGCGGGGCTCCTTCGATGAAAGCTCTGCGGGCCAGGCCCGTCATTGACGAGTGCGCGGCTAGTCGCCGCCGCCCATGTTGAAGTCCACCTTGATCTTGAAGAGCGTGCTGGCGGGCAGGTTCATGATCGGCACGCCCGTCTTCGCCGTGATCGTAGCCAGGATGGCCTCCACGGCCTCGGCGCTGGGCGCGATGAGCGCGAACCAGACGTTGAACTGGTGCGCGCGCAGGTAGTTGTGCGTCACGCCTTCATTCCTGTTGACCTCGGCCACGAAGGCCTCAAGCTTGTCCTGCGGCACCTCGGCCCCGCACAGGGTGGAGCTCCAGCCGAGCTGCCGGGAGCCGAAGTTGGCGCCCATGCGCCGGATGACGCCCTTGGCCTTGAGTCGGCGCACGCGGGAGAGCACCTCGGATTCCGTAAGGCCCACCTGGGCGCCCACAGCCACATAGGGCCGGGAAGAGAGCGGAAAGCTCGACTGGATGATGTCCAGGATCTGCTTGTCAAAGGTGTCCATCAACTATTCCGCCATCCATTTTCTATATGCAGTTTGGGCTTTAGGAGACATGCTATCAGGACTAATCCCCGAAAGATACTCCCTAAACTTCTTTTTACAACGTGGATAGTTCTGCAGCCTCAAAGCGAAACGAGACGCCTTACGCCCCTCAGCAATATCGAACATTATATCAATTTCAGCGGGAGAGAAATTGCGTATCATTGATGTATAATAATGTTCCGCAGAGAACGCTGTCCCGTATGCATTTCCAACAGCGCAAGTCATGACTGTCTCGACAAACAAAGGCTTTGAAAGATCAGGAACTGGCGTCTCTGTAACAATTTGCATAAGCCGCTGAGCAAAAGAAGATTCATTAAAAAAGTTATTCATTGCCAGATGAACGTTGTACAGCGACTCACAAGCGCTTGAAACCAGTGTATGCAAAGATGAGGAGGGGAGGAAACGTAACCATCCCGACTCCTCTAGCAACCGATAAGACGCCTTTTGCTTTTTCTCGTTACCAGCGGCAACATAGTCCTGATGGCGTGCTACAACACCAGAAATTGCACTTGCAGGAATAGCATCTTTAATCGCCCTCAACACACCCAACACATTGACACGTGCCTCTTCTTGAGTGTTCTCATCGCAATAGATGCCATGCAACATTTCAACAATTGAACTCCTCTGTGAACCGTTGGTACCGCGAATTCGTGCGGCCCATTCATCAAGCTGGACTGGTGTATACTTCCCAGCTTTTATCGAATTCAGTAGGAGTTTAACATCGACACCCCTGGAGATGTTTCCACTCGAAATTGCATATTTTACGCAACGATCGACAAATGAAAACAGATCATATACACTAATATTGCCAATTGGCGGATGAGCTGCGGAAAAGTTGTTCCTCATGTCACGGCAATGGTCGAGTTTAAAGTAGCCATCCTCGTCCAACAGGTTCAACGAAAGGGCAAGTGAAAGGATTTCAGAATCTTGGCGACCATCTAGCCAACGTTCATCAATGTCTTTACTCAACATACTTGCTGCAATCGGCAACCCAAAATGAACAATCTTTTGCTTAATTGCGCTAATAGCAAGATTCCAGATGTAATTCAGAGAACTATCAAAAAGCCCGACCCTAACAGCAACACACATTCTAGCGAGCAACTCATTCCGATACTCTACGGGAATACCAAGAAGCAAGGCAGGCAACTCTTGCCAAGCTCTACTAATATCCTCAGTGGGAGCAATAACGTCACGTGGCACACCAAGAGAATCTGTGATTTCATCAATTAAAGCTAATGAACCACTAGTAAGAGCAGGCAGGTTGACAGGATCAGCCATATAATACTCCGCGCAGGCTTTATTTGACCGTTAGTTTCACCGGCGTGTGTGAGCACAGCGGCTCCTCGCGCAGGTAGCCCCCGCGCATGGTGGCCGCGCGCGCGCGGCAGCCGCCGCAAACCTTCTCGTACTCGCAGACCCCGCACTTGCCCTCGTAGACCTTGGGATTGCGCAGGTTCAGAAACTGCTGGGAATGCTTCCAGATCTCCGGGAACGGCGTCTGGCGTACGTCGCCACAATTGAGGTCGAGGTAGCCGCAGGGCTGCACGATGCCCGAATGCGAGATGAAGCAGAAGCCGACCCCGCCCAGGCAGCCCCGGCTCACGGCGTCGAGCCCGAAGGTCTCGAAGTTCACCGGAGTGCCGTCCTCCTTGGCCCGCTGGCGCAGGATGCGGTGGTAGTGCGGCGCGCAGGTGGCCTTGAGCTGCATGTCCGTGGTCTTGCGGAAGTCGTAGAACCAGTTGAGCACTTCCTCGTATTCCCCGGCCGTGATGACCTGGGCCCCAAGCTCGGCCGCGCGGCCCGTGGGCACGAGCAGGAAGATGTGCCAGGCCGAGGCCCCGAGGTTCTCCGCCAGATGAAAAATTTCCTTGAACTGGTGCAGGTTGTCCTTGGTCACCGTGGTGTTGATCTGGAACTCCAGCCCGGCGGCCTTGAGGTGCTCGATGCCCTGCATGGACGAAGCGAACGCGCCCTTCACGCCCCTGAACTCGTCGTGGCCTGCCGCGTCCGGCGCGTCGATGGAGATGGAGCAGCGCTCGATGCCCGCCTCCTTGATGCGCACAGCGTTCTCGGCAGTGAGCAGCGTGCCGTTGGGGGCCATGACGCAGCGCAGGCCCTTGGACTTGGCGTAGGGGATGAGCTCGAAGATGTCGTGGCGCATGAGCGGCTCGCCGCCGGTGAAGATGATGATCGGGTTGCCGACCTCGGGAAAGGTGTCGATGAGCGCCTTGGCCTCGGCCGTGGACAGCTCGCCGGGATACGGCTCCATGTGCGCCTCGGCCCGGCAGTGCTTGCAGGCCAGGTTGCAGGAGCGCGTCACTTCCCAGGCGATAAGCCGAAGCTGCGGCACGCCGTCCTTGGGGCCGCTCAGGGGCTGCTCGCCGGGATGCTGTCTCCCTGGGTGTCCGCCCGGTTGTCCGCCAGGGTGTCCGCCCGCTTGGCCTGAGGGATGTCCGCCGGGATGTCCTTTCGCGTGATCGTGCATGCTGTCGCCTATCTGTTCAGCCTATTTCTTCAGCCTATTTCTTCAGCCACTTGAGGACGTCCTCAGCGAAGTAGGTCAGGATGATGTCCGCCCCAGCGCGCTTGAAGGAGGTCATCATCTCCAGGACCATGCGCTCCTCGTCGATCCAGCCGTTGGCCGCCGCGGCCTTGACCATGCTGTACTCGCCGCTGACGTTGTAGACGGCGATGGGCGTATCGAAGTTGTCGCGCAGCTGGCGCACGATGTCCAGGTACGGCAGGCCCGGCTTGACCATGAGGATGTCCGCACCCTCGGCCAGGTCAGCCTCGGCCTCGCGCAGGGCCTCGCGGCTGTTGGCCGGGTCCATCTGGTGCGTCTTGCGGTCGCCGAACTTCGGCGCACTCTCGGCGGCCTCACGGAACGGCCCGTAAAAGGCCGAGGCGTACTTCACCGCGTAGCTCATGATGGGCACGTCGGAGAAGCCGTGTTCGTCGAGCGTGTCGCGGATGGCCAGCACGCGGCCGTCCATCATGTCCGAGGGGGCGACCATGTCCGCCCCGGCACGCACGTGGGACAGGGCTGCTTGCGCCAAGAGGTCCAGGGTGGGGTCGTTCAATATCTCCCCGCCCTTCTGCACGATGCCGCAGTGGCCGTGGGAGGTGTATTCGCACAGGCAGACATCGGTGATGACGACCAACTCCGGGAAGCGCTGCTTCAGGCGGCGCACGGCCTCCTGGACAATGCCCTCGTCGGCGTAAGCCTGGGAGCCGACCTCGTCTTTCTCTTTGGGGATGCCGAAGAGCAGCACGCTTGTGAGGCCGTTTGCCACCGCCGCGCCCACGCTCTTCTCCAGCTCGGCCAGCGAGAGCTGGAACTGGCCGGGCATGGAGCCGATGGGCTTCTTGAAGCTTAAGTCGTCGGTCTCCACCACAAAGTAGGGCATGACCAGGTCTGCGGGCCTGATCTCGTTCTCGCGCACCAGGGCGCGGATGCCGGGGCTGCGGCGCAGGCGGCGGCCCCTGTAGAAGTCCGCGAAGTCGGAACCTTGCATGGCGTCTCTCCTCGTTGAGCATTCGCGAAAGCCATCAGTGGATTTCGCTTGGGCTCGCTTACGCCGCCTTCGGCGGCGAAGCCTCCTGGCGGAGGCTCCCGTGCCGCGTCACAAACACAGCAGGACGCGGCAGTCGTCCTTCTTGATCTCTTCGCCTACTTTATCTCTTCGCCTACTTTATCTCTTCATCCGTCAGGTAGCAGGCCGGGTCCTCGGCCCAGATGTCGCCGTAATAAGCCTCGGCCCGGGCGCGGAAGTTGCCGCCGCAGATGTTGAGGAACTTGCAGGTTGCGCAGCGGCCCTTCACGTGGGGCTTCTTGTCCTTGAGCTTGTGCAAAAGCTCAATGTTCGGGTCGTCCCAGATCTGGGAGAACGGGCGCTCCAGCACGTTGCCGAAGGTATGGTTGCGCCAGAACTGGTCGGCGTGCACCTGGCCGTCCCAGGAGATGCAGCCGATGCCGCGTCCGGTGCTGTTGCCCTCGTTCATCTGCAACAGCTCCATGACCTCGGCGGCGCGCTTGGGATCTTCCTTGAGCAGGCGGTAGTAGACGTAGGGGCCGTCGGCGTGGTTGTCCACGGTGAGCACTTCCTTGGGTCGGCCCGCGTCGAAGAGCGCGCGCGTCTCGTCCATGATCAGGTCGACGATGGCGCGGGTCTCGGCGTGGTCCAGGTCCTCCTTGATGAGTTCCGAGCCGCGGCCGGAGTACACCAGGTGGTAGAAGCAGATGCGCGGCACGTCGAGCTCGCGCACGATCTTGAACAGCGTGGGCACCTCGCCCTGGTTGCGCTTGTTGATGGTGAACCTAAGGCCGACCTTGAGGCCCTCGGCCATGCAGTTCTCCACGCCCTGGATGGCCTTCTTGAAGGAGCCGGGCACGGCGCGGAACTTGTCGTGGACCTCCTCGCCGCCGTCGAGCGAAATGCCGACATAGGACAGGCCGACGCTTTTCAGCTCTCTGGCCTTTTCCTTGGTGATGAGCGTGCCGTTGGTGGAGATGACCGCGCGCATGCCCTTGCTCGTGGCGAAGCTGGCCAGCTCGACCAGATCCTTGCGCACCAGCGGCTCGCCGCCGGAGAAGAGCATGACCGGAGCGCCATACGTGGCCAGGTCCTCGATGAGGGCCTTGGCCTGGTCGGTGTTAATCTGATCCGTACCGTCGACTTCCACGGCCTTGGCGTAGCAGTGCACGCACTTGAGGTTGCAGCGCTTGGTCATGTTCCAGACCACCACGGGCTTCTTGTCCGCAGAGAACTGGAGCAGGTGCGAGGGCAGCTTGCCGGACTGGCGGTTGTAGCGCAGGGCGTCGGCAGCCTCGACGGCGCCGCAGTAAAGCTTGGATATGCCGATCATGAAAACCTCGTTCGTAGCGGAATGTTTTTGATGCGAGGCACTCCCCTATCACATTCGTGGGCGGGCGCAAAGTCGAAAAAAAGGGGCGGTCCGCACCGCCCCTTAAACATGATTTATCAAGTGTTCTTAAGCGCCTAGGCTATTTGTCCAGGCGCACCTCAACGCGGCGGTTGCGCTGCTTGTTGGCCTTGGAGGTGTTCGGCACCAGGGGGCGCGTCTCGCCAAAGCCCTCGGTGCGCAGGGTTTCCGTTGCCACGCCGCCGCGCTCCACAAGATACGCCTTCACCGCGGCCGAGCGCCGCTCGCTGAGCTTCTGGTTGTACTCCCGGGTGTGGTCCGAGTCCGCATGACCGGTGACCACCATCCGGCGGCCCGTGAGGGCGTCAGACTTGAGCGCCTTGGCCAGCTCGTTCAATATTCCGTAGGATTCCTCACGGATGCGCGAGGAGTCGACGTCGAACTCAACCTTGAGCTTCAGGCTGTTGTTCACAGCCTTGCGGCCCTTGCCGCCCTTGTCGGCGGAACTAAGCAGCCCGGCGACCATGCCGCGCGAGGCGCCCTCATCGTCATCTCCGGCCAGGGGCGAGCCGCTGGCCAGGATGTTCTTCTGCATGCCCGAGGAGCTATCGGCAAAGCCCAGTTCCTCGTCCGTGGGCGGCATCCAGGACTTGATGGGCACGGCCATGTCGTGGGCGATGGAGGCCATGGCCTCGCTGATGGGCGAGTCGGACAGGCGGGTGTGCAGGTCGAACAGAATCCAGTCCTGGGTCAGCCGGGCGTTGACGCGCGCCTGCTGGTCCATGGAGAGCAGGAGGTTGCCGCCCCTGGTCTCATAGATGCGGATTTGCAGGGTCACGGCGGTGCTGTCGATGGAGCCGCCGGTGTACAGATAGGGCACGATGCCCACCACCACGAGGTCGGCCCCGGCGCGGCGGGCCACGCTCACGGCCTGCTCCGGCCCGTGGTACACCAGCTGCGGATCAAACATCAGGGTCTCAAAGGCGGCCTCCTCGGTCCAGGTCTGGTGCACCAGACGGGCCAGCTCACGGCCCACAAGGAGGTGGTTGTCCATCTTCTGGCTGACCCAGAAGGGGTACATGAGCACCTGGGGCGCGTCATTGAGCTTGGACCGGGGCTTGACGGAAATGGCCAGCTTGCTCTTCTCCACCGGCGCGTCGCGATAGACCTTGCTCGGGTTGACGATGCTCGGATCGACATGGGCGCAGGCGGCAAGGCCCAGCGTGGCAAGGGCCAGGAGGGCCAGGGCGCGAAAAGCCTGGATGGGAAAGGTTGGTTTCATGGGCGCACTCGCAAGGGTATGCATGTTGCCCGCGCGCGACGGAATTCCGACGCGAACGCGGTCCTGTGCACAGATGGTAGCAAGATGCGTACCGCCTCCCCCAAATATTCTGGCGGAAGCAGGCGGAGGCAGGCCAAAACAGGTCGAATCGGGGGCTATTGCAGGAGCCGGGTGGGCACCGGCGCCTGGCCCATGACGCGCAGGAGCTGCTCACGCGAGTTCACCAGCCCCCGGCGCAGAAGCTGGCGCTTGTCCGGGGCCAGGCGGCGGAAGTCCGGGGTGGCGGCAATGTCGGTCAGGCGGTGCATCTCCTTGTGGATGCCCCGGATGCGCGATTGCAGGCGGCGCTCCGGCGGACACACGCGCCGGGCGGCCTCGGCCAGGGTGCGCACCTCTTCGGCCAGGCGCAGGAGCCCATTCGGGTTGACCTCGGCCGCGCTCTTGCGCACCGCGCGGTAGGCCCGCCACTTGCGGCGCACCCAATCGAGCAGGGGTCTTCTCTGGGCCACGGCCCTAGACCTTCATCCCGGCCTGCATAAGGCCCAGGGCGGCGGCCAAGAGCAGCAGGATGGGCAGCAGCACGGCGAACATGGCTGCGGAGCCGCGTGTGCGGTGCGCCTCCCTGAGCCCGATGATGGTCAGCCCGATGCTCCAGACCCCGCCCAGAAGCGGCCCGAAAAAGGGGAGCACACCAAGGATCAGCGGCGCAGCGGAGTAGCAGAGCACGCGGAAGGTGGCCTCGGCCCCGCTGCCCTGCCCGCCGGTGAAGCGGAAGAGCACGCGCAGGATGAAGTGGATGATGCCGGTCATGATCATGAGCCGCAGGACAAGCAGCAGGGGATAGAACACCAGGATGAGGATAGGGCCGGCACCGGCCATGCCCAGGCCCAGGTCCATGAGTTCCTGGCTGCCGGTGTACTGTGACAGGGCGCCCAGGCTGGTCAGGCTCCAAATGTACTGGCTGAGCACCATGAATTCTGCAAGAAGCAAATGGAATATCAGTGGCTTGGCCATGCCGCCGGTGACGGGCATGGCGCGGAAAAAGTCCGAGGGCGTCTTGAGCACCGCCGTGATGGTGCCCCACAGGCCGGGAAAAAAGCCATAGCGCGGCAGCTCCTCAAAGGGCACGGGCGAGGGCACGGACGAAAGCGCGGCCTGAGCCGACTCCTGCGGGGCGTTCAGATACGTGGGCGCGGCCTCCGGCCTGGGCGCTTCGGGCTTCTGGCCACCGGATTCAGGACCGCCGGGCGCGGGGGCATCGGGCTTCACGCCCTGGAGATGCTTCCAGGCCTGCTCCGCAGCGGCGCGCTGGGCGGCCAGCGGATCTGGACCGGCAGACGTGGCGGGCCGGGCCGAGAGGTCCTGGCCGCTGCGCAGGGGCGAGGACGGCGCAGGGCGCGGGCCAACTGAGGACACATCGACAGGCGGCACGGCCGCTGGCGGCAGGTCGTCCACCACACGGAAGCGGAACTTGTGCTCACAGCGCGGGCAGGTGGCCATCTGGGCGCGCGGGGGAATCTTCGTCAGGTCAACTTCCCGGCCAAAGCCGCACATGGGACAGAGAATCCGCATCACAATCCTTGGGAATAGGTTGATTCAGAGAATGCACGCTAGCTGTTTTGCGGACGAGAATCAAGACGCATTCCCATCAGACGAATTCCGGCGGGAGCAACAGGCAGCGCGGCGGGCCGTCCAGGCTGCGGGCCGCCAGAAGCCCGCGCGGGATGCTCGGGTACTCGGCGCTCAAGGCGTGGCGCACGCGCCCGGCCCCGGCCTCGTCGAAGCGCTCCAGCTTTTGGCGCAGGGCCGCATCGCCCTTGCGCAGGCGGCTCAGGTGCTCGATCTCCACATCCAGGGCCAGGGCCTGCGCCCCGCTGAGGCCCATGAGGCGCTCATGCACCGGGTTCACGAAGCGCAGGCCCGGAGCGTTGCGGAAGAGCCGGAGCTGCACGTCGGGCCAGAGCCCGAAGCCGGTGAGCGCGTGCTCCGCGTCCGGATAGGGCGACAGGCGCGGGAAGTGCCAGGCCACGACATTGGGAACATTATTGGGAGCATTGGGAGCATCGGGAGCATCCGGGGCATTGGACGCGGCGCACAGGGCCGGAAGGGCCGCCCAGGCCTGGGGCGAGAGGCGCTCGTCAGCGTCGAGGTACAGCACCCACTCGCCCGAGCAGGCGGCGAGCATGGCGTTTCGCTGGGCCGAGAAGTCGGCGCCCAGGGGCCGGGCCGACTGGCGCACCGGGAAACGGTCGGGGACCAGAATCTCCGACTTGGCAAATTCGGGCACGGCCTCGGCGTCCCAGACCAGCACCAGCTCGTCGAGCCAGTCCGGGAACTGGGCGAAAAACTCCGGCAAATCCGGCTCCGAGGGTGCGAGGATGGCCGCAGCCGAGAGCCTGGGCCGTGGCGCGAGGGCGGGCGCGGCCAGCGGGCGCGAGCGCGTGAGCAGAAGCTCCAGGGGCCGGTGCGCGGCCTTGGCCAGGGGTGGCAATTCCGGGTTCGGCAGGATGAGCGCGTGACCCTCCAAAGAGGGGCTGACGCCCGCGCGGTCGAGCAGAAAGAGCAACGCCCAGGGCGATGCATCCGTTGCCAGGCCAGCCGTGGTTCCCTGCCGCCACCAGTCGAGACGCCCGCCATCGGGCAAGTCGCCATCGGACAGGTCACGCAGGGCGCGCACCAGGGCCAGGTCCTGCTCGCAGACGCAGAGGGCTCCGGCTGGCAGACGTTCGGCCAGGGCCGCAGCCAGACCCCCGGACCCCAGGCCGAGCAGCACCAGATGTTTCCGGCCCGAGCGCTCGAAGGCCGCCACGGCGCGCGCGGTCAGGCGCTCCAGGTCAGCAAACGCGGGGGCAGCAGGAATGGCGACCGGCACGTCCGCACCCTTGAAGCCAAAGCCCAGCACCTCGGCGCTGTAAACGTTCAAGATTTCGTGCGGGAGCATCACGCGGTCGCCCTGCCCTTGCGGACGATGAGATCCAGGTACATGCCGCCGAGTTTGGCCGCGATGTCCTGGGCGCGGAACAACCGCTGGGCCTTGTCGCGCCCGGCCTGGCCCATGGCCTGAGCCTCGGCCGGGTGGCTGAAGAGCCAGCCCACGGCCTGGGCGTACTGCTCCGCGGTCTCGGCCACCAGCCCGGTGACGCCGTGCTCCACCAACTCCAGCTGGGCGTTGTCGCGCTCGCCCACGGCCGGATGCGTGACCACGGGCAGGCAGCAAGCCATGGCCTCGGCGATGACCAGCCCGAAGCTCTCGCCGGTGTCGTTGGCATGGGCCAAGGCCGAGAGCCCGCCGTAAAAGGCCGCCAGCTCCGCATCGGTCGCCACCGGGGGCAGGAACTCCACGCACGCCTCCAGCCCGTGCTGGCGCACATAAGCCTCGGCTTCGGGGGTGCCGCCGATGATGCGGCAGCGGAACTCCGGCACGCTGCGGGCCAGAATAGGCAGAATCTGCAGGGCCAGGGCCGACCATTTGCCGGGATCAGGCCGGGAGATGCGCCCCAGCACCGGCCCCTTTCCTGGCGAATCGTCGAAGGCCGGGCCATCCGGCAGCGCTGCCGCGAAAAAGTCCGTGTCCACGGGGTTGTACAGCACGCCATAGTCCGGCCACTGGGCCGGGATGCCGGTGAGCCGCGTGAAGCGCTCGGCGCAGAAGTGGGAGACAAACAGGTGGCAGTCGATGACCCGGCCCGAGGGCGAGGGATCATGACGCCCGAAAACATTGGTTTCCACCACAACAGTCTGCGGCTGCGCGGCAACGTAATCGCGGATGGGCCGCAGGAACTCCGGCTCGGGCCAGCCCGCGCGGTGCACGTGCAGCACCTGGGGCCGGAAGGCCGCCAGGGCGCGGCCCAGGTCCATGCCCACGTGGGTCGCAGTTCCGCCCTCGCGGATCTGCGCTGCGCGGGGGCCATCCTCCGGGCTGTGCACCGCAACCTCGAAACGCTCCGCGTCCAGGTGCCGCACCAGGAGCTGCATGACCTTCTCCGTGCCGCCCAGGCCCAGTTGCTTCACCACGTGGAGCACGCGGATGCGCCCGTCCACTCGTTCGTCCACGCGCCCGCTCATGCGCTCTCCTCGCGGGCCTGGCCGCCAGACTGAACGTCAGATTGGCTGCTGGGCTGGCCTGGCGGAGTGGCCGCGGGTGCGCGCATGGCGCTGATGTCCGCCAGCATCTTCTGGCGCAGGCTGTCCGCCGCGCCCCGGTCGGCCATGGCCATGTCGATCTGCCGGGTGTGCACGAGCAGGTAGCCCAGGATGCGCACGCGCTCCAGGATGTAGTCGTGGCGGCGGCTCTCGACCTTGGCAAAGAGATTATCGCCGCGCAGCTTCACCTGAAAATCATACAGCTCCAGAATCTCGCCGATGAGCTCCGCGCGCAGCACGCGCCGGCGTTCGTCGGCCGCGCCGCCGCTGAACTTGAAGCCCGCGTACGAATCGAAATCGCCCTGGGAGAGCATGGCCTCGATGGTCGTGAAGTGGAAGCCGAAGCGCGAGTTCAGGCAGGCGTAACGCTTGGAGATCATGAATACATTGCGCTCGCAGAAGCCCCCGCCGCAGCCTTCGCCCAGCTCCGGGTTCATGGTGGCCTGCAGGAACACGCTCATCATGCTCCCGGCGCTGGCCGCTGGCGGCCCGGCCCAGGGCACGGCCACTATGCCCTCCCAGATGGCCAGCATGGGCTGGCTGGCGATGTCCTCCAGGCGCACGAAGCGCTCGGGGATCTCGCGCCTGAAGCCGTCGTCCAGGTTGATGATCCACCACTGCATGGGCACGTCGCAGACCAGCTGCTTGCTGGCCTGGCTGGCCAGGCCGTGGCGCGTGCCGAACTCGAACATGTCGCGCACGCTCATCTCGTGGGCGTAGCGGGTGATGTCGTGGTAGGTGGCGCAGTTCTCAATGCGGAAGTCCGGCGACTCCGGGTCGGTCAGGTTCAGCGGCAGGATGAGCCGGGTGGCCTCGCGCAGGGTCTCGAACCCCGGGCTGCCCGCCATGACGCTGGGTGGCGGCGCGGCCTGGGCCAAGAGCTCGTCCACACGGCCCGCGTAGATGCGCCGCCCCAGCGCGTCCACGGTGACGCCCTGGCCTTCGACGAAACGCGTTGAAGCATCGGGAACGTCGAACAGCGCGGGCACGCCGAACTCGCGCGCCACGTTGGCCAGATGCCCGGTGATGCCGCCCTGCTCCGTCACCAGGGCCGAGGCCCGCGACAGGAGCGCGGCCCAACGCGGCAGGGCCATGGGCGTCACCAGCACCGCGCCCTCGGGGAAGCGCAAGGCATCGACCTCGCGCCGGGCCACGAACACCGGTCCATAGCCCACGCCTGGGCTGGCCGTGACCCCACCGGCGAAAAGTTCCGTGGCCCCCGGCACCACCGCGCGCGCGGCAGGCGAGGCTGCGGCGCTGGCCGCCATCTGCTGGAGCGGGCGGCATTGCAGCAGAAACACCTGGCCAGCCTTGTCCACGGCCCATTCGATGTCCTGGGGGCCGCCATAGGCCTGCTCCAGCACCCCGGCCAGGCGCGCCAGCTCGCAGGCCTCGGCGTCGGAGAGCGACGGCAGCGCGGCCTCGGCCTCGGCCACGGCCTCGCGGCGCAGACCCTCGCCCAGGTCGGGCACGGTGCGCGAGTCCTTGCGCTTGATGA
>MGTN01000158.1:27650-40380 GCA_001799475.1 Desulfovibrionales bacterium GWA2_65_9 | reverse complement strand
CCGGCTCAAGGCATGGCTCAAAGCCAGCCGGTTCTGGCCGTGGGCAGTGTCAGCAGCGTCTCTTGCACTCGTCCAGAGCGAGTTCGGCAGCGGCCATGCAGATCCCCATCGCCGGGCCCGTTAAGAGGGCACAGGCCGCCTGGGCCGCTCTGCCGGCCACCTCGCACTTGAATTGACACCCAAAGTCGGGGATTTTTGGCCAATCAGGCCAGGCGTCGCCAGCGGGCAATTCCGGCGCAGCGGCGTCCCCGACAATCTGGTCGCCTTCCTGGAGGGAGCCGACGCGCTTGAGGAGTTGCGTGACCTTCTTCTGGTCCTCCTTGCTCAGGGCGTTCCATTGCTTGTCGTTGATCTTGAACTTCGCCATGTTGACCTCCCTCATGGTTACAGGGTGATGCCGTACGCCTCGGTGAAGGCGCTTTGGGAATACCCCAGAGACGCGTGGGCAAAGCCCTGGTCCCCCCAGGCGTTGCCCCAGCTGTTGCGGATGATGAAGCGCTCCGGGGTGTAGCCCACGATGCACACGGCGTGGCCGCCGCGCACCGTGTCCGCCTTGTAGGCGTCGAGGCGTCCGTGAGTGGCGCTGGCTGCCTGCCAGGTGTCGTCCACGTTGAGCCGGGTCAGGATGGGGCCGGTGGAGGCGAGCCACGAACGCCATGCGTCCTGGTCCCGGCCCAGGGAAAAGTAGGAGCCGATCTTGAGTTTCGCGGCCTGGGCGAAGAACACGTTGGCCCCGCCCTGGAACAGCACGTTCTGGGCAAAGGGGAGCAGCGCGTCCGTCACCATCCCGAACTTGCGCATGATGTCCAGGGCCGCCTTGAGCGAGGTGCCGTCACTTTCAATGAATGTCGATGGATAGGAGGAGAATTCGTCCGTCTCTTTGGCGGACATCCAGACGAACCGGACTGAGAGGCCCTCGCTTTGGCTGATGCGCCCGGCCTTGACCAGATGCCAGCGCAGCAGGCCGTCCGCAGAAGCCCAGCCGACGCAGGAACCGGTCCTGCCCTGGTCGCCCACCTCCCACCATGACGGTTCCCTGAGGTCCACGGACTGTGGCGGGGGAGCATCCTGTGCGCATGCGGCTTGCACCGCGTCCTGGAAGGTCCAGTCCTTCTCGATCTCCCGCGAGGGAAGGCAATTGAGTATCCGTTGCGAGGGTGAGCTGGGAAGTGTCTTTGACTTTGGCATGCTGCCCGCCTCCTTGTGGTTAGTGGCACCAAATATCAACAGTTGGCTAAGTTATGGTACATAATATCGGTTGTGTCAATATGTCACAATATATTTTATCGGTCGGCTTTTCACCCGTCCTTCGGCCGTCTAGCATTCTGCGGCCAATTGCGCTAAACTTCGTCCCAGGAGGATGATCTATGCAGCTCTATATTTCCGGTTCCCTGGCCCTTGACCGCATCATGAACTTCCCCGGCAAATTCGCGGACCACATCCTGCCGGACAAGATCCACATCCTGAACGTCTGCTTCCTGGTGGACGGCATGAGCGAGTATTTCGGCGGCACCGCCGGGAACATCGCCTACAACCTGGCGCTGCTCGGCGAAAAGCCGCTGATCCTGGGCTGCGCGGGCAAGGACTTTGCGGCCTACGGCCAGCGCTTGGACGACCTGGGCCTGTCTTTGGCCGGCATCCGCAAGGTGGACGACCAGTTCACCGCCGGGGCCTACATCACCACGGACGAGAGCGACAACCAGATCACCGGCTTTAATCCGGGCGCCATGCGCGAGCGCTGCGGCTATGCGTTCCCGGCCAAGCATGAGGGCAAGGTCCTGGCCATCATCTCCCCTGGCAATGTTCAGGACATGGTGGAGCTGCCCGAGTATTTCAAGAAGGCGGGCATCGCGTACATCTTCGACCCCGGCCAGCAGATCACGGCCCTGACCGGCGAGCAGATGACCCGGGCCATCACCGGCTCGCTCGCCCTGTGCACCAACGACTACGAGCTGGAGATGGTCCTGAAGGCCACGGGCCTCACGCGCGCGGAACTCTTGAAGCTGACCGGCGCGTTGGTGACCACCCTGGGCGACCAGGGCAGCATCATCGCCGAGGGCGGCCCTGCTGGGGTGGAGGAAGTCCGCGTGCCCGCCGTGAAGGTGCAGAAGGCCCTGGACCCCACGGGCGCGGGCGACGCCTTCCGCGCCGGGCTCATGAAGGGCCTGTGCCTGGGCCAGACCCTGGCCGAGGCTGCGGCCCTGGGCTCGGTCTGCGCGGCCTTCTGCGTGCAGCACAAGGGCACCCAGGAGCATGGCTTCACCTTGGCGGACGTGAACGAACAGCTGGTCTCCCATTTCGGTCGGACCATCTAAACCAGTCACGGCAGACTGCGTGCACGGGCCGTGCGACGGACTGCGTGCAAGATTGGCCGCCCCTGCGGCACGAGGTTTCAAGAAGAGGGTTTCCAGCCCAGAGTTTTGGCCCAGAGCTTCTAGCCCAGAGCATCTCGGAGGGTCCATGATCGACCTGAAGCCGGAGAGCGTTGCGGAGTATCTGCGCCAGGCCTATGGCGACGGCGCGGAACTCCTGGACCTGGGGGCCATCGGCACCCTGGACAAGCAGGGCATCAAGCGCTTCGGCTACGGCAAGCCGCTCTTGGTGCGCTTCCGCGTGGACGGCGAGGAGCGCGAGGGCGTGCTCTCGGTCATGCGCGGCGACAAGTACGGGCACCAGTTCTACTGGGATCGCGCGGCCATCCTCATGTTCCAGTACGAGACCTCGGCCCTGTTGCCGCGCCATGTGCGGCCCCTCGGCCTGGGTTACGTGGACGGACGCAACCGCCTGGTGCCGGTGCTCGCGCCCCAGGAATTCTTCATCCTCAACGAAAAGCTCACCGGCTACGACTATTTCCAGGACCTGGACCGCATCGGCCACGGCGACCTGCGCCCGGCCGACGTGGAGCAGGCGCGCACCTTTGCCCGTTGGCTGGCCGAGGTCCACGGCACCAGGAAGGACGACCCGGATCTCTACTACCGCCACATCCGCAACCTGTTGGGTGCCAGCGAGTGCATCATGGGCCTCATTGACGAGGCCTTTCCCCACCCTTGTGAATTCCTGCCTGACGCCGCATTCATGGCGCTCGAAAAGCGGCTCACCGACTGGCGCTGGAAGCTGCGCGCCTTCTCGCACCGCCTGGCCGCGGTCCACGGCGACTTCCACCCCTGGAACATCCTGGTGGACGGGCCGGTGGACGCGCGGGCCGGCTTCTCGGTGCTCGACCGCAGCCGGGGCGAGTGGGGCGAGCCTGCGGGCGACGTGGCCACGCTCGCGGCCAACTACCTGCTCTTCGGGCTGCTGCAGGGCCAGGCCCGGCTGGACGGGGCGTTCCTGGAGCTCTGGCGCGTCCTCTTCGAGGAGTACCTGGAAGCCACGGGCGACGCGGAGATGCTCCGGGTCATGGCCCCGTTCTTTGTGTTCCGGGGGCTGGTCATCGTCTCGCCGGAGTGGTACCCTGACCACCCGCTCCCGGTCAGGCGGGCGCTGGTGCGCTTTCTGACCAGCGTGTTGGAGGACGAGGTGTTCGACTGGCGGCACCCCAACAGGTATCTGGAGTAAAGCATGCTTACCGGCAGCGTCACGGGCAATGTCGCGGGCAATGTGGACGGAGGCTGGGTCCTCTGGTTCACGGGCCTGCCCGGCAGCGGCAAGAGCACCATCGCCCGCGCCGTGCACACCGAGCTGGTGGGCCAGGGCCGCGATGTGGCCCTGCTGGTCATGGACGAGCGCCGCAGGAGCTATTTCCCCAAGCCCGCCTACACGGAAGAGGAGCGCAAGGTGGCCTACGAACTCATCGCGCACGAGGCCGCCGAGCTGGCAGGCCAGGGCCAGGGCGTCATCCTGGACGCCACCGGGCACCGGCTGGCCGTGCGCCAGCACTCTCGCGCGCTCATCCCGCGCTTTGCCGAGGTCTACGTCAACTGCCCGCTGCCCGAGGCCATGCGCCGCGAGGCCGTTCGTTCCCAGGGGCATCCACGCGGCTACGCCGTGACCCCCGGCATGTACCAGAGGGCGCTCCTGCGCAAGCGCACGGGGCAGAGCGTGCCCGGCCTGGGCGAGGTGGTGGGCGTGGACGTGCCCTTTGAGAAGGACCCGCAGGCCGAGTGCGTGCTCGACGCCATGCTGCCCGTGCCGGAGAACACGGCCCGGGTGCTGACCTTTCTGGACGGCTGGCTGCCCGGCTATTCGGGTGATGCGGCGTGAATCCTCTGGCTCCACAGGTTCTGGCGCCACAGCTTTTGACGCCCGAAGCCCTGGCCAGCGCGGGCTATGCCTTTGGCCTGTGGACGGGCTGGGGCGTGCTGCACAGCGTGCTGGCCGCCCGCCGCGTCAAGGCCGCCTTCGAGCTGCTGCTCGGGCCGCGCTACGTCTTTTACCCCACGGCCTACAGCCTCGTCAGCCTGTGGACCTTCTATCTGGTGTTTACCAAGGAGCCGGACCTGCCGCAGCTGCTCTGGGCCGTGGAAGGGCCTTCGGCCCTGTTTATGTATGGCGTGCAACTGGCCGGGCTGGCGCTTCTGGTCTGGGCCGGGGTGTCCATGCACGGGCTCAAGATGCTCGGCGTGACGCAGCTCGTGAGCCTTTTGCGCCGCCGCCTGCCTGAAGCGGCGGACCTGCGCCAGGATTTCACCAGCACCGGGGCGTATGGCCTCGTGCGCCACCCCATGCATGCGGGCGGCATGCTCTTCCTGGCCTTTCAGCCGCGCCTGACCCTGGGCGGGTTCGTCTTCGCGCTCTTCGGCTGCCTGTACATGGCCATCGGCTCCTGGCTGGAGGAGCGCCGCCTGGCGCTGGAACTCGGGCCGGTGTGGGCGGAGTACACGCGCCGCGTGCCCATGTTCCTTCCCCGGCCTTGGCCCCGGCTCTAGCCTGGATCTGATCCCAGAACCTGACCCACCGGAGCCTGACCCGCCGGAAACTGGGCCGGGCAGGTCCAAAGCTAGGCCGTTGACCTGAACCACAAAGGGGCATATTGGCCCGCTCGTGGGCTTTGCCGCTGATGCCCCCCCGGCACAGGCCCGGACCACATCCCCCCGCATGGAGAAAGCTTGGACAAGACCTTTCACATCGTGACCTTTGGCTGCCAGATGAACGTCGGCGACTCGGACTGGCTGGCCCGCGCCCTGGTCAGCCGCGGCTGGCGGCAGGTGCCGGAGGACGAGGCCTGGCTCTTTGTGGTCAACACCTGCAGCGTGCGCGACAAGCCGGAGCAGAAGGTCTACAGCGAGCTGGGACGGCTGGCTTCTTCCTACAACCGGGGCCGCAAGGGCAAGCCCGGCCTCACGGCGGCCGTGGGCGGCTGCGTGGCCCAGCAGATCGGGCGCGGGTTCTTCGAGCGCTTCCCCTTTGTGCGCCTGGTCTTCGGATCCGACGGCATCGCGGGCGCGCCGGACGCGCTGGACCGCCTGGCCGAGGACCCGGCCGAGCGCATCGCCCTGTTGGATTTCCTCGCGGCGTACCCGGAGCGCGAGGATGTGCTGAGCACGCCCGCGTCTGCCCCGGCCCCTTCTCCGGCTTTTGACGCCGACCTGGGCGAACCCGAGGCCGACTCTGCCGACCATCCGGCCCAGGCCTTTGTGAACATCATGCAGGGCTGCGACAATTTCTGCGCTTACTGCATCGTGCCCTACACCCGCGGCCGCCAGAAATCGCGCCAGCCCGAAGCCGTGCTGGCCGAGTGCCGCACGCGGGTGGAGCAGGGTGCGCGCGAGATCACGCTGCTCGGCCAGAACGTCAACAGCTATGGCCAGGATCTCTTGCCAAAGGACGCGGGCGGCGCGGGCGTGGGCTTTGCCGGGCTGCTGCGCCAGGTGGCGGCCATCCCCGGTCTCTTGCGCCTGCGCTTCACCACCTCGCACCCCAAGGACATCGATCCGGCCGTGATCCGCGCCTTTGGCGAGCTTGAGAACCTCTGCCCGGCCCTGCACCTGCCGCTGCAGGCTGGCAGCGACGAGGTGCTGCGGCGCATGGGCCGCAAGTACGACCGCGCGCGCTACCTGGCAACGGTCCAGGCTCTGCGCGCGGCCAGGCCGGACATCGCCCTGACCACGGACCTGATCGTGGGCTTCCCTGGCGAGAGCGAGGACGATTTCCTGCAAACCCTGGAGATGATGGAACTGGTGCGCTTCGAATCGAGCTACTCCTTCCGCTACTCCGACCGGCCTGGCGTGGCCAGCCTGCGCCTGCGTCCCAAGGTGCCGGACGAGGTCGGACAGGAGCGGTTGTTGCGCTTGCAGTCTTTACAAAATGGCATTACTAAAGAAAGTCTAAAAGCGCTGGAAGGCTGCGAAACCGATGTGCTGCTGGAGGCCATGAGCCGCCGCCAGGACGAAGGCGGGAGTTTCTGGCGCGGGCGCGATCCGGGCGGGCGTGTGGTCAACGTGCGCATGTCCGGCGAAAGCCTTGGCGTGGAGCCCTTGGGCTCAACGCTTTGCGGACGCATGGTGCGGGTGCGCATCCTTGAGGCCAAGAACCATTCCTTGTTGGGGGAGCCCTGCTCGGAGAGAAGGTAGGCCCGCCATGGTAGAGATGAAGATTTTCGGCCTGGCCCTGGACGAGAAGGCCCAGTCCCCGGTGCTCATCCTCAAGGACGAGGCCCGGGATTTGGCTTTGCCCATCTGGATCGGGCCGGTGGAGGCCATGGCCATCTCGCTGGCCCTGAACGCCGTGGAGACGCCCCGGCCCATGACCCACGACCTGCTCGTGCGCGTGGTGGCCGGTCTGGGCGGTGTGGTCACGGCGGTGGAGGTGGTGGCCTTGCGCGAGGGCACCTTCTACGCCGAGATTCTGGTGGCCCAGGGGGCCACGGGCGCGGAGGAGATCAAGCGCATCGACTGCCGCCCGTCCGACGCCATTGCCCTGGCCGTGCGGGCGAACGTGCCCATCCGCGTGGCCGAGAGCGTGCTGGCCGAGGCCGGAACGCGCACCCTGGACGGGGCCAAGGCCGAGTTTGGCGGGCAGGAGCGTGAGAAGTGGACCGAGGAGCTGGAAAAGCTCTCCACCGACGAGACAAAGTACAAAATGTGAGGCGGCCATGATCGACCTGCACATGCACACCACCTACAGCGACGGCGAACTCATCCCCGCCGAGCTCATCCGTCGGGCCAAGGTCGCCGGGTACAAGGCCATGGCCATCACCGACCACGCCGACGCCAGCAACATCAGCTTCATCATCGAGAGCGTGCGCAAGCTCACGGACGGCTACGCCCATTTCTTCGACATGGAGGTCTTGGCCGGGGTCGAGCTGACCCACGTGCCGCCCGCGCTCCTGGCCGACTTTGTGCAGATGGCGCGCGACGCTGGCGCGCAGATCGTGGTCGTCCACGGCGAGACCATCGTCGAACCGGTGGTCCAGGGCACCAACCTCGCGGCCATCGAGGCCCGTGTCGACGTGCTGGCCCATCCGGGACTCATCACCGAGGTCGAGGTCAAGCTCGCGAGCGAGTTCGGCGTGGCGCTGGAGATCACCACCCGGCGCGGCCACAGCTACGCCAACGGCCATGTGGCGGCCCTGGCCCGGCGCTTCGGGGCCAAGCTGGTCATCGACAACGACGCCCACGCCCCCGGCGACCTCATGAGCGCGGAGCTGCGCCAGAAGGTGGCCTATGGCGCGGGCCTGACGCTAGAGGAATATCGCCAGACCGAGGCCAATGCCTGGGAGATCGTGCAGCGCTGCCGTGTCAGACGCTGAGAAACTTTTGCTGAGACTGCGCTGCGGCCCATTGACGGGCGGGCGCACAGGCGGGCCGGCTTGCAAGCTGCCGCCGCACGAGGAGGAACGCGCGCATGATTCCTGAGACCGGATTTTTGGGCATGATGCTTGGGGCCACCTTCGGGGTGCAGATGGTGCTGGGCCTCCTGGTGCTCATGTCCCTGTGGAGCTGGACCATCATCTTCACCAAGGTCATCCTGTACAAACGCACGCGGCGACAGGTGACCCAGGGCTATACCCTGTTCAACGACGCCGAGGACCTGTCCGGGGGCCTGCAGGCCGTCAGCCGCGACGGCAACACCGCCCTGTCCCGTGTGGGCCTGCTGGCGGTGGGCGAGTTCCGCAAGCTGGAAAAGGCCGACATCGAGCGCGACCGCAAGCGCATGCTCGTCAAGGACACGCTCAGGCGCGTCCTGCGCCAGGGCGTCAACGAGGAGATGAAGCGCCTCTCAAGCTCTCTGTCCTTCCTGGCCACCTGCGCCAACGCCGCGCCCTTCATCGGCCTCTTCGGCACGGTCTGGGGCATCATGCACGCCTTCCACTCCATCGGCCTGTCGCAAAGCGCGGCCCTGGCCACCGTGGCCCCCGGCATCTCCGAGGCCCTCGTGACCACGGCCATCGGGCTCGTCGTCGCCATCCCGGCCACCATCGCCTACAACTACCTGCTGGCCCTGCTCGGCGAGGTGGAGACCGAGCTGGTGAACTATGCCGGAGCATTCCTGAACCGCGTCGAGCGCGAGGTCTCCTGGGCCTCGAGCTCCAAGGGCTAGGAGGCGCTCGTGGGCGCGGCAGTGGGCAAGGGCCCGCGCGGCTACATGGCCGAGATCAACGTCACGCCCTTTGTGGACGTGATGCTGGTCCTGCTGATCATCTTCATGGTCACCGCGCCCATGCTGACCCAGGGCGTGGACGTGGACCTGCCCAAGACGAGAAGCGTGCGCACCCTGCCCGCTGGCAGCGACCACCTGGTGCTTTCGGTGAAGAAGGACGGCGGCATTTATCTTGACGAGTACAACGTGCCCTTTGAGGACCTGCGCCAGCATCTGACGAACCTGGTGGTCGCCCAGCACAAGCAGCTGTACCTGCGCGCCGACAAGGACGTGGCCTACGGCGTGGTGGTCAAGGTCATGGGCGAGATCAAGAGCGTGGGCATTGAGAAGCTGGGCATCGTGGCCGAATCCTCGGATGAACAGAAGGGCGACGACAAGTCCAAGCCCAAGCAACCGGCCCAGTAAGCCCGCGCGCGGAGACATTTCGTGCAGGACACACGGCAGACCGCAGGATTCCTCCTCTCCCTGGCGATGCATGCGCTGCTCATCGCTGCCGGGGTCTTGGGCATCGGCAACAGCATGAAGGTGGACATGGACAAGCCCATGTACACCGTTGATCTGGTGTCCTTGAACCCTTCCGAGGACCCGGCCGCCGGAGAGAAGGGCGAGGCCGCCGGTGCGCCGCCGCCCGAGGCCGAGGGCCAGCAGCAGGACGCCGCCGCTGCGGCCATCCCGCCGCCACCCAAGGCCGAGAAGCTGAAGCCGGAACCGCTGGTGCGCGACGACGCCAAGGCCATCAGCGAGAAGAAGGTCGAGGAAAAGAAGAAGTCTGAGAAGAAGGAAGAGAAGGCCCCGCCCAAGCCTGAGGAGAAGAAGCCCACCCGCGAGGAGCTTTTGAAGCAGGCCCTGCAGGACGTGAAGACCGACGTGGCCAGCAAGGCCAAGGACGCCAAGGCCACGGCCAAGAGCCCGGCCGAAGTCAAGAAGGACCAGGTGGCGGGCGAGTTGGCGGCCCTGCGCAAGTCCGAGGGCGGCAACATCTTCACCGCAGGCGGCACCGGCCCCGGCGGCGCAGGCGGCGGCAAGGGCACAGGGGCAGGCGGCACCGGCTCGGGCCTCATGAGCGTCTACGGCGACATCGTCAAGCAGATCATCAAGAAGAACTGGCGCTATCCGGCCTTTGGCGTTGAGACCAACGTGGCCGTGGTGCTGGAGATCAACATCGACCCGCAGGGCAAGATCACCGGCGCGCGCGTGGCCCAGCCCTCGGGCAAGCCCGATTTTGACGACTCGGCCCTGCGCGCAGTAAACGAGACCCAGGCCCTGCCGCCCCCGCGCGTCAAGAGCCTGGACACCCTGCGCATCACCTTCAACCTGCAGGAGTTGCGGAAGTAATTCCCGGTCCGCAAAAAGCCATGAAACTAAAAATCTGGATCATGACCCTGCTCCTGGTGCTGGCCTTCGGCGAGAGCGTTCGCGCCGCCGAGACCCTGTCCGTGGACATCTTCGGCCCCGGTCAGACCCGGGTGAACATCCTGGTGCTGCCTGCGCGCGGCGTGAATGGCGCCGCCGCCACCAGCCTGGCCCGCAGCTTCAGCGAGTATGTCCAGGGCGACATCGGCTTCCTGCCGTTCCTGCGCCTGGCGTACCTGACCGAGGTCCTGGGCGGCGACCCGAGCAAGGGCGTCAAGGCCGACGACATCGACTTCAAGCCCCTGCAGCTCTCGCGCATCGACCTGGTCCTGACCATCAGCGGCGCAGGCCAGGACATCGAGGCGCGGGTCTACGAAACCTTCACGCGCAAGCTCCTGGTGGGCAAGGCCTACAGCCAGGTGGACCAGGGCGGCGTGGCCCACGTGGCCGACCGCTTCTGCGCCCAGCTCATGCGCGTGCTCACGGGCAAGAGCGGCTTCTTCGACTCCACCCTGGCCTTCTCCAAGAAGGTCAACGGCGGCAAGGAGCTGTTCACGGCCTCGGCGCTCGGCCGGGAGCTGCAGCAGGTCACCCACGACGACGGCTTCAATGTCAGCCCCTCCTGGTCCAAGGACGGCCGTAAGCTGGCCTACACCAACATCTCCGACCTGGGCCACCGTCTCGGCATCTGGGACCGCGGCTCGCGCGTGTCCCGCCTGCGCAAGTTCCCCGGCAACATCGCCATCAGCCCCACCTTCACCCCGGACGGCCAGATCGCCATCTCGCTCTCGCTCAACGGCCACCCGGACATCTACATGCTGAACAGCGACTTCAAGCCCTCGGCGCCGCTGGCCCCAAGCTGGGCCATAGCCGTGTCGCCGAGCTTCGACCTCTCGGGCCGCAAGATGGTCTTCTGTTCCGGCCGCCTGGGCGGGCCGCAGATCTTCCTCCTGAACCGCGACACCGGCGCTGTCGACCGCGTGACCTACGAGGGCACGTACAACACCAGGCCCTCCCTGAGCCCCGACGGCCGCTTCGTGGTCTTTGCGCGCATGACCGGCGACGGCCACCGCATCTTCATCCGCGACCTTGTGGTCAACCAGGAGCGGCAGATCTCCTTTGGCCCCGGCAACGACGAGGACCCGAGCTTCGACCCGGACGGCTACTTCGTGTCCTTTGCCTCCTCGCGCAGCGGCGGCACCAGGATTTACGTCACCACGCGCTACGGCGATCCGGCCAGGCTCATCCCCACCGGTCCCGGCGACGCCATGGCCCCGGCCTGGGGAGTGGCCCAGGCCCTGAACTAGCGCGTGCAACATTGCCCTTGATTTTCCCGAAAAATAGGGGGAAGCTATAGAAAGTGAGCAGGTAACTGTGTTGTTGGAACATCATTTCGTGAAATACAGTGAACGCGCAAGCGCTATGAAACAAAGGAGAAAACGGATGAACGCGAAACGTATTTTCAGCCTCATGCTGATGCTGTGCCTGCTGGTGGCTTTCGGTGCTGGTTGCGCCAAGAAGACCGCCGACTCCATGCCGGCCGGCGCCACCAAGGTGGAGATCTCGGACAAGGACACCGACTGGCAGAAGCCCGCTCCGGCCCCGGAGTCCCGCAGCCTGACCGAGGACGAGATCCGCGCCCAGCAGCGTGAGCAGGCCCAGCGCGAAGTCGGCAACATGATTTTCTTCGCCTTTGACTCCTTCGAGCTGACCCCGGAGAGCCGCAATGTGCTGACCTCCAAGGCCGACACCCTGAAGAAGTACTCCCTGTTCAACATCGTCATCGAGGGCCACTGCGATGAGCGCGGCACCAGCGAGTACAACCTGGCTCTGGGCGAACGCCGGGCCAAGGCCTCCCAGCAGTTCCTGAACCAGCTGGGCATCGCCGACAGCCGCATGACCATCGTCAGCTACGGCAAGGAGCGCCCGCTTGATCCGGGCAAGACCGAGGCCGCCTGGTCCAAGAACCGCCGCGACGAGTTCAAGATCCAGAACTAGCCGCATCCGGACGAGACAAGACGACCGCCGTGGCCCCTGGGCTGCGGCGGTCTTTTTTTGCGCTGACGGAACGAATGCGCGGCTACAAAAACAGGCGGATGGGCAGGAACACCGCAGCGGCGAGGAGCCCGGCCACCAGGTCGTCGAGCATGACGCCCAGGCCGCCCGGAACGCCGCGTTCAACCGCGCGGATGGGCCAGGGCTTGAGGATGTCGAAGAGCCGGAACAGGCCGAACAGCACCAGCAATTCCAGCGGGGTGGTGGCGTTCCAACTGGATGCCCCGCCGGTCAGGCCTGTGGCAAGGTGAAAGGGCGCAAAGGCCGTCCACTGGCCGAGGAGCTCGTCCACCACCACGCAGCCCGGGTCTTCCTGGCCCAGAAGGACCTCGGCGCGGGCGGCGGCCCAGGTGCCCAGAACAAGGATAAGCGCCAGAACCCCGAGCCGCCAGGGCAGGGGCAGGGGATTGAAGACCCAGGGGGCCAGCAGCAGCGCAGCCGCCGAGCCCCAGGTGCCGGGGGCTTTGGGCATTCTGCCCACCGGGCCGAGGGTGGCGATGCAGAGCGCGGCGCGGTCGAGCAGACCCTCTGGCGGGCTGGTGGTTGGCTGGAGCATGTTCCCTCCTGCTGTCACTGATGGGTTTCGGCCAGCCAGGGCCAGGTGGCGATGTAGGCCCTGAGTTCGCCGGGGTTCATGCGGATGACCTTCTGGTACTCCTGGTCGTTGGCCTGATAGCAGGGGTTGCCTGGGCCGACCTGGTCCAGGGGCCTGGGGTGCTCCAGGTGGAACAGCGGGCCGCTGACCCGCTCCACCTTCAGGCCCAGGTGGGTGAAGCGGACC
>MGTN01000158.1:25648-27634 GCA_001799475.1 Desulfovibrionales bacterium GWA2_65_9 | reverse complement strand
CCAGGCCCCAGTCCCGGAAATGCTCGTTCTCCATGCCCGCCTCGAAAAAGGCCGTGCGCCGCAGGAACACGCAGCCGCCAAAGACGCGGGCCGCGCGCACCGGGCAGTTCCCGGCGCCCAGATGGGCCAGGGAGAGCCCGGACCAGATGCGCGTGATGCCGGCATCCGCCACCTCCAGGCACTGGCCGCCATAGGGGAAGACCATGTCCGCGCCCTGGGACAGGACGCTGTGGGCCAGGGCGTATTTCTCGGGCGGCACCAGCACGTCGGTGTCGTGGCTGAGCAGGAACGGGGTCTTGGCGGCGCGGGCCAACTGGTTCAGGCAGCGCGTCTTGTGGAAATGGGGCGCATCGGTCTGCTCAAAGCTGTAGCCGAGCTGGTCCATGAACTCCGGCAGGAAATCCGGGGCCAGGGGACGGGGGCCCTGCTCGCCGAGCAGCACCGGGGCGCGCAGATGCGTGAGCAGGAAGCGCAGCACCACCTTGAGATTGCGCACCCGGCCCGTGGAGTCGAAGCGCACGGGGATGGTGATGGTGGTGTCCGCCAGGTCAAGCATGCGGCCTCCGCTTTGCTCGCTTATCTGGCCGCGATGAGCCCTGTGTCAAGTAGGTGCCGGGCGCACTCGGCCACGGGCAGGCCCACGACGTTGGTGTACGAGCCCATGACGCGCTCCACCAGAAACGCGCCCAGGCCCTGGATGGCGTAGGCCCCGGCCTTGTCGGCGGGCTCGCCCGTGGCGATGTAGGCGCGGAGCTCCTCCTGGCGGCTGGCGCGCATGACCACCTCCGTGACCTCGGCGAAGGATATCGGATTCTCCTGGCCGGGCAGGGCCAGGCAGCAGCCGGTGATGACCTGGTGCGCACGGCCTGAGAGCAGGGTCAGCATGCGCAGGGCGTCGGTCTCGTCCACTGGTTTGCCCAGGATCTGCGGCGGCCTGCCGAGAATCTGCGCGCCTGCGCCGGCCTCTGCGGGCAGCACCACGATGGTGTCCGCGCCGAGCACGGCGCAGTCCGGGTAGAGCACGGCCACATCCAGGGTCTTCAGGCAGGCCATGCGTTTGGCGTAGGCCTCTGGCTCCTCAAGGGGCAGGGGCGGCGGTTCGGGCGCGTTGCTCGGGCAGATCTCCAACTCCAGGCCCAGCGACCCCAGCAGGTCGCGGCGGCGCGGCGAATTGGAGGCCAGCACCAGGGCCGAGAGCGTGCGGAAGGCGCCCAGGGGCGCGTCGGAAAGGTATGCGTTGGTCATGGGGGCGCTTGTGACTCCATTTGCGGCCGGAGTCAACACCAGCATGCCTTAGACCTTCGGGGCGAGCACGCCGGGCAGGGCCTGGGCCACGGTGGCGGGCGCGAAGCCGAGGGCGATTGCGCGCGCGCTTGTGAGCGAGACGTCGCGCGGGCGGGGCGCGGCCATGGGCACATCGGCCTGGCGCGTGGCCTCAAGGCGCAGGTCCGGCCCCTGGCCGAGGGCTTCCAGGGCGTCCTTCAGGCGCTGGCCGAAGGTGAGGCGCGAAAGCCGCTCCGGCCCGCCCAGGTGCAGGATGCCCCTGGCCCCGCGTTCCAGCATCAGCACCAGTCCGCGCGCCACATCCCTGGCGTCTGCGGGCGAGCGGAACTCGTCCTCGAACAGACGCAGGGTCTCGCCGCGCCGGGCGCAGGCCAAAAAGCCGTCCAGGAAGCAGGCCGCGCCGGGCTCGGAGCGGCCAAACAGCAGCGGCAGGCGGCAGACCAGCCCGCCCTCGGGATGGCGCGCCAGCACGGCCTCCTCGGCCAGCACCTTGTGCTCGCCGTAGAGCGAAACAGGTGAGGGCGGTGCGTCCTCGGCGTACAGGCTGCCTGTGCCGTCGAACACGAGGTCCGTGGAGGTGAAGGCCAGGGGCAGGCCCCGTGCTGCGCAAAGCTCAGCCAAGAGCGTGGTCGCCTCCACGTTGACCCGGCGCGAGAGCTCCGGCGCCTGCTGGCACTGGTTGGGGTTGGACAGGGCGGCGGC
>MGTN01000158.1:13025-25625 GCA_001799475.1 Desulfovibrionales bacterium GWA2_65_9 | reverse complement strand
TTCGCGCGCCAGTTCTCGGCAGAATATCCCGCCGAGAAAGCCGCTGGCCCCGGTGAGCAGAATGCGCATGAATCACCTCCAGCGCGAGCATAGCCCGGGGCGCGCCGAAAAGAAACGCCGGAGTTTTGGCGCCCCCCTTCGGGGTGTTTTCTATTTCAACATTAAGTGTAGTAAATGCGACATGTTGCAAACTTGGCAGGCAATTTGCTTTGAACTAGGCGCAGGCCCCTGGAATGTCCCGGGGGCGGGGTTCAACGTGAGGTGCGCATGGGCAGACGGGACAGACAGCACGCAGATCGTCCGGGCGGGAGCAGGATTCTGGCCGCTGGCGGAAATTTCGCCGAGTGGTCGGTGCCCTGGTCGGACCTGATGATGATCATGTTCGTGGTCTTCGCCGTGCTGTTCATCTACACCCGCTCGCACCAGGACCAGAGCCCGTTGCCAGCGCCGCCGATGCCCAGGGCCGCCGAGACCAAGGCTCCCAGCGATCCCATGCAGGCCTTTCTGGGCCAGCTGAATGATCCTGTGACCGGGGGCAAGGCCTTCCAGGACGTGCGCGGCCAGGCCGTGCGCGAGACCTATTACCAGTCGGACAACCTGGGCATCTCCGTGGTGCGCGAGACCGACCGGCAGGTGCGCGTGTTCCTGCGCGGGGATCTCTTCTTTTCCCCTGGCGGGGACAGTCTTGCGCAGAACAGCGCGCCCTATCTGGCGCGCATTGCCGAGATCCTGCGCGTGAGCAGCGGCGCGGTGCTCGTGGTGGGCCACACGGCCGAGGGCGAGGCGGGCGGCAAGGACGGCGGCGAGGCGGAGAGCCTGGGGCTCTCGGCGCGGCGCGCGGCCAGCGTGGCCGAATATTTCATCCGGACGGCGAAACTTGATGCCAAGCGCTTCCTCATCACCGGGCGCGGCTCGTTCCAGCCCGAGGCCCCGGCCTCGGACCAGGACGCGGCCAGGCGCAACCGGCGGGTGGAAGTGCTCGTCTTGACAGACATCTAAGGGGGACAGAAATGAGCAAGCGGAACATGCTGGGCGTGGTGCTGTGCACAGCCATCTTCATCGGCGGTTTCTGGATGAGCGGCGGGCTGCTGTTGTACTGGAATCTGGCCGCCTTCCTCATTGTGGCGGCAGGGCTGTGCGCCGCGCTGTTCATGAGCTACCCCTTCGAGCGCATCAGGACGGCGTTCCTTTTGGCCCGCAGCGTCTACACCAAGACCCAGCCCACGCCGGACGACATTGTGCGCGTACTGCTGGAACTCTCGGTGAAGTCGCGGGTGGAGGGCGTGCTGTCCCTGGAGGCCATCCGTCAGAAGATTGGCGACGAGTTTTTGCGCGGGGCCGTGGCCTTCCTGGTGGACAACTACAAGGAGCGCGACATCCGCGAGTTCCTGAACACCGAGATGAGCTTCTTCCAGGACCGCCGCCAGCAGAGCGAGCGCGTGTTCCAGACCATGGCCAAGGCCGCCCCGGCTTTTGGAGTCGCCGGCAGCGTCATCGGCCTCATCGGCATGCTCTCGGGCATCAACGACACCCAGGCCCTGCTCGCGAGCATCCCCGTGGCCTTCATCTCCACCCTGTACGGCGTGGTCATCAGTAACCTCATCCTGGCGCCCATCGCCGAGAGCATCAGCTTCAACACCAATGCCGAGATGCTCAACCAGAAGCTGATCATGGAAGGCATCATCGCCATCGCCAAGGAACAGAACTCGCACCGCCTGGAAAAGAAGCTCACCAGTTTCCTCTCGCCGGACGAGCGCGTGGGCAAGACCGAGCTTCTGCGGGCCATCACCAAGAAGTACATCACCAGGGCGCGCGCGGCCAGCGAGCGCGCGGCGCAGGAGCACCGGGAGATCACCGAGCCCAAGCCGTTCAACGACGCCGTGCCCATGCCCCAGCCCATGGAGATGCCCTCGCCCGGCCGGCTGCGCATGTCGCCTCTGGCGCGCGCCGTGTAGCCGGGCAGCCAAGCAGTACGCAAAATCGGGGGGAGCCAGGCTCCCCCCTTTGTTTTTGCCTCAGCCTCTGGTATGTGTGAGCAAACGCTCAGCATTGGCGCCCAAGTGACGGCGGGCTGACAGACCCGGATGGAGGCTCATGCAAAGGATTCTCGCGGCGGACATCGGCGGCACCTACAGCCGCTTCGGGTTCTTCGAGCTCCTCGGAGAGGCCGATGAGCCGCGCCTGTTGAGCATCGCCCGGTTGCCAACGCAGGAATCCGAATCCCTGACCGCCATTCTCACGCTGCTCTTCTCCGAGCAGCGGCCCTTTGCCCCCGGCTCCTGCGACCTGGCCGTGCTGGCCGTGCCCGGGCCGGTGCAGGGCCGCTTCTGCCGTCCGCCGAACATCAAGTGGAACATCGACCTGTACGACATCACCAAGGTCGGGCTGGGGCGCGGCGCGCTCCTGAACGACTTCGCGGCCCAGGCCTTTGCCAGCCGCAGCCGGGCCGTGCGCGAGGCCCGTGTGCTCCAGGCCAGCCGCTCCGACGCCCAGGTCACCGCTGGCGGCACCGTGGCGGTCATCGGCGCGGGCACGGGGCTGGGCCACTGCGCCCTGGTGCCGGATGGCCGGGGCGGGCATCTGGCCGTGCCTTCCGAGGCCGGGCATGTGGCCTTCCCCTTTGTGGGCGACAAGGAGCACGCCTACGGCGAGTATGTCCGCCGTGTCACCAATCTGGCTTACTGCCACGGCGACGCCGTGGTCTCCGGCTCCGGGCTCTCGCGCCTGCACGCCTTTTTGACCGGCGAGGTGCTGACCCCGGCAGTGCTTTCCCCGCGCCTGCCCAATTATCCGAACACGGTGGAGTGGTTCGCGCGGTTCTACGCCCGGGCGGCCCGCAACTACGCCCTGGCCGTGCTGGCCCTGGGCGGGGTCTACGTGTGCGGCGGGGTGGCGGCCAAGAACCCGCAGTTCGTGGAGCACCCGGCCTTCCTGGAGGAGTTCCGCCTCTCGCCCTCGCATAGTGACCTGCTGGCCGGGCTGCCGGTCATGCTCAACATCAACGAGGACTCCGGCGTGTACGGCGCGGCCCTCTTCGGCGCGCAACGTTTGCGCCGCCGCGCCTAGCGCCCCAACCACTCCCGCCATACTGACCGGCTCCGCCCCAAGCTTGGACTTGCTCCGGCCCAGGCTCTCGGCTATAATCCAGCCCTTCAAGAAGGGGCGTCGGTGGAGCATCATCCGCACGACACGGTTTTTCCCGTTTCCCGGGAGCAACTGCACCGCGACTGCCGGGTTCTGTCCTGGCGGCTTATGCAGGGCGCTCATTGTGTCACGGTCTTAGACAAGCCTGGGGCCAAGCCCGAGGGGCCGCCCCTGGTGGGCACGCGCATCACCGGGGTCAGCCCGGACACCTGGAGAGCATTCCCCTGAGACGCGGGCGTGCAGTTTGTGCCGCCCAGCGCCAAGAGCAAGGACCAGGGCCCGCGCAGGGCTCCCGTCCGGACACTACGGTCCGCCAGACCGGCGGGCCTGAGGCTCATGCACAGCATCCGGCCGCCCCGGCCGCTTCCGGGGCACGCCTGAATGGAGGACTTCATGAAACAGCGTATTCGGACCTTTGGCGCTCTTGCGCTGACCCTGGCCCTGGGCCTGGCCCTTGTTCTGGCGGGCTGCGAAAAGGCCTCGGAAAAAGCCCCGGAAAAGGTTGCCCCCTCGGCAGAAGGCGGCCCCAAGACCGGCGAGCTCAAGATCGGCTTCGTCTACACCTCGCCCGTGGGCGAGGCGGGCTACTCCTGGGCTCACGACCAGGGCCGCAAGGCCATCGAGAAGCTGCCGGACGTCAAGACCTCCTTTGCCGAGGCCGTGAAGGACGGCACGGACGCCGAGCGCGTCATCGAGAACATGGCCAGAAGCGGCTATGACCTGATCTTCACCACCAGCTTCGGGTTCATGGACCCGACCATGAAGGTGGCCAAGGACTTCCCCAAGGTCAAGTTCATGCACTGCTCGGGCTTCAAGTCCGCTGAGAACGTGAGCAACTATTTCGGCCGCATCTACCAGGCCCGCTACCTGACCGGCATGGTGGCCGGCCTGATGACCAAGAGCAACATCATCGGCTACGTGGCGGCCTTCCCTATCCCGGAGGTCATCCGTGGCATCAACGCCTTCACCCTGGGCGTGCGCAGCGTGAACCCCAAGGCCCAGGTGCGCGTGGTCTGGACCAAGACCTGGTTCGACCCGGCCCTGGAGAAGGACGCCGCCATCAGCCTGCTGGACGTGAACGCCGACGTCATCGCCCAGCACCAGGATTCCCCCGGCCCGCAGGAGGCCGCCCAGCAGCGCGGCAAGTACTCCATCGGCTACAACTCCGACATGGCCGTCTTCGCGCCCAAGGCGCATCTGACCGCGGCCGTGTGGAACTGGGCGCCGCTGTACGAGGCCATCGTCAAGGAAGTGCGCGCGGGCACCTGGACGGGCAACCGGGTCATCTGGTGGGGCATGGACAAGGGCATCGTGGACATCGCGCCCTTTGGCCCCATGGTGCCCAAGGCCGTTGCCGACAAGGTGCTGGCCCAGAAGGCGGAGTTCGTGAAGGGCAACGACAAGGTCTTTGTCGGCCCCATCAAGGACCAGGGCGGCAAGGTCAAGATCCCCGACGGGGTCAAGGCCGAGGACAAGGAGCTGCTCGGCATGACCTGGTTCGTGGACGGCGTCGTCGGCAGCGTGCAGTAAGCAAAAGGGAGTATGGCCCTGACCGTTCACAAGCGCGAGGAACCTATGGGCTGGGGCGCACCGGTGGTCTACCTGTGCGCCCTGGCCCTGTCCCTTGGCCTGTGCGCGCTGATGCTCATTTTGGCCGGAAAGCCCGCCCTGGGGGGCCTGTTCATGCTTTTCCGGGGGGCCTTTGGCCAGGGCCATTCCCTGCTCGACGCGCTGATCAAGGCCATCCCCATCTTTTTATGCTCCCTGGGCGTGGCCCTCTGCTTCCGCATGCAGATCTGGAACATCGGGGCCGAGGGCCAGTTCGCGCTGGGCGCCGTGGGCGCCACCTGGGCCGCGCTGACCTTCGGCACGCTGCCGGGCGTGGTGCTTCTGCCGCAGATGTTCCTCTCGGCGCTGGTGCTGGGCGCCCTCTGGGGCCTCATTCCGGCGGTCTTGCGGCTGCGCCTGGGGGTGAACGAGATCATCTCCTCGCTCATGCTCAATTACGTGGGTATCCTGGTGCTCGAATATCTGGTGTTCGGCGCCTGGAAGGACCCGGCCAGCTTCGGCTTCCCCATGACCTCGGAGTTTCCGCCCGCAGCGCTGATCGCACGCATCTGGCCTGGGTGGCTGGGAAAGCTGCACTGGGGCCTCATCGCCTGCCCGCTGGCGGGCGTGGCCTACAGCGTGTTTCTCAACCGCACGCGCCTGGGCTTTGAGCTAGCGGCCTGCGGCGAGGGCGAGCGCGTGGCCCGCTACGCCCGGCTGCCCTACGGCTTTCTGGTGCTTCTGGTCATGGGCCTGGGCGGGGCGCTCTCCGGCCTGGCCGGGAGCATCGAGACCTCGGCCACCCTGGGCCGTCTGCAGCCGACATTGATGGTCGGCTACGGCTACACGGCCATCGTGGTGGCCTGGCTGGCGCGCCTCAAGCCCTGGCCCATTGCCTTCACGGCCTTTCTGCTGGCGGCGCTGCGCGTGGGCGTGGAGGCCATGCAGCTGGAGCTCCAGATACCGGCGGCCTTCGGCCAGATCATGGAGGGCGCCATCCTGCTCTGCGTGCTGGCCGGGCAGTTCTTCCTGGCCTATTCCGTGAGCCTGAAGCGTCCCCGGACAGGCCCTCCGGCGCAGGTTGCGGAGGCCCGGCCATGAGCCCGGAACTGATCCTCGCGCTTTTGGCAGCCACGGTGCAGGCCGGAACGCCCATCCTCTACGCCACCTTGGGCGAGATCATCTCCGAGCGCGCCGGGGTGCTCAACCTGGGCGTGGAGGGCATCATGGCCCTGTCCTCCTTTGCCGGGTTCCTGGGCTGCCACCTCACGGGCTCGGCCTGGCTGGGCCTGGCCGCCGGTGGCCTGGCCGGGGCGCTGTTGGCCGGGCTGCACGGCGTGGTCTGCCAGGTGTTCCTGGGCAATCAGGTGGTCTCGGGCCTGGCCCTGACCATCTTTGGCGTGGGCCTGTGCAACTTCCTGGGCACCCCGTACATCGGCCAGGCCACGGACGGCTTCCACCAGTTCGCTGTGCCCCTGCTCGCGGACCTGCCCATCCTGGGCAGGATATTCTTCCGCCAGGACGCCCTGGTCTACCTGTCCTTCCTCATGCCTGCGCTGGTCTGGTTCCTGCTCTGGCGCACCAGCTTCGGCCTGGGCCTGCGCGCCGCAGGCGAGATGCCTGCCGCGGCCTCTGCCGCCGGGCTGAACCCCCAGCGGCTGCGCTTCCTGGGCGTGCTCCTGGGCGGCCTGCTGTGCGGCCTGGGCGGGGCCTATCTGTCCCTGGCGCACACCAACCTCTGGACCACGGGCCTGTCCGGCGGGCGCGGCTGGGTGGCCGTGGCCCTGGTCATCTTCGCCTTCTGGCGGCCTGGCCGGGCCGTGGCCGGGGCCTATCTCTTCGGCGGGGTCATGGCCTTCCAGCTGCGGCTCCAGGCCTCCGGCACCAACGTGCCCTCGTCGCTGCTGCTCATGCTGCCCTACGTGCTGACCGTGCTGGTGCTGGTGCTCTCCGCCGCGCGCGCCCAAAGCGCCCGCAGGCGCGGGATCCTTGGGCGAAAGTCCGCCGCCCCGGCCGCCCTGGGCGTGAACATCGAGTCGGTGGGGTAGGGCGCATGGACATCGCCCCGCACACCCCCGATGTCGGCCCTGTGGACGTGCTGCCCCTGGTGCGTCTGGCGGGCGTGACCAAGCGCTTTGGCCAGGTGCTGGCCAACGACGACATCAGCCTGTCCATCATGCCCGGGCGCATCAAGGCCCTCCTGGGCGAGAACGGCGCGGGCAAGAGCACGCTCATGGCCATGCTGGCCGGGCGCTTTGAGCCCGACGCGGGGCACATCGAGGTGGCCGGGAAGCCCGTCGCCTTCGCCTCCTCGCGCCAGGCCATCGCGGCCGGCATCGGCATGGTCTACCAGCACTTCATGCTCGTGGAGGACATGAGCGTGGCCGAGAACGTGCTCCTGGGCCAGGCGGGTGGGTTCTTCCTCGACCCGGCGCAGATGCGGGCCACGGTGGGCGAGCTGGCCGCGCGCTTCGGGCTGGGCATCGACCCGGCGGCGCGCGTGGGCGACCTGTCCATGGGCGAGCGCCAGCGCGTGGAGATCCTGAAGCTTCTGCACCGCAAGAGCCGGGTGCTCATCTTTGACGAGCCCACGGCCGTGCTCACCCCGGGCGAGACCGCAGCGCTTTTTGACGCCCTGCGCAGCATGAGCGCCCAAGGCAAGGCCATTGTCTTCATCTCCCACAAGCTGGAGGAGGTGCTCTCCGTGGCCGACGAGATCGCCGTGTTGCGCCGCGGGCGCATCGAGGGCGAGTTCTTGGCCGCGGACGTGACCTCCCCGGCGGACCTGGCCCGGCGCATGGTGGGCCGCGACGTGCTGCTCGACGTGCACCGCGACCCTGTGCCGCCCGGCCCGCTGGTGCTCGCGGTGCGCGACCTGTCCCTGCAGGGCGCGAACCTGTCCGGGCCGGCGCTGCTCGACCACGTGAGCTTCGACCTGCGCCAGGGCGAGGTGCTGGCCGTGGTGGGTGTGGCCGGCAACGGCCAGCAGCAGCTCGTGGAGACCGTGTGCGGCCTCTCCCGGCCGGAGAGCGGCCAGGTTGAGCTTTTGGGCCACGGCTGGGATGAATTCCACAAGTACCACGACTGGGACGGCGCGCTGGCCTGGGTGCCGGAGGACCGCGCCGGGCTGGCCACCTGCCGTTCGCTGGACCTGACGGACAACATGCTTTTGACCACGCGTGAGGGCTTCTCGCGCGGGATGTGGCTGGACCGCGCCCGCGCCCGCACGGCCGCGCGCGAGATCGTGCGCGAGCACAACGTGCAGCCCGGCCGCATCGGTCTGCAGGCCTGGCAGCTTTCCGGCGGCAATCTGCAGAAGTTCGTCCTCGGCCGCGAGCTGCGCCGCCGCCCCCGGCTCCTCGTGGCCGAGCAGCCCACCCAGGGACTCGACATCTCAGCCACGGAGGCCGTGTGGCAGCGCCTGCTGGAGGCCCGCAAGAGCATGGGCGTGCTGCTCGTCACCGGCGACCTGGCCGAGGCGCTCCAACTGGCCGACCGCATCTTGGTCCTGTACCGGGGCCGGGTCATGGGGCTGTTCCCGGCCTCGGACTCAGGCCAGGTGGAGCGTATCGGCGCGCTCATGGCCGGGTTGTCGTGACCTTGACGACGGCCATGACCATGCCGGTCGCCGCCTTCCGGGTCTCACCCTATGCGGACGCGGACCGGGAGGGCGTGCTCGATCTTATCTGCACCATTCAGCGTGGCGAATTTCAAATTCCCATCACCGCCGAAGACCAGCCCGATCTGCTGGACGTGCCGGGGTTCTACCGCCGGGGTTGCGGCAATTTCTGGGTGGCGCGCGCAGGAGACGGCGTGCGCGGCGGCGTGGTCGGCAGCATCGCGCTGGTGGATATCGGCGGCGGGCAGGGCGCGCTGCGCAAGATGTTCGTCGAGCGGGACTGGCGTGGGGCCGGAGTGGCGCTGGCGCTGCTTGAGGCGCTGCTTGGCTGGTGCGCCGCGCACAGCGTGCGCGAAATATTTCTGGGCACGACGACGAGGTTTCTGGCCGCGCACCGCTTCTACGAGAAGCACGGCTTTGAGCGCATCGAAAAATCCGCGCTTCCCCCGGCCTTTCCGGTCATGGGCGTGGACAGCGTGTTCTACCGCAAGGGCCTGTAGGCGCAGTTTCCCCGACCTTGTCTGGCCTGCTGGCCCTTTCGCCGCACTCCTACTTGAGCTGCTGCTCCAGCCGGTCCAGGTTGGCCCTGGTGGTCTTGAGGCGCGCCAGGGCCGCGGTGATCTCCGCTACGGGATTGCCTGCGCGCTTTTCGGCCTGGGAGTAAAAGCTCTCGGCCTGGTCCAGGTCGTCCTCCAGTTCGGCGCACACGCCGGAGAGATAGGGCAGGGCAAACCCGGCGCTATGGCTGCGGGCGGCGCTACGCCAGACCTGGCAGGCCTTGCCCGTCTGCCCGGCCTGGGCGAAGTCCACGCCGCCGGAGACCAGGACCTTGGTCTGGGCGCTCATGCCGGAGTCGTCTTCGGTTATGAGCGGGATGTCCATGGTGACGTAATGCGGGGCCACGTGGTTCTTGAACCGGGCGATGGCCTTGGCGCGCGCGGTGGCCAGCAGCGTGGCCCCGCTGGCCGGTGTGCCCCTGTCCAGGCAGGCGTTGCTCTGTCCGGTCTCCGAGAACTCCTGCGACAGCAGCACCTCGCCCGTGTCCTTCTGCACCACCCTGGGCGTGAAGCTGAACTGCGCCACGCGCCGGACGCACTGGACGCGCCGGTTGCGCGTCTGGAGGCAGCGGCCCTTGGCGTCCTCGGCCACGCACTCGCTGCGGTCTTCGGTGTAGCGCTCGTCCTGCCAGCCGTTCTGGTCCACGCTGCCCTGCACCAGGCCCTCGGCGCCGTAGCGGATGGGCTGGCCCTTGGTCTTGCTGCTGTCGATCCACTGCATCGGCTTGCCCAGGCCGGTGCTCGGGGCGTTGGCGCCGATGAGGGTGAAGTAGGGCCTGCCGTCGACAACAACGGAGGCCAGGGCGCTCTCCACGGCGGCGCGGACCTGGCCGGCGCCGTCATTGTCGAACCCGGTGACCCGGAGGCGCGTGAGCCTGGCGACCTCTGCGGCCGGGGCCGGGATGAGCATCTGCTTCTTGACCACCGGCGTGGCGCAGGCGCAGAGCAAAAACAGGCAGCACAAGGCGAGGGGAAGTCGGCGCACGGTCATCCTCCATTTGGGCGTCTGGGCACCTGAGTGTCTGAGCGTCTGCGTCTCGGGCGTGGCGGCGGCTCTGCGCCGGCCTGCGGCTGGAGCCGTGCGCCCTGGGATTGCCTAGATCATGTAGGCCCGGGCCACGCGGAACACGTCGTCGTAGGAAAGCCCGGCCTTGATGGCCAGGCTCATCTGCGCGGCCATGTCCATCTTGCGGCGCGTGGCCAAAAGCGTGGTGTCGCGGATGACCCCCAGGTGCCGCCCGACGAACTCGGGCTCGAGCCCGTCGGCGCAGAGCGAGAGGCCCTCGGCGAAGAACCCGGCGTGCAGATGCGGCAGGAAGTTGTTGAGCGATTGCTTGCCGCTGCGCCGCGTGTTGATGGAGTAGAACAGGAGCTTGACCACCAGCCGGTCGTCTTTATGCTTGTGGTCCACGCCGAGGAGCGTGGGCAGGAGCGCATCCTTCTCGGTCACGGTGGCCATGAGCGCCGTGGCCAGCTCGAAGGTGCGCTGCTCGTGGAACGGCGTGGTGCCCGCCAGGGCGTTGAGGCCCAAAAGCGTCAGGCGCGGGTTCTCGGACCCGGCGATGCCCATGAGCGTGCGGCGCATCATCTCCATGCGGCGGCGGAACTCGGTCAGGAGCACCCCGCGCTTGGCCCGGGCCAGGGTCAGGGCCAGCTCCGGGGCCATTTCCGATTGGGCTGTGTCGAGCAGGTGGCGGATGTAGGGCTCGGAGGTGTTCTCGGCCTCCACAGCCAGGAGCGCGAGGTCCTTCTTGGCATCCAGGAGCTTCTTGATGGACAGCCAGTAGGCGGCCAGGGCCTCCACAGGCATTTCCAGGATGTCCAGTTCCTTGTGCTCGTCCATGCTGCTTCTCCATCGTGCTTCTGGGGTTGACGCGGGCTGCAAAAAGTCAGAGGCTCCCGGCTGGCCGGATTCAATCCTAGCGCAATTTTCTGCGGGAAACAAACATGCTTGGCCCGCCGTGCCGCCCGACCAGGCGCCCCGGCCCCCGACCGAGTCCCCCTGATCCGGCCCCCTGATCCGGCGACCCTGAGGAGTGACGTTCATGCTCGAATATCCGATCATCGACCCCGTGGCCTTGCAGATCGGCCCGCTGGCGGCCCGCTGGTACGGCATCATGTACGCCGTGGGTTTTTCTGCGGCCTGGTTCCTGGCGCGCCGCCGTGCGGCCCGGCCCGGTTCCGGCTGGACAGCCATGCAGGTCGACGACCTCATCACCTGGGGCGTGGCGGGCGTGGTGCTGGGCGGGCGGCTGGGCTACGTTTTATTCTATGATTTCTCCTACTACCTGTCCAATCCGTTCCAGGTCTTGTCCATCTGGCGCGGGGGCATGAGCTTCCACGGCGGGGTGGCGGGCGTGATCCTGGTGGCCTGGCTGTTTGGCCGGAGCATCGGCAAGTCCCTGCTTGAGGTCGGCGACTTCGTCGCGCCGCTGGTGCCGCCGGGGCTGCTGGCCGGGCGGCTGGGCAATTTCATCAACGGCGAACTCTGGGGCCGGGTCACGGATGCGCCCTGGGCCATGGTCTTCCCCACGGGCGGGCCGCTGCCGCGCCACCCGTCGCAGCTCTACGAGGCCGCCCTGGAGGGCCTGGCCCTGTTTCTCCTCCTGTGGGTCTACTCGGCCCGGCCGAGGTCGCGCGGGGCCGTGGGCGGACTGTTCCTGATGGGTTACGGGGCCTTCCGCTTCCTGGTGGAGTTCTTCCGCCAGCCGGACGCCCAGCTGGGCTTCGTGGCCCTGGGCTGGATGAGCATGGGCCAGGTGCTTTGCCTGCCGATGATCGCCCTGGGCCTGTTCTTGATGCTGCGCAAGAGCCCCGTGGCGGCCTGACCACCGAAGCCCTCCCCGGCCCCGGCGGCCCCACCCAACGCTGCGCGGGATTTCGCTCTGTCCGGCGGATTCGGAGCGCCCTGCGTCCGGGACGTTCGTCCGGGCGGCGATTCCCCGACCAGCATGCGCCTGGAGCGCATCCGTCTTGCCCGCCGGGCCACAGTCTCAGCCCACGGGTCCGGCCCCCAGGCTTTGGGCCGACGGCGGCCCAATGCTTGCGGCCTGGATCGCCGCGCAGCGGGAGAAGCGGGGGGTTGTCGGCCTTGACGGGGGCAAAGCAGCATGCCTCTTGGGTGTCGCTGCAAAAGACCTGGCGCACGTGGCTGGAGCTGCGCACAAAGGCGTCCGGCAGGTCCTGGTCGCGTCAGAACCGGGCGTCTGTGTTGTGAGAGGGGGGCTTAAGGGGCGTGCTCGACATGGCAAGCCCTGGGCGGGCCGGAGCTACTCCCAGCCGCCGCCGTGCTTGGAGCTGTAGATGATGCGGTTGGGCTTCTCGGACACGCGGACGAACTCGCCCTTGCGGCTGGCCTCCGGGGTATGGCCCACGCTCTCCAGGATGTGCTCCTTGTAGAGCACGCTGCCCACGTAATAGTTGGGGTTGTTCTCGGAACGGCGCACCTGGCAGACGATGCCCTCCACGTCGATGGCCTTGTAGCTGGCCCGGTACTGGGTGCCGTGCTTGTGCACCTGCATGTTGTGCTTGCCGCCGATGATGTTGGCGTTCATCTTGTGCATCTGCTCGGTGGCGAACTGGGTGAAGCGCTGGTGCTCACGGGCCAGGGCCTGGTCCATGTGCAGGGGCACGTTGGCCTGGACCGGCAGGGGGCTTTCCTCCTCCATGGTCGGCAGGGGGCTGGGCGCCTCCTGCGGCTGCCGGACTGACTGCCCGATCGGCTCTTGGACC
>MGTN01000158.1:10519-12933 GCA_001799475.1 Desulfovibrionales bacterium GWA2_65_9 | reverse complement strand
GGTCTTGTTGTCAAACTTGGGGGCGAGCTTGCCCATGCCCTTGGCGACCAGCTTCCCGGCGTCCAGGCCCTTGCCGGTGAGCCACTTGACCACGGAATTGGCGCGGCGCTCGGAGAGCTTCTGGTTGTACGGCACGCCGCCGACGCTGTCGGTGTGGCCCTCGATGACGAACTGCTTGCAGGCGGAGTCCTTCAGCACGGCCAGGGCCTGCTCCAGGGCGGGCTCCATGTCCGGGGTAATGGCGAACTTGTTGAAGGCGAAGTTCATGTTGCCCAGGGTGATGGTCTCGCAGGCCTTGGGGGCCGGAGCCATGGAGCGGGCCGGGGCGTCGGCTTCGACATCGTAGAACACGTCGCGCACGTACTGCTTCATGGCGGCGGGGTTGGCCAGGGCTGCGGGGTCGCCGGCCACGGTGCAGCGGTTGAGGGCGCGGATCTCGTCGATGACCATCTTGCCGCGGGCGTTGTCGGCGTAGCTGACGACGTGGATGCACAGGCGGTTCGGGTACTTGGCGTACAGGGCCTTGGCCTCGGCCACGGGGTCCTTGCCGAAGTTGGAGTCGCCGTCGGTGAAGATGATCAGCGCGGTCTTGCCGCTGAGCTTGGACAGAACGCCGTCCAGATCGGTCAGGCCCATGCCCATGGGGGTGTTGCGGCCGTAGATTTCGTAGTTGGTGTCGATCTTGCCCAGGGCGCCGGCCACAGCGGGCTTGCTGAACTTGGTGGGGGCAAGCTGCGTGCCATAGGGGGCGAAGGTGTTCACGCCACTCACGTAGCCCAGTTCAGGAATCTCGGCGTTCATCTTGGTGGCCAGTTCCTTGGCCAGCGCGATTTTGATGCCTTTCAAGGCGTCGCTGGTCATGGCCATGGAGCCGGAGTGGTCGACGAAGAGGATGAAATTGTCGACCTTGGGCTTCAGGGTCTCGGCCGGGGCCTGGACGGCCAACATCAGTACAGCCATGGCGGCCAGCACAGCGATGGACAGAAGGCGTTTGCGCATGGTCATGAGCAGATCTCCTTGTTATCTTGGTATGTTGCAAGCATAGCCGCGTATGAGAGGGTATGCGACCAAAGAAACTATAAGAAAGAATCGCGCTGCTGGCAATAAAAAGCTCCTGTCTTTGCGCAACCGGAAAGGCCCGGCTTGAGCGGTTGCCAACCGGAGCGGCTACGGGTAGAAATTAGGGTTCGCGCGCACGGTTCGATTTGGTCAGGCTGGCCTTCGGGCCACAAACAGCGAAAGGGAGACGCCGCATGTACATAGTCACCGGCGGCGCTGGCTTCATTGGCAGCGCCATGATCTGGAAACTCAACCAGATGGGCATCGACGACATCCTGGTGGTGGATAACCTGGCCTCCACGGACAAGTGGAAGAATCTGGTGAACCTCAAATTTTCCGACTACCTGCACAAGGACCAGTTTTTGAAGTTCATGGCCGAGGGCGACGATCCCTTCGGCACCCAGGCCGTCATCCACATGGGCGCCTGCTCCAGCACCACCGAGCTTGACGCCGACTATCTCATGGAGAACAACCTGCGCTACACCCAGGTGCTCTGCCGCTTCGTGCTCAAGAACTCCGTGCGTTTTTTGAACGCCTCCAGCGCGGCCACCTACGGCGGCGGGGAAAAGGGCTTCAGCGACAACCATGAAGGCCTGGACAACCTGAAGCCGCTCAACATGTACGGCTACTCCAAGCACCTCTTCGACCTCTGGGCCGCGCGGGCCGGAATCCTGGACCGCATCGCCTGCCTCAAGTTCTTCAATGTCTTCGGGCCGAACGAGTACCACAAGGCCGACATGATGAGCGTCATCTGCAAGGCCCACAAGCAGATCGGCCAGACCGGAGGCATGCGCCTGTTCAAGTCCTACCGGCCGGAGTTCCCGAACGGCGGCCAGAAGCGCGACTTCGTCTACATCAAGGACTGCGTGGACATCCTCTGGTGGCTCCTGGAGCATCCCCAGGTGAACGGCATTTTCAATGTTGGCACTGGAATTGCTCGTACCTGGAACGACCTGGCGCGCGCGGTGTTCGCGGCCATGGGCAGGCCTGCGGACATCAGCTACATCGAGATGCCCGAGGCCATCCGCGACAAGTATCAGTACCTGACCCAGGCCGACATGGGCAAACTGCGCGCCGCCGGATACACGGCTGAGCTCACCAGCCTGGAAGACGCGGCCCGGGATTACGTGACCGGTTATCTCGACCAGGACGACCCCTACCTGGACTCCAGGAAAGGGTAAAAAAGAAAAGGACGACAAGGGGTTGAATCGCAAGCGGTATGTGCTCTTCCTGGCCCTGGGGCTGCTCCACTGCTTGTTGGCGGGGCCTACCCTTGCGGTCATCGGCGACGCCGCCGGCGGACCGGAGATGCGTCTGCCGGTGACGCCGCCCGCGCCTCCCCAGGCCGTCCGCCA
>MGTN01000158.1:0-10505 GCA_001799475.1 Desulfovibrionales bacterium GWA2_65_9 | reverse complement strand
GCACCCGCGTTGCGCAGGGGCCGGGCATGACCGTGAGCGGCCCGGAGGTGCGCATGGGCGTCACCCCGCCGGGCGGGGCGCAGTCGTTTCTGCCGCCGCCGTCGCCGTCCTTCCCCGTGGAGACAGAGCTTGGCCCGGAGCAGTGGAAGCTCTCGGCCGACCGCATCGAGGGGCAGCACGACAGCGAATATTTGCAGGCCGTGGGCAACGTGCTCCTGGTCAAGGGCCTGAACACGCTTCGGGCCGACTTCGCGCGTTACTACCAGGCCAGCCGCTGGGTGGTGCTCAAGGGCAACGTGCGCGTGACCTGGGAAGGCGACATCCTGGAGGCCGAGGAGGCCGAGTTCGACCTCTCCAACATGCTCGGCTGGCTCAGGCGCGGCAAGGTCTTTGTGGGCAAGTCGCACATCTATTTCCAGAGCGAGACCATCCGCAAGTACGGCGCGTCGAGCTACCGCTTCCAGAACGCCAAGGTCACGGGCTGCGACGGCGATAAACCCGCCTGGGCCCTCACGGCCGAAGAGGGCGACATCAACATCGACGGGCGCACCAAGCTTTGGCATACGCGCTTCAACGTGAAGGACACCCCCGTGGCCTACCTGCCGTTCATGTCGCTGCCGGGCGGGGCCAGGCGGCAGAGCGGCCTGCTCGTGCCGGAGATCTCCCACAGCACCAAGCGCGGCTTCGCCATCAACCAGCCCTACTACTGGGTCCTCAACGACGAGCGCGACCTGACCTTCTTTGAGAACGCCATGACCCGCCGGGGCCTCATGCAGGGCCTGGAGTACCGCCACAGCGAGAACCAGGACACCAAGGGCGACTGGCGCATCGACTACCTGAATGACCGCATCACGACGGCCAACTCGTCCCAGGAGGATCTCTACCTGCAGAGCGACGGCCTGACGCGCCCGAACTCCAACCGCTGGTGGGTGCGCAGCAAGTTCAACGGGTTTGTCCAGGACCCTGCCTGGCAGGTCAAGCTGGACCTGGACATGGTCAGCGACCAGAACTACCTGCGCGAATTCGGCGGAGGCCTCTCGGGGTATGACGCCAGCCGCAAAAGTTTTCTCCGGGAATTCGGCCGCGACATTGATGTCGCCGATTCCCTGACCCGCACCAGCACGGCCTACATCTCCCGCAGCTGGGACCGTTTTGGCGTGGTGGGCAAGGTGGCCTGGACCCAGAACCTGGCCTACATGAACGGCAACAACCCGGCCACCGCCAATCCCACCACCCAGACCCTGCCCGAGGCGCATTTCTTCGCCTTCAAGGACTCCATCCCCGGCACGCCGTTTGAGTGGGAGGGCGCGGGCCGCTTCGACTACTTCTGGCGCCAGTACGGCACCCGTGGTTTCCGCACCGACCTGCACCCCACCTTGAGCCTGCCCCTGTCCCTGGGGCCGGTGACGGCGATCCCCACTGTCGGCCTGCGCTCCACATCCTACGGCGTGGGCGGGTACACCAACGAGTCGCCCAGCACCACCAGCAACAAGGCCCCGACCCGGACCTTCACGGAGCTCGGGTTCACGGCCTTCACGGAGCTGAGCCGGGTCTTCGCCCTGAACAAGCCACTGGAGGCCAAGGCCGAGAACGTGGGCCAGAGCGAGTGGGGCGCCGTGCGCCACAGCGTGGCCCCGAGGCTGGACTTTTCCTACATTCCCGCGCCCCAGTCCCAGAACCGGCTGCCGTCCTTTGACACCCTGGACCGCGTCCAGCGCAAGAACGTCATCACCTATTCATTGACCAACGTGCTGGACCGCAGGCGCACCAGCGTGGTGGCCGCGCCGCAGGGCAACTCCACCATCCCGGTGGCGGCCACGGACTACCTGGATTTCTTCCGCCTGCGCGTGGAGCAGTCCTTTGACCGCGACGAGGCCGCGCGCGGCGATCTGGTGGGGACCTATGCCCGCAGGCCCTATTCGGACGTCATGGTCGAGGCCTCGATAAACCCGCAGAAATATGTCACCCTGACCTCCAAGACCTTCTACTCGCCCTACTTGAGCCGCACCACCGAGCACGAGCACATGCTGTCCCTGCACAAGGAGAAGGTGGGCGAGGTGCGTTTCGGGTACGACTATCTCTACCCCCTCAACGAGTATAAGCGGCAGCGCACCAAGGACGTCCAGGCCCTGCGCCTGGGGCTCGACGTGGATATCACCGACAAGCTCAAGTTCTCCTCCGACTACCGCCTGGACATCGCCGGGGACACGGACCTGGAGAAGACCGCCGGACTTACCTGGACCGAGCAGTGCTACAACGTGCAGCTCGTCTTCAGCCGCAAGCCCAGCGACCAGAGCCTGGAGCTGCGCTTCAACCTGCTTGATTTCGGCAGGCCCTAGGGGCATGCTCTCAGGCATGACGCGCCGAGCCATCACCCTTCTGCCCGAGATTTTGCGCAACCAGATCGCCGCTGGCGAGGTGGTGGAGCGCCCTGCAAGCGTGCTCAAGGAGCTGGTTGAGAACAGCCTGGACGCCGGCGCCACGCGCATCGACGTGACGCTTGAGGGCGGCGGCGTGGCGCGCCTGGTGGTGCAGGACGACGGCTCAGGCATCCCGCCGGGCGAACTGGCCCTGGCCGTCACCCGCCATGCCACAAGCAAGCTCTCAAGCGTGGCCGACCTCTTCTCCGTCACCAGCTTCGGCTTCCGGGGCGAGGCCCTGCCGAGCATCGCCTCGGTGTCGCACCTGACCCTGACCTCCCGCGTGCGCGAGGAGACCGAGGCCGCGCGCATCGACGTGGACTGCGGCACCGTGCTCGCCCAGGGCCCGGCGGCCCTGGCCAGCGGCACCCGCGTGGAGATGCGCCGACTCTTCGCCAGCACCCCGGCCCGGCTCAAGTTTCTGCGCACCGAGGCCACCGAGGCCAAGCGCTGCCAGGAGGCCCTTACGCGCATGGCCCTGGCCCGGCCCGACGTGGCCTTCTCCCTGGTCCTGGGCGGCCGCGAGATCTTCCGTCTGCCCGGCGGCCAGACCCTGGCCGCGCGGCTGGCCCAGTTCTGGCCCCCGGCCGTGCTGGAGGGGCTGGTGGAGTTCCGCCGCGAGCACGGGGAACTCAAGGCCCACGGCCTGGCCGGTCGGCCCTCCCACGCCCAGAACCGCGCCGAGCGCATGCTCTTCTACGTCAACGGCCGTCCGGTGCAGGACCGCCTGCTTCAACGGGCCGCGCGCGACGCTTACAAGGGCCGCATTCTTTCTGGCGAGTACCCCCAGGTGTTGCTGTTCCTCACCCTGCCGCCCGAAGAGGTGGACGTGAACGTGCACCCGGCCAAGCTGGAGGTGCGCTTCCGCGACGAGGGCCAGGTCTTTGCCCTGGTGCGCCTGGCCCTGGCCCCGGCTGCCGAGGGCGATGTGCTGTCTGAACAGGGCGCGGCCTACAACTCCGCCGGGAGCTTTTCTGGCAGTCCTGTAGCCCTGGGCTCGGCTCAATCCGTGGGGACGGCTTGGACGCCGCCCTCGTATCAGACCTCACATCAGGCCACGGGGCAGGCCACCGGGCAGGCAGGCCCGCCCGCCGCGCCGCATTCCCCGTCTTTGGGCGACAAGCCGGGCCTGCTGCGCGCCTGGCAGTCCTTCAACAGCCCGGAGAGCGCCCGCGAGGTGCCTCTGCCCCTGGCCCCGCCCGGTCCAGGCAGCTTTGGGGCGGACAGCCTCGGGGCAGACCAGGTGCCCGGCCACATGCCCGAGCCGCCGGGCGAGTCCGCGCCTGGATCTTCGCCCGTCACGCCGGGCTCCGAGCCCCGGGCCCTCAGCCAGGGCGGACTGGAATACCTGGGGCAGATCGCGGATACGTACCTGGTGCTGCGCCAGGGGAGCCATCACGGGGAGAGCAAGCTGGTGCTGGTGGACCAGCACGCGGCGCACGAGCGGGTGATTTTGGAGAACATGCGCCGGGCGCGTACGAGCGGGGACTCCCAGCCCCTGGCCCTGCCCCTGGAGCTGGCCCTGCACCCGGCCGAGGCCATGCGCGCCCAGGAACTCTGGGCCGAACTCCGGTCCTGCGGCTTTTTGCTTCAGATGTCCGGCGCGGCCCGGCTTCTGGTGCGCGGCGTGCCGCCCAGCCTGCCGGCGGGCAAGGCTGCGGAGTTCCTGCGCGACGCCCTGGCCGACCGCACCGGCGGCCTGACGGAGCTGTGGACGCTGTTGTCCTGCAAGTCGGCCATCAAGGCCGGGCAGCCCCTGGCCCAGGACGAGGCCTTGAGCCTGCTGGAGGTCTGGCTCACGACCCCGGAGCGCGACTTCTGCCCGCATGGCCGGCCCGTGGCCGTGGCCTTTGGCGCAGGGGACCTGGAGCGCCTGTTCAAGCGTAAATGAAATACGTATTTTTGTGCCGTAACGGGGTATGGCCGTCTACGCATCTTGCGCGGGAGGAAAAACTCTGCCAAAGATCGCTCGGCGCTTCCTCTACCCTCTGAGATCTGTGCGTTCAGGAGTCTTTTGTCCCATGACCATCGCCTTCAACAAGCTTGAGGTCCGTGTCCGCTTGGCGGCGATCCGGGCCAACTACCGGCTATTGTGCAGCCGTGGCAGCCGCGTCATCGGCGTCATCAAGGCCGATGCGTACGGCCACGGCCTGACTGAGGTCGCCAGCGCCCTGGCCAAGGAAGGTTGCGACACCTTTGCCGTGGGCACGGTGGAGGAGGGCGCGGCGCTGCGTCGGCACCTCGCCGCCACGGGCCTCTCGAGCCGCATCATCGTGCTCCTCGGCCCCATCGAGCCCGACGACTTTCCGCCCCTCTGGGAGCATTCGCTGTTGCCGCTCATCGGCAGCTTCCGGCAGCTGGAGGCCCTGGCCCGCCAGGCCGCGCGCATCGGCAAGGGCCTGGACATGTGCCTCAAGTTCGACACCGGCATGGCCCGCCTGGGCTTCGGCGCGGAAGACCTGCCCCGGCTGCTGGACCGCCTGCGCGAGGCCCCGCTGGTCCGTCCGGTCATGGCCAGCTCGCACCTGGCCACCGCCGACCAGCCCGAATCCGTGGACTACCTCATGGCCCAGGCCGAGCGCTTCACCTTCATCCTGTCCAACCTGGCCAAGGCCGGCTACCAGCTTGAGGCCAACCTGGCCAATTCCGCAGGCATCCTGGGCCATCCTTCGGTGCACCACCAGAGCCAGCGCGCAGGCATCGCCCTGTACGGGGCCAACCCCTTCGCGGGTTCCGCCTGGGAGCACCTGGGGCGCGGCCTGACTCCGGCCATGACCGTGCGCACGCGCATCGTTTCGGTGCACTCCTTGCCAAGGGGCTGCAGCATCAGCTACGGTTGCACCTACACGGCCGAGCGCGACATGCGCGTGGCCATCGTGGCTGCGGGCTACGCCGACGCCTACAGCCGGACCCTCACCGGAAAAAGCGCGCAGATGCTCGTGGCCGGGCGCCGTGCGCCGGTTGTGGGCCGGGTCTGCATGCAGCTTACGGCCTGCGACGTCTCGGACATCCCCGACGCCCGGCCCGGCGAGTGGGCCACGCTCCTTGGCGGAGACGGTCCGCTGGCCATCAGCCCCGAGGAATTGGCCTCGTGGTGGGGCACCATTTCCTATGAAGTTTTTTGCCTGCTGGGCTTGAACCGGCGGGTCTACATCTAGGCCAGGGAGGCGACTGATGAGCGATGAATGGATCCAGGCGGAGAGCCTTCCCGTGGACGAGACCGATCCCAAGGCCCTGCTGCGCAAGTGGGCCAACGTGGCCGAGGACATGGCGCTGGTCCCGGAGCTCAACGTGCGCATGCGCGTGGAAGCGGGCATGTTCGTGGTCGAGGTCAGCCCCGAGCTGTACGACGTCTTCCGCTAGGGCCTGTTTCTAAGAGCGTCTTTTGCCCCCTGGACGCCGCCTGGGTATCCGCACGAGCCGATTTTTGTCCAGGGCTGTACCGCATGAGTACACCCCCCTGGCCCCAAAATAGACTCTCTCCTCGCCAAGGAACAAAATCCATCAGTTAGAAACAGGCCCTAGCCATTCTTTTTCCCCTGATTTCTTCCCAGGTTTGACAATCCTGGTGCGAGGCACGTATCCTGCGGGCAGTCCTGACAAAGTGGGAGCTGTGCATGGGTGACATGGTGCTGTGGTCTGGCGTTGCGCTCCTGGTGGTTTTGGCCGCCCTGGGGGGCTTTGCGCTGGGCCGCTCCGGCTGGCCTGCTCGCCGCACGCCCGCAGCGCCGGCCGCGTCCTCGGCAGCCCTCAGGGCCGGGCTCGCCGCCGGCCTCGCCGCCGACCTCATCAGGCGCGCCACGCCGCTCGACCTGCTGCCCGGCAATTCCGGGGAGCCGCTGGCGCGCTGCCTGCCCAGAAGCGCCGGACCCGAGGGCCTGGTCTGCGAGCTCCTGGACAGCGCCGCAGCCCTGGGACTGCGGCCTGGACGGGCCGTGACCTGCTTCTTCGCCCCGGTGCGCCAGGGCGGGCTCAAGGTCAACTCCTTCGAGACCGAGGTTGTGGCCCTGCACAGCGCGCTGGAGCCGCCGCAGGTGGTGCTGAGAGCCCCAATGGAGTTCAAGGACGTGCCGCGCCGCAGACATGCCCGCAAGCGCGTGAGCGACCCGCGCTTCGTGCACGTGCGCCTCTGGGCCGCCGACGCCGAGACCAGCCGCCTGTTCTTCCCCGAAGCCACGCCGGATATCTGGATCAACGCCTACGACGGCCAGAACGGCGGCGAGAACGCCGTCACCGACATCTCCCCCGGCGGGCTGGCCATGGAGGTGCGCGCCGCGCTGGTTCCGCCCGGGCTTGAGCCAGGCAGCCCGGTGGTGCTCAAATGCTCGCTCTTCCAGTTCAAGGAAAAGCAGTTCAAGCCGTACTGGTACGCCGGTCTGGTGCGGGGCGTCAGCGCCCCGGACGATAAGCTCCGGCGCATCGCCATAGGATTCACCGCCGTGGGCGTCCTGGACGGGAGCGCGCCCCAAGGCGTGCGGTGGACTGAGCGCATCATGAATGAAACCCAAGGAGACAGGGCATGAAGGTTCTGGCAATCAACGGCAGCGCGAGGATCAACGGCAATACCGCCATCATGCTCAACATGGCCCTGGCGACGATGGCCCTTGAGGGCATTGAGACGGAGCTGGTGCAGCTTGGGCCAAAGGGCCTGCAAGGCTGCATCGCCTGCTACAAGTGCTTCGAAAACAAGGACAAGCGCTGCGCCGTGGATGAGGACAGGCTGAACGGCTACATCGAGAAGATGCTCGCGGCCGACGGCATCCTGCTGGGCTCGCCCACGTATTTCGCCGACGTGACCACGAACATGAAGTCCCTCATGGACCGCGCGGGCATGGTCTCGCGGGCCAACGCCGACATGTTCCAGCGCAAGGCCGGGGCCGCAGTGGTCACGGCGCGCCGGGGCGGGGCCATCCATACCTTCGACACCCTGAACCACTTCTTTCTCATCACCCAGATGGTGGTGCCCGGCTCCAGCTACTGGAACATGGGCTATGGCCGCGAGCCCGGCCAGGTTTCCGGCGACGAGGAGGCCCTGGCCACCATGCGCACGCTCGGCCAGAACATGTCCTGGCTGCTCAAGAAAATCGCGGACTAGCCCGTGGACACGGTGCTCTTCCCTGCCCTGTTGGCGGGCCTTGCCCTGGGCGCTGGCCTCGCCTTTGTGCTTTTGCGCGCCCGCGCCGCCTCTGACTGCGCCGCCCTGCGTGCCGAGGCCGAGGCCGCCCTCGCCCAGGCCCGCTTTGCCGAGGCCGGACTGGCCGAGCGCCTGCGCGGGGCCGAGGAGCGGCTGGCCAGCCTCCTCTGCGACCTGGACGCCGCCCAGGGCGAGGCCAGGGGCCTGCGCGACGAATTGCGCTCCGAGACCGGCCGGCGCGCCAGCGCCGAGGCCAAGGGCGATGAAATGGCCGCGCGCATGCCTGGGCTGGAGGCGCGCCTGAGCGCCCAGGCCGAGGAGCTCTCGGCCCTGCGGGTGCGCGAGGGAGACCTTGCGGCGCGCATTGAGGAGGAGCGCAAGGCCGCGCTGGAGAAGCTGGCCCTGCTGGAAGACCTGCAGACCAAGCTCCAGGACACCTTCAAGGCCCTGTCGGCCAACGCGCTCAAGGACAACAACACCAGCTTCGTGGAACTGGCCAAGGCCCACCTGTCAAGCTTCCAGGAGGCCGCCAAGGGCGACCTGGAGCTGCGCCAGAAGAACATCGAGGGCCTGGTCAAGCCCATCAAGGACTCCCTCACCCTGGTCGACGCGCGCATCCAGGAGATGGAGAAGAGCCGCCAGAACGCCTACGTGGAGCTGACCCAGCAGGTGAAGTTCCTGGCCTCGGACCAGGTGGACCTGAAGCGCGAGACCAAGAACCTCGTGGATGCGCTGAGAAGGCCCACGGTGCGCGGCCGCTGGGGCGAGATGCAGCTCCGGCGCGTGGTCGAGCTGGCGGGCATGATCAACTACTGCGACTTCACCGAGCAGACCAGCGTGACCACCGAGGACGGCCGCCTGCGGCCGGACATGGTTGTGCGCCTGCCCGGCGGCAAGCAGGTTGTCGTGGACGCCAAGGCCCCGCTGGAAGGCTACCTGAACGCGCACGAAGCCCAGGACGAGGACGCGCGCAAGCAGCACATGCAGGTCCACGCCCGGCAGATCAGCGACCATATGACCAAGCTGAGCCAGAAGAGCTACTGTGAGCACCTCAAGCCCACCCCGGAATTCGTGGTCATGTTCCTGCCCGGCGAGATCTTTTTCAGCTCCGCCCTGGAGCAAGACCCCTCGCTTATCGAGATGGGGGTCAAGCAGAACGTCATTGTGGCCTCACCCACCACGCTCATTGCCTTGCTCAAGGCCGTGGCCTATGGCTGGCAGCAGGAAAAGGTCGCCGAGAGCGCCCAGCAGGTCAGCGAGCAAGGGCGAAAGCTGTATAAAAGCCTCTGCACATTCGTGGACCACTTGAGCCGCGTTGGTAAAGGCTTGGGCACTGCTGTCGAAGGCTACAATAAGGCAATCGGTTCCCTTGAGTCGCGCGCGCTGCCCCAGGCACGGAAGTTTAAGGAGTTGGGGGCGGGCACGGCTGATGAGATTCCTGAGTTGCCTTTGGTGGAGAAGGTGCCCAGGGAGTTGGCCCCAGAAGGGGAGGAATAGGCGTCGCTTGCCCATTGGGCTCAATGTTGAGGCGTAACCATTCAGAGATATGGTGTGCGCCAAAGCCGAAAGGGCTGTTTCAGGTTCCTCCTGAAACAGCCCTTTCGGCGATGATGGGGGTCTGGGGGGCGCTGCCCCCAGCGGGGTGCAGGGGCAGCGCCCCTGATTATCCCAATGGTTTTGCCGAGGCCAGAAACGACCCGTTGAGCAGGTCCGGCTTGTTTACAGCCATGCGCTTGCCTGGCTGTCCGTTTTCAAGAGTCAGCACGCTGCCGCCCGCGCCCTCAAGCACGGCCTGGCCTGCGGCGGAGTCCCACTCGCGCATGGTGCCGCCCAGGCGCGGGTACAGGTCGGCCTTGCCCTCGGCCACCAGGCAGAACTTCAGCGCGCTGCCAGCGGTGATGCGCTCAGCCACGTTCCTGCCCGCCAGCCAGGCTTCGGTCTCCGGCGAGGGGTGCGAGCGGCTGGCCAGGACCGTGAGTCCGGCCTCGTCCGGTTGGCGCACGTGGATCGGCTCCCAGGTGCCGCTGGACCCAGGCCCAACTTCGCGGCGGTAGGATCCAAGGCCCAGGCCGCCCACATACGTCTTGCCCCACACGGGCACGTGCACCGCGCCAAGCGCCGGGAAGCCGTTCTCGGCCAGGGCGATGCACACGCAGAACTCGCCGAGTTTCTTCACGAACTCCTTGGTGCCGTCCAGCGGGTCGACGATGAACAGCCGTTGCCAGCGGGCGCGCGTCTCGTAGGGCAGGGCCGCGCCCTCTTCGGAAAGCACCGGCACGCCGGGAAAGTGTTCGGCCAGGCCGCGCATTATGGTCTCGTGCGCCGCCAGGTCGGCCTGGGTCAGCGGCGAGGCGTCGGCCTTGTACTCCACCGTGAAGCCTGTGCGGCGCACCGCCATGATGGCCGCGCCTGCGGCCTCGGCGATGGCGGCCAGGGCGGCGAGGTCCGGTGTCGGGCTGGCCCCGGCTTGCGCTTCGGCGACGGTCTGCGCTTCCGCGACAAGGCGCAGCGTCCAGGCCTGGCCCGCAAGCGCGGCCAGGAGTCCGGCGCGATCGATCGGCTGGCCGTCCAGGCGGAAGTCGGCCTGGGCCAGGGCGTCCGGGTCGGCCTCGAGCAATTCCGCCAGCCGTCCGGCGCGCATGGAAACGCCCTGTTCGAGCACGGCGGAAAGACATTCCAGGGCCACGCTGTTGAACAGCTTCAGGGTCGCGGGCAGCGGTTCGACCGTGGCGCTCCGGCTGGCCCCGTCGTGGGGGGGGGCGGGGGTGATGTTGTGGGTGATGTCGTGGGCAATGCCCTCGCGGAACACGCCCACCGGGCTGCCCCGGCGCATGGCGATGCCGGCCACGCCCGGCAGGGACCCGGCCAGGGCCAGGGTGCAGCCGGGGCTGGCGCAGTCGGCGTCGATGTCGTCCACGGGCGAGCCGTCGAGGAACACGGTCTGCACGCGC
>MGTN01000157.1:3294-6282 GCA_001799475.1 Desulfovibrionales bacterium GWA2_65_9 | reverse complement strand
ATATTGTGCTCCAGCGCTGGCTGCGCTGGGGGCAGTGCTATTTGGCCGGGCGCACCAGGGTCAGGGCCTTGGACGTGCAGCCGGTGACGCAGGCCGGGTCCAGGCCGCGTTCCAGGCGGTCCAGGCACAGGTCGCATTTTGTGGTTTTGCCCAGGGCCTCAAGGAAAACGGGCACGTCCCAGGGGCAGGCCTTCTCACAGCGGTGGCAGCCGATGCATGTCTCCATGTTCAGGCTGACCAATCCGTCTTCAGCACGTTTGGTCAAGGAGCCGGAGGGGCATACTTTGACGCAGAACGGCTCGTCGCACTGCAGGCAGTTCTGGTAGACGAACTCCATGCGCGGGCTCCCGTCCGGCCCGCTGAACGGCCCCAAGGCCTTGATGCGGTTCAGGGAAATCCCGGGCGGCAGTTTATTCTTGATGTTGCAATGCACCAGGCAGGACTTGCAGCCGATGCAGCGGTTGGGGTTCAGCGCGATGCGGTAAAGGCTCATGCTCATCTCCTGGCTTTACGTCTGGCGCGGGATTGCCCGGCCGCAATATACCCCTGAGTGGTATTTTAATGTTCTAAGTATAAATCACGAAGTCAGGCCCGCTGTCAATAGCAAGTGAGCGCTCGTTCTTTTTTTCTCATGCTGCTGATTCTCGCACCATACCAGGAGGATAGCATGATTATCGGAATACTCTATGCCTGCACGGTGTTTACGGCATGCCCACTAGCCATTTTGTGCGACTTGTAGTAGGGGGGGTATACGTTTATTCTGTGTGTCACGATTCGCTCTGAGGAGGTCGTCAATGGAGAGGAAACAGGTCTTCAGCGTGTGCGGCATGTGCAGCGTCCGTTGCCCCATCGCCGTGGACGTTGAAGATGGTCGCGTGACCAGCGTTTTCGGCAATCCCCACGCCGCCGGGATCAAGGGCTCCCTGTGCGCCCGCGGCGCGGCCGGCCCGGCCCTGCTGTATGACGACGAGCGGCCCCAGACCCCGCTCATCCGCACGGGCGAACGCGGCGAAGGCAAATGGCGCGTGGCCAGCTGGGACGAGGCCCTGGACTTTGTCGCCGACAAGCTGAAGGACATCAAGGCCAAACACGGCCCTGAGGCGCTGCTTTTTTCCGACCGCGGCGGACCGTACATGGACCTGTCCAAGGCCTTTGTGCGCGGCTTCGGCTCGCCCAACTACTGCAACCACGACACGTCCTGCGCACGCAACGTGCAGCACGCCTCCCTGTCCATCTTCGGCTGCGGCCGCAAGGAGCTGGTCTACGACCTGAAGAACGCCCGGCACGTGGTGCTCCAGAGCCGCAACATCCTGGAGGCCATCAACGTCAAGGAGGTCAACGACCTGCTCGACGCGCGTGACGCCGGTTGCAAGCTCTCGGTCATCGACATCCGGGCCAACGTGCCCGGCGCCAAGGCCGACCATTTCTTCCTCATCCGCCCGGGCACGGACTATGCCTTCAATCTCGCGGTGATCAACGTCATCGTCAAAGAGAAGCTTTACAACCGCAAGTTCGTCAAGGAATGGATCAAGGACTTTGATCTGCTGAAGGAATTCATCACGCCCTACACCCCGGAGTTCGCCGAGAAGGAGACCGGGGCCAGTGCCGAGGCCATCCGCGTCTTTGTGCGCCAGTTCGCCAAGGCCGCGCCCTCGGTCATCTGGCATCCGGGCTGGATGACCGCACGCTATGGCGACAGCTTCCACGTCTGCCGCACGGCCTACATCATCAACGCCCTCATGGGCGCCATCGGGGCCAAGGGCGGCCTGCCGCTGTCCTGCAAGGCCGGCGACGTGGGCCGCAAGGGCTTGAAGCCGCTGGTTGAGCTGTTCCCCAAGCCGGAAGCCAAACGCGTCGACGGCGCGGGCTGGGCCGAGGGCCGCACCCACTTCGACGGCGGGCCGGGCCTGGTGAACCTGGCCTTTGAGGCCATCGTCTCAGACAAGCCGTACCCCATCCGGGCGTACATCGCCCACCGCCACGACCCGCTCATGGCCTTCCCCGACCCGGAGGCCGTGAAGGCGATGTGGAAGAAGCTGGAGCTCCTCGTGGCCGTGACCTTCACCTGGTCCGACACGGCCTGGAACGCCGACGTGGTGCTGCCCATGAGCACCTACCTGGAGCGCGAGAGCCTCATCGCCGGCAAGGGCGGCCTCAAGCCCCAGTTCTTCCTGCGCCAGCGGGCCACGCAACCCCGTTTCGACACCAGGGCCGACTGGGAGATCTACGCCGGCCTGGCCAAGCGCCTGGGCATCGAGGCCCTGGCGGTCGACAAGCCCGAGGAACTCTGGGCCAGGCAGCTGGAAGGCACCGGGGTCAGCGTCGAGGACTTCGCGGCCAAGGGTTTTGTGGAGTTGGCCGCCAAGCCCACCTACAAGCCCGTGTCCTTCAAGACCCCTTCGGGCAAGATCGAGCTGCTCTCGGAGAAGCTCGACCAGGCCAAGGTGCCGTCCCTGTCGCCGTACGTCTCGCCCACCAAGCCGCCCAAGGACAAGTTCCGCATCACCTTTGGCCGCTGCGGCCTGCACACCCAGGGCCACACCGTGAACAACCCGCTTTTGTTCGCGCTCATGCCCGAGAACGTGCTCTGGCTGAACAAGGCCCGGGCCAAGGCGCTGGGCATCGAGCACATGGACATGGTCGAGGTCACGTCGACCAGGGGCGAGGGCGGGTGCTTGCGCGCCTACGTCACGGAGTTCATCCACCCCGAGGCGGTGTTCATGGTCCACGGCTTCGGGCACACCCTGCCGGTGGAGAGCCGCGCCAAGGGCCGGGGCGTGTCGGACAACGACCTCATGCCCGGCGGCATGGACAACTGGGACAAGGGCGGCGGCGGCATCTGCATGCAGGAGCACTTCGTCAGCGTGCGCCGCGTCGAGGCCTAGACAGCACAGCAATTGCGGCGGCCTGGGGGGAATGCACAACTCCAGGTCTCCGTTCAAGTGAAGGGCCTCTTCCGGCGATGCGTCACCGGAAGGGGCCCTTCAC
>MGTN01000157.1:0-3267 GCA_001799475.1 Desulfovibrionales bacterium GWA2_65_9 | reverse complement strand
GTGCCTGCCCCAAAAGAAAACGGCCCGCCGAGGCGGGCCGTCCGAAAGGCTGCAGCGTTCGCAAGGGCTACTCGCTGCGCAACTCGCGGCTCATCAGGTCGCGCACGGCCTGGGACGGGTCCTTGTCCTCGTAGAGGATGCGGTAGACCTGCTCGGTCAGCGGCAGCTCCACGCCCAGGTTGCGCGCCAGGAAGTGCACGGATTCGGTGGTGCGCACACCCTCGGCCACGGTCTTGGTTTCGGCCAGGATGTCCTTCAGCTTGCGGCCCTTTCCGAGCTGTATGCCCACCTGGCGGTTGCGCGAGAGATCCCCGGTGCAGGTCAGCACCAGGTCGCCCATGCCGGAGAGGCCCATGAAGGTCTTGGGCTTGGCGCCCATGACTTTGCCCAGGCGGCTCATCTCGGCCAGGCCGCGCGTGATGAGCGCAGCTCGGGCGTCGTGGCCGAAGCCCAGGCCGTCGCAGATGCCCGCGGCGATGGCCATGACGTTTTTCAGCGCCCCGCCCAGCTCCACGCCCAGGTAGTCCTCGTTGGTGTAGACCCGGAAGGAGTCGGTGGAGAACAGGGCCTGCAATTCCTTGCCGAGCTTCTTGTCCGCGCAGCCCAGGCTCACGGTGGTGGGCATGCCCAGCGCCACCTCCTTGGCGAAGCTGGGGCCGGAGAGCACGGCATAGCGGGGCGACAGCGGCTCCAGGGCCTCGGCCACCACCTGGGACATGGGGGCCAGGGTGCCGTTCTCGATGCCCTTGCTGGCGCAGACCACAATGGGCTTCTTGGGCAGGATGTCGCGGAAGCTGACCAGGGTGGAGCGCAGGAACTGGCTGGGCACCACCAGCAAAAAGACCTTGGCCCCGGCAAAGGCCCGGGCCGGGTTGGAGTGCAGGGCCAGATCCGGGGAAAGCTGGTGCTCGGGCAGAAACCAGGTGTTGCGGCCTGTTGCTTTCATCTCGGCCAAGAGTTCGGGCTCACGCACCCAGAGCGTGGTGGCCACGCCCTTGCGGGCCAGCAGGTCGGCCAGGGTGGTGCCCCAGGCACCGGCACCGACGACGGCGATCTTCATTCAGTTGCTCCTCGGCGGGTTTGCCGCCCCAGATGCGCCAGGCGCAAGGGCGGATGCGTCCTCATAGCCCCTCCGGGGCCTGGGGCGCAAGCCCCCGAATATACGTACCCGTAGCAGGCCCCGCCGCACCCGTCTGGCGAGTTGCAAGCGTCCGCGCTTGCGGGTACAAGAACCCGTCTTTGCCCGTTGAAACGTCCCGAAACGACCGAACAAGCGAGCGCCGAAGCACATGAGCCACAAAGCCTCCAAGAAAGCCGCGCCCACCTTTACGGAAACCGAAGCGCGCATCCTGGCCCTGGCCGGGGCCGACATCCCCGACGGACCAGCGCCCTTTGCCGCCATGGCCGAGCAGGCCGGCTGCACCGAGGACGAGGTGCTGGCGCTGCTCTCCCGGCTGAAGGACGAGGGCGTCATCCGCCGCTTCGGGGCCACCCTGCGCCACCAGAAGGCCGGCTACGGGCACAACGCCATGGTCGCCTGGCGCGTGGACGACGAAGACGAATCCCAGCGCGTGGGCAAGCTCATGGCCGAGCGTCCGGAGATCAGCCACTGCTACATCCGCCGCACCTACCCGCAGTGGAAGTACAATCTCTACACCATGATCCACGGCAAGAACCCCGGCGACTGCATGGAGGTGGTCAACGCCATTTCCACGGCCACAGGGGTGAGCGACTACCAGATCCTGCAAAGCGTCCGGGAGCTCAAGAAGATCTCCATGCGCTACTTTTAACCGCCAAACGACGGAGATTCCGCCCATGCCTAGCCAGACGTCCAGCAAGTCCGCTGCCTATTTCAAGCGTGCCGCCAACATCCTGCCCGGCGGCGTCAACAGCCCGGTGCGCGCCTGCAAGAGCGTGGGCTGCGAGCCCGTGTTCATCGAGCGGGCCGCCGGCAGCCGCATGTGGACGGTCGACGGCCTGGAACTCATCGACTATGTCATGAGCTGGGGGCCGATGCTGCTCGGCCACGCCGACAAGGGCGTGCGCGCCGCGGCCACCACCGCCCTGGACAACGGCGCCAGCTTTGGCGCGCCCTGCCCGGCCGAGGTCGAGCTGGGCGAGCTCATCCGCCAGATCATGCCGGGCATGGAGATGCTGCGCATGGTCAGCTCCGGCACCGAGGCCACCATGAGCGCCGTGCGCCTGGCGCGCGGCTATACCAAGCGCGACAAGGTGCTCAAGTTCGACGGCTGCTACCATGGCCACAGCGACGGCTTCCTGGTGGCCGCCGGCTCCGGCGTGGCCACCCTGTGCATCCCCGGCACCCCCGGCGTTCCGGACCCCATCGCCAACCTGACGCTGCTGGCCCCCTACAACGACCTGGGGGCCGTGGAGGCCCAGTTCGCGGCCCATGGCGCGGACATCGCCTGCATCATCGTCGAGCCCGTGGCTGGCAATGTCGGGCTCATCCCGCCCGCACCGGGCTTTCTCGAGGGCCTGCGCGAGATCTGCACCAAGAACGGCGCGCTGCTCATCTTCGATGAGGTCATCACCGGTTTCCGTGTGGCCCTGGGCGGCGCCCAGGCGCGCTTCGGCGTCACCCCGGACCTGACCACCCTGGGCAAGATCATCGGCGGCGGCTTCCCCGTGGGCTGCTACGGCGGCAAGCGTGAGATCATGGAGCATATCGCGCCCTGCGGGCCGGTGTACCAGGCGGGCACGCTCTCCGGGAACCCGGTGGCCATGGCCGCGGGCATCGCCACGCTCAAGGGTCTCATGGCCAGCGACTACGCTGCCCTGGAGGCGCGCACCCTGGCCTTTGCCACGGAAATGGCCGAGATCCTGCGCGCCAAGGGCCAGAGCGTGACCCTCAACCATCTGGCCAGCATCTTCACCATCTTCTTCACCAATGTGCCGGTGACGGACTACGAGACCGCCAAGACCGCCAACTCCGCCACCTATGGTGAGTTCTACCGCCAGATGCGCGCGCTCGGCGTGAACCTTGCGCCCTCGGGCTTCGAGTGCGGCTTCACGTCCTTCGCCCACTCCGACGCGGACCTGAAGCAGACCCTGGACGCCGCGCGGAAGGTGAAGCTGTAAGGCAAGAGAAAGAGAAGAGCCTCCGGCGGCCGGGGGGAATGATTCCCCCCGGACCCCCTCATATAAGCGGAAGTGCCCGGTCGAGCAAAGCTCGACCGGGCACTTCCGCTTGAAATGGGGATTCCAAAGGGCCTCAGGCCCTCTGGCGGGGGCTCGGGGGCAGCGCCC
>MGTN01000156.1:65913-67901 GCA_001799475.1 Desulfovibrionales bacterium GWA2_65_9 | reverse complement strand
GGGCCTTGAACCAGTAGTCCACGCTGGTCTGCACGAACTTGGCCGAGACGTAGAACATGAGCGCCACAGGCACCAGGGACAGGAAGATGAAGGCCAGCACCAGGCGCGAGCGCAGGCGCGAACCCAAAACATTGCGGCGGCGCTCCAGCACGAGCTTGACCCCGTTTCTGGCGACCACGAAGAGCACCACCAGAAGCAGGATGGAATTCAGGTTGAGCAGGCCCAGGAACAGGTAGGAGGTGACGCCCATGAGCTTGAGCTCGACCCAGGTCAGCACCACGATGAGCAGCACGCCGACCAGGGCGATGACCACCTCGCGCTTGCGCCGCGCGCGTTCCCGCGCGTCCGGGGACATGAGGCGGATGGGCGTTCCGGGGCTTTGCGCAGGGCTTGGTGCGGGTTCCTGGTCCATGCTCTTCATCCGCCCGGCCCGGCTTTAATACTTGAAGTGCAGCTGGTAGGAGGCGGAGGGCGCCACGTCCCAGGACCAGAAGAACAGGGTGCGCCGAAACCAGTTGGGGATGTCCGTCTGGTGCAGGCGGGTGTCCAGGGTCAGGGTGTATTCGCGGTCGCGCTCCAGCATCTGCCAGGAGCCCATGTCCAGGGTCAGTTCGCCCCAGCCCGCGCGCAGCAGCTCTTGCAGTCCGGTGTTCTTGAGTTGGCCCTCGCGGCCCGGCAGGAGCAGTGAGTATTCCTTGGTCAGGGCATCGTACTTGAGGCGGCTGGTGAGCTCGGCTGCGGCCAGCTGCGGGCTGCCGAACAGGCCGCTCTTCCTGCTGAGCTTGGCCTTGCAGGTCAGGGCCAGGGTGGCCCCGCTCTGGAGGCTCTCGGCGAGTTCGGCCACGCCGTCCACGGACACGCCGAAGCGGGCCGTGAGGCTGCCTGCCTTGTTGTCCACCACGAGGTTCGAGAGCACCAGGGACTGCGCCGCCGCGGCCGAGGTCCAGAGGACCAGGACTTGGGCGAGGGCCAGGGCGAGGACCGTCGTTGCGGCCAGGGTAGGGCGGCGGGTGCGCTGCATGGGCGGCGTTGTCCAGGGTCAGAAGTTGGCGCAGGGGCGGAAGCATATAAGCCCGCGCACCGGACAGAATAGCACCCGTTTTTGCGTTGCGCAAGGCCGGACGCGGCTCCCCGGCGCCTGGTTGTCTGGCCTTCTGGGGGGGGCGCCTGCTAGCGCTTCTGGGGCCGCGCGCCGAAGATGGACGTGCCGACCCGAATGATGGTCGCGCCTTCCTCGATGGCGGCCTCGAAATCGCCGGTCATGCCCATGGACAGATGCGGCAGGGCCGCGCCCAGGCTGGCCGAGAGCTCGTCGCGCAGCTCGCGCAGGCGGGCGAAATAGGGCCGGGCCTCTTCGGGTGCGTCGAACATCGGCGGCAGGCACATGAGTCCCTGCAGGTCCAGGCCCACGTCGTCCTCGCGCAGGGAAAGCACCAGCTCGGCCAGCTCGGGCAGCTCGGCCTCGTCCACCCCGGCCTTCTGCTCCTCGCCCATGTTGATCTCGAGGAGCACGCTCTGGAGCACGCCCGCGTCTGCGGCGCGCCGGGCCAGTTCCACGGCCAGCTTTCCGGTGTCCAGGCTGTGCACCAGCACAAAGCGCCCGGCCACCTGCTTGGCCTTCTTGGTCTGCAGGCCGCCCACGAAATGCCACAGGATGTCTTGGCCCACCAGCTGGTCCTGCTTGAGCAGCGCCTCCTGCACGTAGGACTCGGCGAACTCGCGCTGGCCCGCCTCCACCAACGCCAGGATGTCGCTGGCCGGGTGGAACTTGCTCACCGCCACCAGGCGCACGCTTTCCGGGTCGCGACCGGCGCGCGCGCAGGCCCACTCCATGCGGCCTTTGACTTCGGCCAGGCGGGCAGCCAGTTCGCTGGCGCGGGATGTATGTGTGCTGAGTGCCATGCCCGAAGGCTACGCCAAAACCGCGCCGCAGGGAAGGGCCGCTAAGCGGCTCCACCTCTGGGCCGTGCCAGGTTTGGAGCCTCCGG
>MGTN01000156.1:41878-65904 GCA_001799475.1 Desulfovibrionales bacterium GWA2_65_9 | reverse complement strand
CCGCCGGAGGCCTGCCTAGTCCCGGCGCTTGTGCAACCCGGCCCGTGCTGGTACATGCTTGGGCGATGACAGACGCCGCATCCACCCTGTCCAAAGTGGACCTTTTGAACCTGACGCGCTCGGAGCTGGAGGCGTTCGTGCTGGAGGATCTGCGCCAGCCGCGCTTCCGCGCCGACCAGCTCTGGCACTGGCTGTGGCAGCGCGGCGTGCGGGACTTTGCGGCCATGACCAACCTCTCCAAGGACTTGAAGGCCCGGCTGGCCCAGCGCGCGGAGATCTTTTGGCCCGGCGTGGACGTGGTCCGCACCAGCCGCGACGGCACCATCAAGCTGCTCCTGCGCCTGCGCGACGGCGAGCGCATCGAGACCGTGCTCATCCCCATGGGCCAGCACTACACCCAGTGCCTGTCCACCCAGGTGGGCTGCGCCATGGCCTGCACCTTCTGCTCCACCGGCGAGCTGGGCCTGACGCGCAACATGACCATGGGCGAGATTTTGGGCCAGGTCGTGGTTGGCCGGGCACACCTGGCCGCGAGCGGGCTGCCTACGGTGCGCAACCTCGTGTTCATGGGCATGGGGGAGCCGCTGATGAACCTGGCTGAGCTTCTGCGCAGCCTGGAGACGCTCGGCAGCGCCGAGGGCATCTCCATCGCCTCACGCCGGGCCACGGTAAGCAGCGTGGGCATCCCGCAGGCCCTGAAGATTTTGGGCGATTCCGGCCTGGCCGTGCCCGCCATCTCCCTGCACGCGCCGACCCAGGAGCTGCGCGAGAAGCTCATGCCCAAGGCCGCGCACGTACCCCTGGACGAGCTGCTGGGCTGTCTGGACCGCTATCCGCTGAAGTCGCGCGAGCGCGTGACCTACGAGTACATCCTGCTTGGCGGGGTCAATGATTCCATCGTCCACGCTAAGCAGCTGGTGAAGCTGCTCGGCCAACGGCGCTGCAAGGTCAATCTCATCGGCTACAACCCGCCGCCGCCTTCGGTCTGCCCGGACCCGCCCTACCGCGCGCCGGAGCAGGCCGACGTGCTGGCCTTTGAGGAGTACCTGCGCAGCAAGCGCATCACCACCTTCATCCGGCGCAGCATGGGCCAGGACATCGCCGCAGCGTGCGGCCAGTTGAAGCTTCTGGCGGGGTAGGCGAAAGGGCGCAGGCGCCACGGCTTGAAAAAAGAGCTTGCCAGGGCCGCGCCAATTTTATAGTAGCCAGCCCTTCCAAAAAAATATATGCCGTCTCTCGTCGGGACACCGACGCTATTACAAGCCCAGGAGGGTCACCACATGGCCAATCATCCAATGGTCCCCACCCATGCCTTTTTCACCAAAGGCGTGGGCGTCCACAAAAACAAGCTGCAATCCTTCGAGCTGGCGCTCCGAGCCGCGGGCATCGAAAAACAGAATCTTGTTTACGTTTCCAGTATTTACCCGCCCAACTGCGAGCTCTTAAGTCTGGAAGAGGGCGTCAAAGCCCTGCATCCCGGCCAGATCACCTTCTGCGTCATGGCCCGCAACCAGACCAACGAGAAGGGCCGCCTGGTCGGCAGCGCCTGCGGCATGGCCATCCCGGCCGACAAGCAGCACTACGGCTACATCTCCGAGCACCACAGCTTCGGCGAGGAAGAGAAGGAACTGGGCGATTTCGCCGAGGACTTGGCCTCGACCATGCTGGCCACCACCCTGGGCGTCGATTTCGACCCGGAGATCGGCTACGATGAGCGCCGCGAGGTCTACCTCATGAGCGGCAAGATCATCGACTCCTTCTCCGCCGCCGTGTCCGCCATGGGCACCTCCAACATGTGGACCACCACCGTGTCTGCGGTCGTCTTCATCTTCTAGACCACGGGCCACGCACAGAACCCAAGGCCGGGCCTTCCGTTCCGCACCCGGGAGCGGAAGGCCCGTCTTTTAAGGAAGCTCCCATGTCCACCCAGCGCACCCTGCACGACGGCGTCAAGGACAAGCTGACAGCGCTCTCCACCCTCGACCCGGACAAGATCAGCGACTTCGACGAGCTGTTGACGGCCATGGGCCGCACGGCCTTTGGCGGCCGCAGCCTGGGCGAGGCCCTGGACGTGCTGGAGGCCATGGTCACCGATCCCGACTGCGTGGTGGTGGGCACCTTTTCCGGCGCCATGACCGTGGCCAAGCAGAGCAAGCTCCTGATCAAGATGATCGACGAGGGCTGGCTCGACGTGGTGGTCTCCACCGGCGCGCTCATGGCCCACGGCTTCATCGAGTCCCTCGGGCTCAAGCATTTCAAGTACGAACCCGCGCGCATGAACGACAAGGCCCTGTTCGACGCCGGGTACAACCGCGTGTACGACACCCTCGAGCCCGAGGCCAACTTCGCCCAGGCCGAGCTGGTGGTCCGCGAGGTCATGCACCAGCTCATGGACGTGGACAAGGTCACGCACCTGTCAAGCGAGCTCATCTGCAAGGCCATCGGCAAGCACTTGAGTGAGAAGTACAACGGCCCCGGCATCCTGAAGAGCGCCTACAAGAAGGGCGTGCCGGTGTTCATCCCGGCCTTCACGGACTCCGAGCTGGCCCTTGACGTGGCCTGCTCCATCCTGGCCAAGGACTTCGGGCATCTGCTGGGCGAGAAAGGCCCCGAGGCCCTGCCCTTCCAGTTCAACCCGTTCCTGGACCTGTTCAGCTACTCCAAGAAGATGTTCGGCGCCAAGAAGATGGCCATCTTCACCATCGGTGGCGGGGTGCCGCGCAACTGGGCGCAGCAGATCGGCCCGTTCTTCGACGTCATGGGCCAGCGCCTGGAGCGCGACCTGCCCGAACGCCGCTTCACCTACGCCATCCGCATCTGCCCGGAGCCCGTGCACTGGGGCGGCCTGTCCGGCTGCACCTACCAGGAGGGCATCTCCTGGGGCAAGTTCGTGCCCCCGGCCGAGGGCGGCCAGTTCGCCGAGGTCCACTCCGACGCCACCGTGGTCTGGCCCATCCTGATCAAGGGCCTGCAGGACCGCCTGGCCAAGAAGGCCAAGGCCAAGAAGCCTGCGGCCGCTGCGAAAACCCCTGCGGCTTCGGCCAAGAAGGCTGCGGTTGCTGGCAAGAAGCCTGCGGCCAAGGCCCCGGCCAAGGCGCAAAAGCCCGCGGCCAAGAAGCCCGCAGCCAAAAAGTAGGGCGGGCCATGAGCGCGGCCCGGAATCCTGTTCGAAGGGACGTCCGCCTGCCAGCGGAGTGGGAGCCCCACGCCGCCACCTGGATCACCTGGCCGCAGAACCCCTGCGACTGGCCGGGCAAGTTCCAGCCCATGCCCTGGGCCTTTGCCGAGATCATCCGCAAGATTGCCAATGCTGAGAGCGGCGAGCGCGTGCGCGTGCTCGTGGGCTCGGCCGCCATCCTGCACCGCGCCAGCACCCAGCTTAAAAAAGCCCATGTGGACCTGGACCGCGTGGACTTCTTCGTCCTCCCCACGGACCGCGGCTGGATGCGCGACTGCGGCCCCTGCTTCATTGAGAAAAATGGCCCGGACGGCAAGACCGTGGCCATCTCCGGCTTCGGCTTCGACGCCTGGAGCAAGTACCCGGACTTCGCGCTGGACGCTGCCGTGCCGCAGGCCATTGCCGGGCTCATGGGCCTGGACCTTGAGCCGGTCCTGCACCAGGGCCGCCTGGTGACCTTCGAGGGCGGGGCCCTGGACGTCAACGGCTGCGGCACCCTTCTGACCACCGAGGAGTGCTGCCTGGACCCGCTGGTGCAGGTGCGCAACCCCGGTTTCACCCACGCCGACTACGAGGCCGTGTTCGCGCAGAGCCTGGGCATCACGAATACGATCTGGCTGGGGGGCGGCATCGTGGGCGACGACACCCACGGCCATGTGGACGACTTCTGCCGCTTTGTGAACGCCACGACAATGGTGCTTTGCCAGGAGCAGGACCCGGCCGACCCGAACCAGGCCATTCTGGAGGAGAACCGCGAGCGCCTGGAGTCGGCGACCCTTGAGGACGGCGCCCGGCCCGAGGTCGTGCGCCTGCCCATGCCCGCGCCGCTTTTCTTCGACGGCCTGCGCCTGCCCGCCAGCTACGCCAACTTCCTCATCACCAACGCGGCGGTCCTGGTGCCGACCTTCAACGACGCAAGCGACCGCATCGCCCTGGGCATCCTCGCGGAAATATGCGATAGGCCGGTGGTCGGCATCCACGCCGTGGACCTGGTCTGGGGCCTGGGCACCATCCACTGTCTGACGCGGCAGGAGCCGCTCCAGGCCTGACCCGGCCAGAGCCGGCGCCGTAAAATGCGCAAGGCCGCGCGGTTCTCCTTGTCTTCCGGCTGCACATTTGCCATGTTCTGAGGCGAGAAGGCCGCTGCATACGCAGGCTGGCGCTTTCCAGCCTTGCCCGTCCGCTGCGCCCTGGCGGCGGCCACAGGCGGCAGCTGGCTCTGGTCATCCGAACGCGAAAAGGGGACCCTGAAGTGAATGTCGTCGATGCGTACAACACCTCGGTCGCAGAGATGGAAGCCCGCAAGTGGAACCCGTATCTGGGCATAAGCATCCGCAACCGCTATTTCACGCCGGAAGCGATTCTGGAATTCACCAAATGGGGCGTGGCCCACGCGCACACCCGGTTCGCCCTGCTCGTTGTGGACATCTTGCAGCGGATCAACAACGAGGTTTTGGACAGGGCAAACACAGACAAGGCCATCGAAAAGGCGTTCCGGCAGTCGGACCCCATCCTGGAGTCTTGCCACAAGGCCGTTGACGCCTTGCCCCCAGAACAACGCGACAAGGTCGTCATCGTCGAATGGACGGACCTTGTTGACGACGGGTATGCCTGGAACAGGGCGCTGGTTTTCGAGTATTTCGAATCCTGCCGGGAGTTCAGGGAGTACATCACCGGCTCGGTTTCCAGGAACCTGGGGGGCATTGTGGACCGTCTGAAGAACGGCGACCTGGAGACCCTCTGCCAATATGTGCTCTACGAGATCCCGGAGTTTCTTTGCGGCTTCATGTTCCAGGGCACCCATTACAACCTCTGCGCGTACCCTGGGAGCATCACCTACCTGACGCGCGACCTGGTGCAGCAGGAATTCTTTCAGCCCGTGCTTTCCAAGCTGCGGACCTATGGCCCTGTGGCGCACGCAGAAATGTACGTGGATGCGTGAGCGCATCTGTTAAGGGCGCCCCATGCGCTGGCCTGGTCCTGTAGAGTGATTCCCGCGCCCCTGGCGCACCTGTAAACCTGCGGAGGCAACCCCATGACCCCGGCCGAACTGGAAGTGCTTGATTTCATCACCAGCCTGAACGCCTGCTGGACCAAGGGCGACCCCGAGGATCTGCGCGAGTATTTCCACACGGACATGGTGGCGGTGACGCCTTTGGACCGCGAGCCGCGCGTGGGACGCGAGGCCTGCGTGGAGGGCTGGGCTCACTTTGCCGGAAGCGCGGACATCCAGTCCTGGATCGAGCGCGGGCACCGGGTGCGCCTGTTCGGGGACGCCGCCGTGGTCACGTACTTCTATGAGCTGCGTTGCCGCATGGGCAGCGCGACCATGACCATGGAAGGCCGGGACATGTTCTTCCTGGTGCGCGAGGATGGCCGCTGGTGGGCCGTGGCCGACCAGTTCTCGTCCTTTCCGGCGTAAGCGTTTTCCCTACTCCCCCTCCTCCAGCGGCAGCACCACGTAGAAGTTGTTGCCCAACTCCGACGGCTCGTACCCGACCCGCCCGCCGTGCAGTTCCACCACCTGGTGCACGAAGGCCAGGCCGTGGCCTGTGCCGTGCTCGCGCTGCGTGGAGGCAGAGCGGAAGCCCGGCTGGAACAGCCCCTCGCGCTCGGACTCTGGTATTGCGACCCCGGTGGTGAAGACGTTGAGCTTTACGCCCGCTTGTCCCTCGCCAAAGGCGTCCGGCAGGATGTCCCAGCCGTAGGCCATGAACTTGAGCGGCAGCCCGTCCGGGCCGGTGACCGTGCGCGTGTACTTCACGGCGTTGGAGAAGAGGTTGGCGTACACCTGGGCGATGAGCCCCAGGTCGGCCATGAGGTGCACGGGCTTGTCCGGGATGCCGCCCATGGACAGGTCGATGGTGATGCCCCGGTCCTCCATGCGCGGCCGGTAGCGCTCCACCTGCGGCGCCACAACCTGCTTGAACAGGTTCACGCGGCGCTTCTCCAGCACGTAGCGGCCCTCCTGGAAGTGCCGCCGCCGGAGCAGGGTTTCCAGGAACAGGCTGGTCTGGGCGTAGTGGCTGCTGATCTCCGCGTACTGGGCGGACAGGCGCGACTGGAGGAAGTTCAGGCTGGCGGTGAACTCTGCCGGGGTCTCGGGCGGGGCCTCCTCCACGCAGCGGGCCAGGGCGCTGATGGAGGCGTTCAGGCGGTTGAAGAAGAGCTTGAAGACCATGTTCGGCACGATGACGTTGTGCCCGATGTCCTCCACCAGGCTCTGGATGAAGGACAGGTGCTCGCGGTTCTTGGACCGGGCCAGGCGGTTGTGCAGCTGGAAGCCGATGCGTCCGGCGTATTTTTCGAAGTAGAGTTGCCTGTGCCGCGACAGCGCGGCCCCGCCCGCCACCTCAAGCCAGCCCATGACGTTGTCGGGTATGTCGAAGCCCAGCACCTCCCCGGTGTCCTTGCGGCCGAAGATGGGGGCAAAGAAGTTCGCGCCGCGAGCGGCCGGGCGGGGCGGCGGCTCAAAGTCCGGCAGGGCGGCGGGCAGCTTGAGGCAGCGCGCCAGCTTCCAGGCCTTGGACCCGGTGCGCAGGTACAGGCGGCATTCCTGGTCGAAGAAGATCATGGGCAAGAGTACGCAGAGCGTCAGGAAGTCGCGCCGTGTGTCGAATTCCTGGGACAGCTCGAAGAACACGGTGAGCATGCGCAGCTCGTCCGGGTTGAAGGCGTAGCCCTCGGCGTCCTCCAGCTTCTGGAGCACGCGCCGGGCCATGGTCTCGTTGCGCACGGGGTCATTCTCCAGGCACTGGGCCGGGTCTGGCGGCAGCGGGGGCCGGGGGGCTTCTTTGGGCTCTTCTTCCTGCAGTTTGGATGCGTGCATTGGTTTGTCCTCGCTCTGCATGTTTCCCTCGGATCAGGCTGTTGCGGCCCGGACGTTTGAAACGCCGAGCACCACCCGCTCAACATCCAGGCCGCGCACGGCCTCCCCGTCCGGGGCCATGTCCCAGACCCAGGTCTCGCCAGCCAGGCCGGGCTCCACCCCGAAGAGCAGGTCGGCCTCGTAGTCAACGGCCCCCTGGCGCAGGCCGCGTTCGGTCACGTCCGTGACCAGGCAGGCCGGGCAGCCCAGGGCCTTGAGCCCCTCCAGATGCTGGCGCACCAGCTCTGCAGCCAGTTCCTCTTGGCGTTCCTGCTCCATGTCGGGCGGCAGCGCGTCCAGGGCGAACAGCGGCAGTTGCGAGAGCAGGTTCGCCGAGTAGGCGAAATCAAGCCCTGGCAGGGTTGCCGCCAATCCTGCCAGTCCGGCCAGTCCTGTTGGCCCGCCCACCTCGGTCAAAGTGATCGGCAGCGGCCCGGCCAGGGCCCCTGGCAGCCGGTCCAGCCGCCCCGTCAGGTCGATCTCCAGCGTCTCCACGTTGCCCAGGCGGGCGGCCTTGGCGCGGACCTCGGGCACAAAGGCCATGTCGGCCAGGACCACGGTCTGAAACAGGGCGGAAAGCTCATCCAGCGGCACATCCAGCAGCAGCCCGGAGCCCAGCACCAGGGCCGTGCGCCGCGCGTCCTCCGGGCAGGTCCGGGCAGAGGCCAGGGCCAGGGCCTTGCAGCGCGCCAGGTGTGGCTCCCAGGCCGCGCGGTGGCGCTTGTGGCGCGCCCAGATGGCCACCTGCTGGGCCAGGTGCCCGTGGGGGTCGCCCTGGCCGTGCAGGCGCGCTGCGGCGTATTTGACGGCCTCCGCCAGCATGGGGGCTAGACCGTGACCTCGTTGAATTTCTCCGGCACGGCCTGGCACACGGGGCAGCGGCCCGGCGCTTCGCCCGCAGCGCTCACGTGGACGTGCCCGCAGATGACGCAGACGTAATAGCGCGCGCCAACATCGCCTTGGGCCGGGCCGGGCTGCGTGAGGCCGGGCAGGGCCAGGTGGCTTTGCACGGCGCGGGCCATCTGGGTCAACAGCGCACCAGCGGCCTTGTCGGCCTCGGCCTCGGACTGCACGGTCCAGCCCAGGGCGTAGACGGCCATCTCGCGGGCTTCCTGCAGGGCCAGGGCCAGGTTCTCGGCGCTGGTGCCGATGCGCCCGCGCAGGAAGGTCAGGGCCTTCTTGGCGTGCACCTCCTGGGCCTCGGCCAGGGCGCGCAGGGCCAGGGCCGCGTCAGGCTGGCCGTCCTGGACGGCCTTGCTCGCGCGCACGCGGTTTTTGGCGGCGGCCAGGGACTGGTGCACAAAGGCCTGAGTCAGCGGTGTCATGTCCGAGGGCATGGAATCTCCTTGGCCGGGTGAGCTGTTCAGGGGTTCAGGGCCTGCTCGACGGCGCTGAGCATCTCGGCCCTGGTGAAGGGCTTGCGCAGGATTGAGCGTGCTCCCAGGCGGCGGGCCATGTCCAGGTATACTTCCGGCTCGACGCGTCCGCCGCCGCTCATGACCAGCGCACGAACGCCGGGGGTCAGCAGCCGGAGCTTCAGCAGCACCTCGAAGCCGTCCACCTCGGGCATGACCACGTCGGTGATGACGAGGTCCGGGGTGCTCTGCTCCAGGAACTCCACGGCCTGCCGTCCGCCAGCTGCCGGGATGGCCTCGTAGCCGCTGGCCGTAAGCGTGCAACAGACCATGTCGCGCACATCCGCATCGTCGTCAACAACCAGAATTTTATGAGCCATTGTCTCCCCCCTGGATGCTTGAGAGCGCCTGACGGACCACCCGTGCCAGCTCGCTCGTGGAGAAGGGCTTGGTGAGCAGCCAGGCTTCGCCCAGGGCCTGGAGGTGGTCGGGGGGGATGACCATGCTCAGGCCGGTGCACAGGACGATGGGCAGGTTTGGTCGCACCTCGCGCAGGCGCGCGGCCAGCTGGAGGCCGGTGAGCCGGGGCATGCTCTGGTCGGTGAGCACGAGGTCAAAGGACTGCGGGTTGGCCAAAAAGGCCCCCAGCGCGTCCTCGGGCAGGCTGTGGGCGGCCACCTGATAGCCCAGGGGCTCCAGGGTCTGGCAGACCAGGTCGAGCAGGTCGGTCTCGTCGTCCACCAGGAGGATGCGCTCGCGGCCCTTGGGGCTGCTTGGCCGGGGCTCGTGCGCTGGGCTGGGGCAGGCTTGGGCCATGGGCAGCAGCACCGTGAAACGTGCGCCAGAGCCGGGCTCACTCTGGGCGAAGACCGTGCCGCCCAGGCTGGAGACGATGCCATGGACCACGGCCAAGCCGAGCCCGGTGCCCTCGCCGGAGTCCTTGGTGGTGAAGAAGGGGTCGAAGATGCGGCCCAGGACATCGGGCGCGATGCCCGGCCCGGTGTCCTCCACGGTCAGGGACAGGTACTGCCCGGGGGGCAGCCTGTGCGCCTGGGCCGTGGAGTCGTCGCCCAGGCGGACCACCTGCGTGCGCACGCCCATGCCGCCGCCGTCCTTCATGGCCTGGGCGGCGTTGGTGCACAGGTTCATGACGATCTGGTGGATCTGTGAGGGATCGGCCAGGATGGCGCAGCCCTGGGCCTGCATGCTGGCTGTGATCTCGACGTCCTTGGGCAGGGAGGCTTCCATGAGCCGCAGGGCCTCGGCGATGACCTGGTCGGCCAGGAGGGTGCGCTGCTCGCGGTCGGCGCGGCGGCTGAAGGTGAGGATCTGGCGCACCAGCTCCTTGGCGCGGCTGCTGGCCTTGAGCACGCGCGTCAGGCTGCCCCTGGCCCGGCTCTCGGGCGGGGTGTCGTCCAGCGCAAGCTCAGTGAAGCCCATGATGGAGGCCAGGATGTTGTTGAAGTCATGGGCAATGCCCCCGGCCAGGGTGCCCAAGGCCTCCATCTTCTGGGCCTGCCAGAGCTGGCGCTCCAGGAGCCGCTTTTCGGTGACGTCGCGGCACACGGCCACGAAGCTGATGACCTCGCCGTCGGTGTCGTGGATGGCCGAGACGGTGAACTCCACCTCCACGTTCTGCCCGTTTGGCCGGGCAAAGGAGCTGGCGCCGCGCCACACGCCCCCGCCCTCGTCCGGATGCACCACGGAATCCTGGTGCTGCAGCACGGTCTGCTGGACCTCAAGCATGGGCAGCCCGCTTGTCCTGGCCTCGGCGCCGGAGAGTCCGGTCATGCGTTCCAGGGCGGGGTTGATGTAGGTGATGGTGCCGGACTTGTCGGTGATGAGCACGCCCTCGGCGGCCTGCTCGATGGCCCGGTGCAGGCGCTTTGATTCGACCTCGGCCAGCTTGCGTGCGGTGATGTCCAGGCCCACGCTCTGGAAGGCGGTGAGGTTGCCCGCCGCGTCATACAGGGCGCGGTCGGTCCAGCTCTGCCAGCCGATGCCGCCACCGGGCAGAATGACCTGGTGCTCGTAGGTGGTGACCGGGGCCTGGGGGGAGAAGGAGCGCAGGTGCGCCAGGATGCCCTCGCGCTCCTCCGCGGGCACCAGATCGAGGAAGCACTTGCCCAGAAGCTCTTCTGCGGTCTTGCCAAAGGCGGCGCAGTAGGTCTGGTTGACGTAGCTGATGCATCCGTTGGGCAGGTACCGGCAGATGAGGGCCGGGGAGTCCTCGGCCAGGGTGCGGAATTTTTCCTCGCTCTGGGCCAGGGCCTCTTCGGCCAGGTGGAGTTCGGTGAGGTCGCTGGCGATGCAGACCAGCCCGGTGATCGCGCCCGTGGCGTCGCGCCGGGGCAGCTTGTGGGTGATGAACCGGCGTGGCCCCTGGGGCGTGGCGACCTCCTCCAGGATGTTCATCTTGGCCTGGCCGCTTTGGAAGACCTCAATGTCGTCCTGATGGAGTTTCCTGGCGAGCTCCCTTGGGAAGATCTCTTCCAGCGGGACGCCAAGGATGGACTCATCCAGGCCCAGGATCTTGAACCAGGCCTCGTTGGCCCGCAGAACGCGGTTGTCCAGGCTTTTGTAGAAGATCAGGGCCGGAACGCTGTCAAACAGGGTCCGGATTTCGCTGTTCTGAGCCTGGAGCGCCTCCTCGGCCTTTCTGCGCTTAGTGATGTCGATGCCAAAGGCGATGAGGCCGGTGGTCTCGTCATCCTGCCGGAGCAGGCTGTTCTGCCAGGAGATGAGCCGCCGTCGGCCATCCTTGACCAGCAGCGAGGACTCGTCGTGCAGGGGAATGCCAAGCGTGCCGACCATGATTTGTTGGAAACGGGCGGCGATGGCCTGCGCCTGCCTGCCGGGGTACATGGTGCTGACCCAGTCGCGGCCCAGCATTTCGCTGCGGGCGTAGCCGGTGATGCGTTCCGCCGCGGCGTTGAAGAGCGTGACCCGGCCGGAGCGGTCCAGGCCCACGATCATGATGTTGGCGCCCTCAAGCAGGCTCTCGGCGAAGTCCTTGGCCTGGCGGATGGCGTTGGCGTCGCGGCGGGCCTTCAGCACGCGCCACAGGCCGGAGAGAAAGAGCTGGAGCTGGCGCGCGTCGGTGTCGTCGTACGGCTCGGGCTTGTTGCCCACGCCGAACATGGCCAGGGCGCGGCCATCCTCCACCAGGGGCACGCCCATGTGCCGCTCGACCGGGGCGTGCCCTCCGGGCAAAGTCTTGCCACCCGGGTGCGCGGGGTAGTCGTTGATGATGGATGCAGTGAGGGTGCGCAGGCACTCGGCCCAGAGCCCGGCCTGGTCCATGGGGTAGGGGGGCGCGCCGGCCAGGGTGGGCAGCAGCGCGCAGCCCTCGCGAGTCGACTTGGACCAGGCGAACTGGCCCAGGTCGATGTCTTCGCCGCTGACGAAGTACAGGTACCCGGTCTTGCTGCCGGTGAGGCGCACGCCCTGCTCCAGGGCGAAGTCCACGAGCTCCCCGGTGCTGGCGGTCTCCATGTGGGCCAGGGTGAACAGGGCCTCCAGGCGTTCCTCGGTGAGGCCCTGGGCGGTGAGCGCCTGGTCGCGCTCGCTGACGGTCAGCCTGAGCCTGCGGTTCAGGCGCAGGAGCGAGGCATAGTGCCAGCCCAAAAGCGTGGCGGTGAGGGCAGCCGCCAGGGCGGCCATGGTCCAGAGCGCCACGGGCGAAAACTGGGACGGCCTCGGCGCGGGATGCCATTGGCGATACAGCTCGCGGAAGTCCTGGGTGTCATGGAAGCGGCCCAGGGCCGTGTCCAGCCGCTCCAGCAGCTGCGGGTTGTCACGGCCCACGGCCAGGGCCCGGCCGACCTCGAACAGGGGGCGGGCGCTTTGGCCGAGCTTGTGCTCCACCCCTGCGGCGTGGGCGGCCTGCTGCACGACGGGCGCGAGGTGGACCAGGGCGTCGGCCTGGCCTGCGAGCACATCGAAGATGGCCTCGGCCAGGGTCTGGGTGAGCAGGATGTTCAGCTCTGCCCGGCCCATCAGCCGCTCCACGGGAATGCTTCCGGCCACCAGCGCCACCCGTTTGCCGGCCAGGGCCTCGAGGTTCTCCAGGGGAGGCGTTCCGGCACGGAAGAAGATGTGCACGGGCAGGGTCTCAAAGGGCCGGGTGAAGCCCAGGGCCTGCTCCCGGGCCGGGCTGACGCCCAGGCCGGGCAGGACCTGGACCCGGCCCTGGCGCAGCAGCAGCTCGGCCGCGCTTGTGGTGGCTGTGGTGATGATGCGCAGGCTGAGGCCGGCCTCTGCCGCCACCCGGCGCAGCAGCTCCACGGCGAACCCGCCGGGGCCGCCATCGGCGGCGGGAACATAGAGCGGCGGCAGGTTGGCCGGGACTGCGGCGAGAAGTTCTTTCTGCAGGGGGCGGGGAGCCGGGACGACAGGGGGCGAAACGCCGGGGCCGGACAGCGCGGAGTTGGAACGTTCTGGGGTTGCGGCGGGGGCGGCCAGCGCCGTGGCACCGTGGCCGGGAATGAGCCCGGGAACAAAGCCGCTTAAAAGCAGCAGGACGAGGCAGAGGCGGGCGGTTATGGGGCCCAGGAAGCCGCCGGGTGCTGCGCGGCCCGCCTGTGCAGGGCAGGCCTGGTCCCTGTGCGGGACCGCTGGCGGGTCGCTGGGCATGGGGCACTCCGCACGGGGGCCAGCCGTGTTATTTCTTTATGGCCCGGTTGATGTAGTCCTCGAGGGTGGCCCGGTCCACGGGCTTGGCCATGAACCAGGTGGCGCCGATCTCCAGCAGGCCAGCGATGTCGTTGACGCCGATGAAGGCGGACATGATGACGATGGGCATGGTGGCGAAGCGCTTGTCCGCGCGGATGGTGCGGATGAGCGTGGTGCCATCCATGACCGGCATCATGATGTCGGTGATGAGCATGTCGAAACGGTTCTCGGCGCAGAGCGCATCCCAGGCGTGGCGGCCGTTGGGGCTCACAAAGGCGCAGTGGCCCATGCGGTCCACCACGGTGCCCACGAATTTCTGGGACAGGGCGTCGTCTTCAGCGATGAGAATCTTGACCATTTCGCTCTCCCCCTCGCAGACAGGGGCGGGGATCGCTCCACCGCCTTGGTGCAGGTTATCAAGAACCATTCCAATGCTCAGCGCATCGCTAAGTCACTGTCCAGACTGGACGTGGCCAGAATTCGTCCCATGCGCGCGCGCAGCATTCCGGAAATTCCGGAATCTACTCGTGGCCGCGTTGGGCCTTGAGCAGTCCATGCTTGGCCAGAAGTTCATACAATCTTGCGGACTTGAGGCCGGACAGCTGCGCGGCCTGCGCCGCATCGCCCCCTGTCTGCCGCAACAGAGCCGAAAAGTAGGCCCGCTCGGCCTTGTCCAGCACGCGTAAGCGGTGCTCGCGCCAGGGCATGGGCACCCCGCTGTGCCCTGGCATGTGGTCGGCTTGGTCCAAGGCGGCCCCTTGCCCGGCCTCCGCCCTGTCGGACACGCTGCGGCGCATGAGCCGCACGCGCAGGTCTAGCGGCAGGTGCTGCGGCAGGAGGATATGCTCACCATGCGCCGAAACCAGGCTCATGTCCACAGTCTGTATCAATTCACGCACATTGCCCGGCCAGTCGTGGGCCTCAAGCAGCTCCATGTATTCGGGGCTGGCCTCGCGCACGTTTTCCCCGGCGCGTTCTGCGGCCTTGGTCAGATGGGCCGCCACCAGGGCCTGGATATCCCCTTCGCGCTGGCGCAGGGGCGGCAGTTCGATGCGGAAGGCCCGCAGCCGGTAGAGCAGGTCGTCGCGGAACTCGCCGCGCCGGACCATGGCCGAGAGGTCGCGGTTGGTGGCGGCCACCAGCCGGAAGTCGCTTTTGATCTCGGCCTCGCCGCCCAGGGGCCGGAAGCGCCGTTCCTGGAGCACGCGCAGGAACTTGGCCTGGACGGGCAGGGGCAGCTCGCCCACCTCGTCCAGGAACAGGGTGCCGCCGTCGGCCTGCAGGATGAGCCCGGTCTGGCGGCGGTCGGCCCCGGTGAAGGAGCCGCGCTCGTGGCCGAAGAGTTCGGACTCGGCCAGGTTGCCGGGCAGGGTGGTGCAGTCCACCACCACAAAGCGGTTCTTGGCGCGGCTGCCGCTCTGGTGGATGGCCTGGGCAAAGACTTCCTTGCCGGTACCGGTCTCGCCGCTGATGAACACGTCGACCCTGCTGGCCGCGGCCATGGCGGCCCGGGCCAGGCAGGCAGCCATCTTCGGGCTGGTGCCCACGATGCCCGAGTCCGCGGCCAGGGTCGGTGCATGCCGCCGTTGTTTCTCCTCGCGGAAAGCCAGGGCGCGCAGGAGCGGCAGCACCATGCGCTCAACGGAGGTGGGTTTCTCGATGTAGTCCCAGGCGCCGCAACGCAGGGCCAGCTCCGCGCCGTCCGGGTCGCCCTGGCCGGTGATGATGATGACCTCCGGCTCGCTTGCGCTGGCGCGGATCTCCTCCAGGGCATTGATGCCCGAGCCATCCGGCAGGCGCACGTCCAGGTAGACCAAGTCCGGCTGCTCGCGCGCCAGGATGCGCCTGGCCTCGGCCAGGGTGTCTGCGCACAGAGTTGTGTGTCCGCGTCGGCCCACGGCGTCTGCCAGCAGTTCGCGGATGAGTTCGTCGTCATCAACCACGAGAATCTTGGCCATGCGCGCTCCAGGAGGCTTATTCGCCAGGGGATTCTGGAACAACCGGAAGGATTCTGGTTGCACCGTACCAAAGGCAAGGGGAATTGACTAGAGGGGGGCCAAGAAAAATATGTAATTTGAAGCAATTCAAGGAGAAGAGGCAATCAGGGCGTGTTGGAATGAATATTGATAGAGACGGGCTGTGCGCAGGGCGGCAACGTCCCGGCGGCCATGTCGGTTGTACCGGCGTGTTTGCCGGGCAGGCGGGGGGCCTGCCCGGCTTTTTTTGTGCCCTTCCAGACTAGGGTCGTTTCCAACGGATAGATTTTGTTCCCTGGCGGGGAGAGAGCCTGTCTGGGGGGCCAGGGGGTGTACTCATGCGGTACAGCCCTGGGCCAAAATCGGCTCGCGCCGACTTCCAGACAACGTCCAGGGGGCAAAAGACGCTTTTGGAAACAGGCCCTAGAACCGCGCGTACAAAAATGGCGTGAAGCCGTCCGTGGCGAAGATGACTGCGAGCCAGACCAGGGAGAGCAGCACTGCCGGGGCGTACCAGCGCGGTCCGCGCAGCAGCAGCACATCCTCCTGGCCAAGCCCGCGCACGGCATGGGCCAGCACCGTAACTCCCAGCGCCGCCCAGACAAAGGGGTGCACCCAGTGCACCACGCCGCCGCCCAGCATGGCCGAGACGATGCGCCGCGTGTGGCCCAGGTCCTCGGCCCGGAAGGGAATCCAGCACAAGCCCGCGAACAGGGTCGCCCAGCCCCAGGCCAGCGCTCCGCTAAGGCCTGAATGCTTGCGCCGCCCGCGCCATTCACGCCACAGGCGGTGCGCGCAGAGCCCCAGGCCGTGCAGCACGCCCCAGAGGACAAAGGTCCAGCCCGAGCCGTGCCAGATGCCGCAGAGCAGCATGACCAGCATGAGGTTGGCGCACGTGCGCGCCGTGCCCAGCCTGCTGCCGCCCAGTGGAATGTACAGATAGTCCCGGAACCAGAAGGACAGGCTCATGTGCCAGCGCCGCCAGAACTCCGAGGGATTCCTGGCCGCGTAGGGGAAGTTGAAGTTCTCCGGCAGGCGCACGCCCAGAGCCCTGGCCGCGCCGATGGCCATGTCCGAGTAGGCGGAGAAGTCCAGGTAGATCTGCAGGGCGTAGGCCAGGGCCGCGGCCCAGGTGGAGGCTGCGTCATAGGCCCCGGCATTGCCGTAGACCTCGGCCACATACAGCCCCAGGCGGTCGGCCAGCACCAGCTTCTTGAACAGGCCCATGCTGAAGCGCCGGAAGCCTTGGTAGAGGTCGTCAGCGCCTGGCCTGGGCAGGGCGTCCAGCTGGGGCAGCAGCTCCTCGGCGCGCACGATGGGCCCGGCTGCGAACACCGGGAAGAAGGTGGCGAAGCAGAGCACATCCAGGGGGTTCTTGCGCGCCGCCATGCGCCCGGCCTGCACCGCAGCCAGATAGGTGATGGCTGAGAAGGTCTGGAAGGACAGGCCGAGCGGCATGATCAGCCAGAGTGTGGACCCGGCCGGAGCGCTGAGGAAGAAATCCGCGTACTTGAAGAATGCCAGCAGGCCCAGGTGCAGCGCCAGGCCGAGCAGGAACAAGGCCTTGCGGCGTCCGGCGTCCGAGCGCTCCATCCCAAGGGCCAGGCCCCAGTCTGCCAGGGCCGCGCCAAGCAGCAGCGGCACGAAGCGCAGGTCCCACCAGGCGTAGAAATACAGCCCGGCCAGGGTCAAGAGCGGCTTACGCCAGGCCGCAGGACAAAGCCGCAGCAGCGCCAGGCACAGCCCCAGGAGCAGCAGGAACTCAGGGCGCCAGAAGGGCATTGCGGTGTTCCTTTACATATTGCAGGACGGCCTCGGCGGCGAGGCGGTGCCCGTCCTCGTTCAGGTGCCCGAAGCCGGGCGGGGAGTTGAAGAAGCCGTGGGGCAGCCGGCCCGTGGCCTGGAAATGGGCGGCCAGGGCCGGAGTGAGGTTCAGGAAGGGGATGCCGCTCCGGACGCAGCTCTGCGCATAGGCCTCGACATACAGGGCAGCGTTGTCGTCTGTGCTCACCTTGCCCTCAAGCAGGCGCGGGAGCGATGGCGCGTAGACCAGCAGGGCGTGGTTGCCGGAGGCCGCAAGGATTCTCCGGTTGAGATAGTCCCAGGCCGTCTCGTGTCCGTATGGAGTGGGCGGAGGCTGGAGCGCTTGGTGCGCTGGGGTTGGCCCAGGAGCCAGGCGTAGCGAGATGTCGAGCGCGCGCCGGTAGGCCGCGAAGGCCCCCTGGAGTTCCAGATCCCGAAGCCAAGGGGCCAGACGTAGGGAGCGTTCTGAGGGCGGGCAGAGGCGTTGCTCCAGGCGTGGCGGCGGGCCGGAGAAGAAAGCCGCGCGACAGGCCTTGGGAGCGTCTGGCAAGACATTGGACATGCTGCCCAGGACGAAAACGTGCAGGCGCACGGGGCCGAGCGCCTGGGCGTAGTCCGTGACCTTGAAGATGCTGTCGATAAGGCTGTCGCCGCCGGTGCCGATGCCTACCCCGAAGAGATCAGCCCCAGCCTGATGAGCCAGCCGGGTGAACACCTGGGCCATGCGCCCGGCATCGTCCACCTGAAGCCCCTCCACGAAGGAGTCACCCCAGAAGACCACCTTGGGCCCCTGCGGCAGCTTGCCGCCGGGCAGGCCGCGGATGCCGTGTTCGCCCACCCGGGAGGTGGCGAAGCCTTCAACCCGCGTATGCGTGGTTGTGCCGGGCATGGCCACGTAGCGTCCTACGGACGGGTCCAAGGCCAGGGGCTGCACCGTGTCCAGAAAGAGCGCCCCGGCGGCCCAGGCCACGGCCAGGGACAGGGCCAGCCCGATCAGCCAGTGCCGCAGCGCTGGCCGGTTCATGGCCATGGCTCCGCGCAGAGTTTTTCCAGCAGGGCCTCGCTGGCCGCCACCATGCGCTCCACACCGAAGTGCGTGACCATGCGCTCCCGGCAGGCCTGGCGCAGGTCCTCGCCCTCGCGCTCCCGGCGGCCAAGCAGTGTCTCCAGCCCCGTGGCCAGGGCTTCGGGAGCGCCCCGCGGCACGAGCTCGCCCACATCGCCCAGCACCAGGGCTGCATCGCCCGCGTCCGTGGCGCAGCAGGGCACGCCGCAGGCCATGGCCTCGCCCAGGACGTTGGGAAAACCCTCGCCATAGGCCGAGGACAGGCACAGCAGATCAAGGGCGTTGTACACCTGCGGCATGTCCGCGCGGCCCCCGGCCCAGACGAGCCGCCCGGCCAGCCCCAGTTCGTCGGCCTGGCGGCGGAGTTCGGCGGTGTAGCCCTCCGGTCCCGCGCCCACGCAGACGAAGCGCGCCTCCGGGCGTCTGGCGGCCAGCAGGGCCGCTGCGCGCAGGAAATTCGGGTGGTCCTTCATGGGGTCCAGCCGCGCCACATGGCCGATGAGCACCTCGCCCGGCCCGATGCCCCAGGCCTCGCGCAGGGGCAAGCCGAGGGCCCTGTCCGGCAGGCAGCGTTCGGTGTCGATGCCGTTTGGCACCACCACGATCCTGTCGGCCTTGAAGCCGCGCCTCAGCGCGTCGCGTTGCCCGGCCTGGGCGTTGGCGATGACCAGCCCGGCCAGGCCGGACAGCCGGACCTCCAGGCCGTGCATGATACGCCCAGCCCGGCCGTACGTGTAGGCCGAGTGGTCCACGTCCGTGGCGCGCAGGCCCATGACCAGCCGGGTGGCCGGGAAGAATGGCTTGAGCAGTCCGCCCAGCACGCAGGCTGCGGTCAAAAAAGCGTAGTGGACCTGAGGCTGGAAGGCGCGCAGGTGCCCGGCCAGCCTGGCGGCCACGCGCACATTGCCCAGGCGGTTCCGCTTGCCGATGACCACCAGCCGCGCCTGGCCCAGGGCTGCTTCCAGCGGGCCGCCCCGGTCCAGGGCCACGGCCAGCACCTCGTGCCCGCGCGCGGCCAGCCCGGCGGCCAGTTCGGCGAACTGGCGCTCGGCCCCGCCGGGCATGAGGCTGGGGATGCTCAGGAGGATGCGCATACGCCGGAGTCCTGGCGCTGGAACACGAACTCGTTGCAGCCGGACTTGCCGCCCACGGTGCGCAGGGAGCGCAGCTGAAATCCGCGCGCCCGGCAGAAGTCGAAGACCTGCTCCGGCGTGCTCGTCTCAAAGGGCCAGCCGCCCACCCAGTCCACCACGTCGTGCCAGAAGCTCATGCCGCGCGGCAGGCCCGAGGATGCGTGCCGGGCAAGTGGATTGCGTCCGCGCAGGAGGTCGGCCAGGGCCAGGGCCGCGCCCACGCAAAGGGCGTAGCCTAGCGCGATGCAGAGCCGCCCGGCCTTGGGGCTCTTGCCGTAGAGGCGCTTCATGGCCGTGTGCAGGGGCGTGAACAGGGGCTGGTGGTTGTACAGCGCGATGGCCAAAAGCCCGCCTGGTGCCACGAGCCGGGCCGCGTTGCTCAGCGCCGCCCACTGGTCGCCGGTGTGGTGCAGAACGCCCCAGGAATAGACCACGTCAAAGGTGTCCAGGCCGTCCAGGAAGGCCCGGTCCAGGGCCGAGCCGCGCAGCACGGTCCAGGCCGTGTCGTCCGGGAAGAAACGCTCACGCAGGGAGCTGGTGCAGGCCACGGAGTCCGGGTCGAAGTCGAAGGACACGACCAACGCCCCCAGGCGGCGCGCGGCCAGGGAGAACAGCCCGGAGCCCGAGCCCAGGTCCAGCAGGCGCAGACCGGTGAGGTCGTCGCGGCCAAGCAGCGTTTTGACGGACGCCTCGGCCTGGCGGATGCGGCCCTCGTCCAGGCGGGCGAGGAAGCCGCGCCAGTTGGCCCCGAAGCCGAAGCGCTGTCCGGCGCTGGTTTCGTCGTCCCAGGTGCGTGTCATGCGGACTCTGTATCCGAGGGGGCTGCCCCGGTCAAACGCGTGGCAGGTCTGCGGTCGTATTTACAGGCGTATCTAAGGGCGTATTTACAGGCAGATCCATGCGCCAGGCCAGGAACATGAGCACGTCCCAGAGGATGTACGTCCGGTGCGTGGAGCCCTGGAGCAGCTCGCGCCAGTACTGGTCCACCAGGGCGAAGTCGAGGATGTCCCCGGCCTGCCTGCGGCCCGTGGCCAGCACGTCCTCGGCCCAGGGTCTGAGTTCGCCCGGCAGCCAGCGGTGAAGCGGGATGCCGAAGCCCATCTTGGGCCGGTCGACTATTTCGCGCGGCACATGGCGGTACAAGAGCTGCTTGAGCAGGTGCTTGCCACTGCCGCCCTGGACCTTGAAGGCCGTGGGCAGGCTGGCCGCGAACTCCAGCACGCGGTGGTCCAGAAGCGGCACGCGGGCCTCCAGGCTCACGGCCATGCTGGCGCGGTCGACCTTGGTCAGGATGTCGTCGGGCAGGTACATGAGCGTGTCCCAGAGGGACATGGCGCGGTACGGGTCGGCGTCTGGCCGCACCAGGTCGATGGCTGTGCGGGCCTCCATTCCGGTCTTCATTCCGGCCCCGCGCACCAGCTCCCAGGGGCGCGGGTGGTGCGAGACCAGCCGCTTGTAGAAGGCCGGAAACTCGGTGATGCCCAAGGCGTCCAGCCGCCAGAGCACCCTCTGGCCGAAGGTGCCGAAGTGCCGGGCCAGGCGCTCGGGCCGCAGGCGCGACAACCCGGCGGCCAGCCGTCTGGCGGGCAGCGGCACGCGGGCCAGGCGCTGCCACCAGCGCCGGGCGTGGAAGTAACGGTCGTAGCCGAAGAACAGCTCGTCGCCGCCGTCGCCGGACAGGGCCACGGTGACGTGCTGGCGCGCCAGGCGGCACACGGCAAAGGTCGGTATCTGCGAGGAGTCGGCAAAGGGCTCGTCCCAGAACCGGGGCACCTGGGGCACGATGCTCAGCAGATCCTGCTCGGTGAGCATGAGTTCGGTGTGCTCACAGCCCAGGTGCGCGGCCACGGCCCGGGCATGCGGGGCCTCGTTGAAGGCCGCCTCGGCAAAGCCGATGGAGAAGGTCTTCACCGGGCGCGGACTCTGGGCCTGCATGAGCGCCACCACCAGCGAGGAGTCGATGCCGCCGGACAGAAATGCGCCTAGGGGCACGTCGGCCAGCATGCGCAGGCCCACGGCGTCGGAGGTGAGCGCCTCCAGCCGGTCCAGGGCCTCGGTCTCGGTGCCGCTGAAGGGAGCCGCCGCGCCCTTGGCGTAGACCTCCTCGGCCGACCAGTAGGCCGAGAGCTCAGGCTCGCCGCCGGGCGCCAGGGTCAGGATGTGCCCGGCCGGGAGTTTCTTCGCCCCCTGGTGGATGGAGAAGGGCGCCGGGATGTAGTTGTGCCGGAAGTACAGGGTCAGGGCCTCGCGGTCGATGTCCGCGCGGAAGTCCGGGTGCGTGCGCAGGGCCTTGAGCTCCGAGCCGAAGACGAAGTCCTGGCCGTCCTTGCCCTGGGTAAAGCCGTAGTACAGCGGCTTGATGCCCAGGCGGTCGCGCACCAGGGACAGCGTGCGTCCTTCGCGGTCCCACAGGGCAAAGGCGAACATGCCCACGAAGCGCTTCACGGCGGCGGCCAGGCCCCACTCTTCGATGGCCGCCAGCATGACCTCGGTGTCCGAGCCGCCCCGGAAGGCGTGGCCCAGGGGGGTAAGCTCGGTGCGCAGCCGCGCGAAATTGAAGACCTCGCCGTTGAAGCAGATCACAAAGCGCCCGGAGGCCGAATGCATGGGCTGGCGGCCCAGGGGCGAGAGGTCCAGGATGGACAGCCTGCGGTGGCCCAGGCCGATGCCTGCGGCCTCGTCCAGCCACAGGTCCGAGTCGTCCGGCCCGCGATGGTGCAGGGTGTCGGTCATGGCGCGCAGGAGGTTCTGCGGGACGCGTCCGGCGTTGGGGGAGAAAATGCCTGCTATGCCGCACATGGGGTCAGCCTCCGGGCCGGGCCGCAGGGGCCTTGCCGACGAGGAGTTCTTCCCAGCGGGCCAGGATGGCCTCCGGGTGGAAGCGCTCCAGCACCTCGCTGGCGCGCAGGCCCAGCCTGGTCCGCAGGGCCGGGTCGGCCAGCAGGGTGTTCATGGCCTCGGCCAAGGCGGGAGCCAGGCCGTCGCCGCAACAGACCGGCAGCAGCCAGCCGTTTTGCCCGTGGCGCACGATGTCGGCCACGCCGCCGGGGCAGTCTGTGGCGATGACCGCGCGGCTGTGGGCCATGGCCTCGCACAGGGCGTTGGGGAAGCCCTCGTAGCGCGAGGGCAGCACGAACAGCTGGGCCTGGGCCAGCCAGGGCGCGGGGTTCTTGGCCGCGCCTGGCAGCAGCACCCGGTCCGCGAGGCCCAGCTCCTGCGCCAGGGCCGCGAGCCGGGCGCGCTCCGGTCCCTCGCCCACCAGGGCCAGCAGCAGACCGGGATATTTCGGGGCCAGGGCGGCAAAGGCGCGCACCAGGGCGTCCAGGTTCTTCTCCGGCGACAGGCGGCCCAGGGCCAGCACCAGTTGCGCGTTTTTCGGCAGACTGGGGGGCAGCTCGGGCGGCAGGTCAGGCGGAGGGGCTGGCGCAGTGTGGTCGGGGCGGGCCACGGCATTGGGCAGCACCACGGCCTTGCGCCGGGCCAGGGGGCTCAGGCGCATCAAGGCGTCGCGGCTTTGCACCACCACGGCCGCGGCCAGGGGATAGGTCAGCCTGCGTAGCGCCGACCACAGCCTGCCCACGGGATGCACGCCGGGCACGGAGCGCTCGGCCACGACGACCCGGACGCCCAGGCCCAGGCAGGCCAGCAGGGTCAGCACGTTGGTGGTGTCGATGAACCCGAGCACGGCGTCCGGCTTCACATCGCGCAGGGTCCGGCGCAGGGCGCGCACGCGGCCCAGGTTGGCCAGCACGCCTGACACAAGCCCCATGGAGGGGCGCTTCAGGTCCAGGCACAGGCGGCGCACCTCGGGCCGCAGGGGGAAGAAGCTCTCCTGCCCGCTGCCTTCAAGGGTCAGCACGGTCAGCTCGTGCCCGCGCGCGGCGAGCCTGTTGGCCAGGTCCACCAGGGCGCGTTCCGCCCCGCCCAGGCCAAGGGAGGAGATGACAAAAGCGATGTGGCGGGGGTGTGCCATGCGCTCAGCCCGTGGCCTTGTGCTGCTGGGCGGGCGCGGCGGCCTGCCGCCTGGTGTTGCGGTCCAGGAGGCGCAACGAGGCGCGCGCAGGGGCCAGGGGGTCGAGCAGGAGGGAGCGCAGGGCGATGCCCAGGCTTCCCCTCCGGTTCCAAACGTTTCTGTAGATGGCGAAGATGCGCCGCGCCGCGTCCTGGCGCATGAAGGCGAGGTCCGCCTGATTCAGGCCACCACGTTGTCGACTGGCCTTGAAGAGCGCCTGCACCAGGGCCGCCGCGTCCGCCGCTGCGCCGGGCGTGGGGAATTCCCGCCGCCAGAGGTCCATGATGGTCGCTTCCCGGACATCCGCCCCCAGCACCGAGGCCATGAACAGCCGCCGGATGGCAGCGCTGTTCTTTTCGTTCTCCAGTTGGTGCACCAGGGTCACGTTGCCGCCGTGCTTGCGCAGCAGCAAGAGCGGCTGGCTTAGGGTAGCCCGTTTGCAGTCGCCCGCCATGCGCCGCCAGAGATCGTAGTCCTCGCCGCTGAACCTTTCCCGCCCTCGGATGACGTCGGAATCGTAGCCCCCGGCCCTGAGCGCGGCCTCACGCCGGAGCATTGCCGAGGGGTGGGCCAGCGGGTTCTCGAAAAGCATCAGCCAGAGGAGCTGGTGGTGGCCTTCCGGGTAGAGCATGGCCCCTTCCAGGGGCCGGTCCTGCCCGTCGATGGGGATGTAGCCCGTGCCCAGCACCCCGACTTCGGGATGGGCGTCCAGATATTCCACCTGGAGGGCCAGGCGCTCCGGCAGGCTCACGTCGTCGCAGTCCATGCGCGCCACATACTCGCCCCGGGCCAGGCGCAGGCCCTTGTCCAGCACCCCCGCCAGCAGCAGGTTGCTCTCGTTCTTCACGGCGCGGATGCGCGGGTCGGGGCAGGCCGTGATGAGCTCCCAGCTTGCGTCCGTGGAGCCGTCGTCGATGATCAGGAACTCAAAGTCAGTGAAACTCTGGGTCAGGATGCTCGC